>NZ_PSVE01000001.1:0-222645 GCF_002931775.1 Rathayibacter sp. AY1F4
CCCTCGGCGGCCTCCTCTTCGGCTACGACACCGGCGTCATCAACGGCGCCCTGGAGCCGATGTCGGCCGAGCTGGGCCTCACCGCGCTGACGGAGGGGGGGGCTCAGGAGGAGACGCGCGCGCCCTCGCGCAGGCCCTCCTCCTTG
Organism: Rathayibacter sp. AY1F4; assembly: GCF_002931775.1. Lineage (NCBI taxonomy): Bacteria > Bacillati > Actinomycetota > Actinomycetes > Micrococcales > Microbacteriaceae > Rathayibacter > Rathayibacter sp. AY1F4. The sequence continues at coordinate 147 of NZ_PSVE01000001.1, forward strand.
GCCTGCTGCACCAGGGCGGCGATGCGGCGGCGCGAGCGCGAGCGCCCGGCGAGCAGCGCCGCGAGGATGAGGGCGACGCCGAGGATCACGAGCAGCTGCGGGACCGGCACGGCGGCGACCGTGATCGACTCCGTCACGGGAGCGGTGGCGACCGGCTCCTGATCGGCGGCGGCGACGGTCGGTGCGATGGTCAGGTCGGCGCCGACTCCGAAGAGGGGCCAGATGCCGTCGAGCTGCACCGAGACGCTGCGCCGGTCGCCGGGCAGCAGCTCCTGCTGGGGCGCGTCGGCCGCGACGACGGGGGCGGTGGCGCCCTGGGCGCTCGCCGTGCCGTCGAGCAGCAGGCGCACGTTGCCGGTGTTCACCACGTCGGCGACGAGCGAGAGGGAGCCGGGTTGGAACGGGTTCCAGGAGAGGCGGTAGTCGCTGGCCAGGTCCTCGACGGAGAAGGAGGGGGTCACCTCGCCGGTCACGCGGGTCATCACGCGGAAGCCGATGCGGCTCTCCACTCCGACGTTCGCGCCTCCCGCCTCGGTGCCCTGCGAGAGCACGGAGGCGGCGATGCCGGCGGCGTGGTCGCCGGGGGTGGCGTTGTCGGGGACCGTCACGGTGAACGGCACCACGCCGCTGCTGCCCGGATCGACGGTCACGGTCTCGGGGGCGGAGATCCACAGCCCGGCGTCGACCGATTCCTGGTCGGAGTTGAGCATGTTGAAGCGGCCGGTGTCGGTGAAGTAGCCGTCGGCGCTGGTGATGCTGAAGGTCACGGGCTGGTCGCTGAGGTTCCGCACGACCGCCTCGTCCGAGGCGCTGGTGCCGGGGGCGAGCTCGAGCTCGACCCACGCGCGCTTGTCGGGGACGCCGTCGGTGGAGGGGCTGACCGCCCAGGTGATCGCTCCGTCGGCCGCGACGGCCGCCGGGGCGACCCCCACGCCGAGGAGGGCGACGACCAGCGCGAGCAGCGCGGGGAGGAGCGGGCGGCGGGGAGCGGCGGAGCGGCGCGGAGCAGTCATCAGAACCTCATGGTCGCACGGGGGAAGCACGACGCGGCCGGGCGGGCGGGCCCGGCCGCGTCGGCCGTGGTGGGATCGCGGCCGAGGGAGTGCGTCCCCCGGCCGCGACGGGTCACTCGAAGAGCGACAGGGTGATGGTGGACGAGTACGCGCCGGCGTCCACGTTCACGGGGGTGCGGAGGAAGAGGTCGGCGTCGGCGCTCCAGGAGCCCTCGGGGTTGACCTGCTGGGAGTTGCTGGCGACGATCGCGAGCAGCTCCTCGCCCTTCAGGCCCAGGCCGTTGGCGCCGCCGTCGATGGCGGTGTCGACGACCTGGCCCGCGGCGACCTCGCCGAGCTCGCCGCCGTCGACGAGAGCCGGGGCCCAGCCCAGGTTCTCGGCGCCGATGGTGGAGCCGTCGGCCGAGGTGAAGTCCTCGGCGGTGCCGAGGACGTACCAGGCGGAGTCGGGGGAGACGTCCTCGGGGTCACGGGTGTCGGTGACCGTGACGGTCGGCAGGGTGCCGGTGAACTGGCGGCGGACGTTGTCCGAGCCGGTCTCGGCCAGCGTCGTCGAGTCACCGGCGACGGTCATCGAGAGGGCGCCGGTCCCGGGGAGTTCGGCGATGTCGACGTTCACGTCGACGTCGTCGCTGCCGTAGTTGGTGTCGGCGGCGAAGGCCGTTCCGGCGACTCCGAGCAGGAGGACGCCTCCGGCCAGTCCGGCGGCTCCGCGGATCAGAAGGGATCGGGTGTTCATGTCGGGTGTTCTCCGTTCTCCGGCCGGCGTCGTCGCCGGCTCGATCTCAGTGGGTGTGGGTCGTGCCCGCGGGTCAGCTGCAGCCGGCCGCGGAGTAGGGGGCGGTCGCGGAGGCCGTGGCCGGCTTCCCGTTGATGAACGCGGTCGCCGTGGCGGTCGCGGATCCGTCGGTCACGCTCGTCGCCCGGGTGGTGAAGGCGGCCGAGACGGTGGCGCCGGGAGCGACGTCGGCGAAGCTCTTGGAGCCCCACGTCGTGCCGATCACGATCTTCGCAGCGAAGGCGTTCGGGTTCGTGGCGGTCGCGGTGACGACGATCTTCCCGGCGACGCAGCGCGTCGTGGCGGTCGTGGTCACGGCGATCGCGGGTGTCGAGTCGGTCACGGGGCCGACGGAGGCGGAGGCCGTCGCCGGCGTCCACTGCGGCTTCGCGGCGGTCACGGCCACCGAGATCGTCGCTCCGCGATCGGCGGCGGTGAGCGTGTAGCTCGACGCCGTCGCCCCGCTGATCGCGGTCCCGCCGCGCTTCCACTGGAAGCCGGTCGCCGTCCACGGGGAGGAGGCGGAGGCGGTCAGCGTGCTGCCCACCGTCGTCTTCCCCGTGATCGAGGCCGCGAGCGGCGCGGTGTCGACGATCGTCTGCGCCGCGACGCTGGTGAGGGTCGGGACGACCTTCTGCATGAGACCGGTCGTCTTGTCGAAGGTCACCCGGTCGATCGTCGTCTCGCGGTGCTGCCCGTCTCCGCCGGGGATGGCGAAGCGGTGGTAGGCGATGTACCAGTCGTCCGTGCCGGGCACGTTGACGATCGAGTTGTGGCCCGTGGCGAGGATGCCCTGCGACGGGTCCTTCTCGAGGATCACGCCGCGGTAGGTCCACGGTCCGTCGACGCTGGTCGAGGTCGCGTAGCCGACCTTGTAGTTCACGGAGCCGGTGTCGTCGATCGAGTAGGTGAGGTGGTACAGGCCGTCGCGGTAGTTCAGGAACGAGCCCTCGCGGAAGTCGGTCAGACCACTGATCTTCTTGATCGTGCCGGACTTGATCGAGAGCATGTCGTCGGACAGCTCGCCGTAGAGCGGGTCGCCGTTGCCCCAGAAGAGGTAGCTCTTGCCGGTCTTCGGGTCGGTGAACGCCGCGGGGTCGATCGCCTGGCCGGACCGCACGGACTCGCCGTTGGTGATCATCGCGGTCGGCTGCGCCGTGAACGGGCCCATCGGGCTGTCCGCGACCGCGACTCCGATCGTCTTGCGGTTGAGCGAGGAGTTCTCGCCGGAGAAGTAGAAGTAGTACTTCCCGTTCTTCTCGGTGATCGTCGGCGCCCAGGCGTTGCCGGTCGCCCACGGCACATTGCCGTTCGCGCCGTCCAGCGTCAGGAAGGGCTGCTCCGACCGGGTCCAGTCGATCAGGTTCTTCGAGGACCAGGCGTAGAAGGTCTTGCCGCCCCAGCCGGCGAAGCCGTCCGAGGTCGCGTACAGGTAGTAGGTGTCGCCGAAGACCGCGATGTTCGGGTCGGCGTTCAGACCTGCGAGGACGGGGGACTTCATGACGACGGCCTTGAGGGTCCAGGTGGTCGCGGTGCCGCCGGCGGCGGGCGTGAGCACGACCGTCTGCGGGGTGGAGAGGTCGCGGACGGTGCCGGAGGCGGGGCTCGCCGTGACGCCGGCCGCGGTGGAGAAGGTCGGGGTGAGCTTCGTCAGGTCGGTCCCCGGCTTCACCGGGAAGGTGACCGTCTTGCTCGCCGAGTCGACGATCGGGGCGGTCTTCAGGACGTCGCCGCTGAGCGACAGGTCGACCAGGGCCGACGTGTTGCCGGAGGCGGCGAGCACCTCGGAGGCGCTGAGAGCCCGGTTGTAGACCGAGAACTCGCGGATCTGGCCGCGGAAGCGGTTGTCGGCGTCGTAGTTCGAGCGCCCGATGTAGTTCGCCGCGGTGGAGCCGCCGCCGATGTCCTTCGGGTCGGTCGTGACGGTGCCGCTGGCGACCTTCACTCCGTCGAGGTAGATCGTGCCGGTGGTGCCGGAGAGCGTGTACGTCAGGTGCGCCCAGGTGCCGCGGGGGAGGGCCGAGCCGCCGGCGACGGTCTGCTCGGTGGTGTAGTTCCCGGTCGCGATGCTGGTGCGGTAGTTGTTGCCCGAGGTGAAGAGGTAGCCGTCGCCGGCGCCGTTCGTGGTGTTGCCCAGGCCGTAGAGGAAGTAGGCGCCGCCCTGCGCGGGGTCGATCCAGACGTCGGACTGGATGGTGAGGTCCGTCACTCCGGCGAGCAGGTCGTTCGGCAGCTTGACGTAGTCGTCGGTGCCGTCGAGCTGCAGGGCGCCGTCCTTCCAGGTGCCGCCCGAGGGCAGCGTGCCGTTCTGATTGTTGCCCGAGCTGTCGCGCACCGTGGTGCCCGAGCCGCCGTCGAAGGTGTAGCGGAGGATCTCGCCGGCCGCGTTGACCGGCTTCGCGGCGGGGCCGGTGCTGCTGGTGCCGTAGGCGGCCGTGAGGCGCGCCTCCTCGGCGCTCGAGAGTCGGAGCACCGAGCCGTGGCGGAAGGGCTTCGAGAACGAGTACGTGTTCGCGCCGGTGGTGCCGACGGGAAGCGCCGTGAACCGCATGTCCGCGAGGGTGTCGGTGACGTAGGCGGAGTAGCCGAACGAGTCGCCCATGACGACCCAGCGGCCGTCGGGCAGCTGGTAGACGGTGAGGCCCTCGAGGTGGTCGGAGAGGCCGCGGGACTTCTCCTCGCCGAAGCCGATCACGCGGGTCCACGGGCCGGCGAGGCTCGGGGCCTTGTCGACGACCGTGCGCCAGTCGGCGGTGGAGAAGCGGTAGTACGTGTCCCCCTCCTTCGCGATGGTCGTGTCGATGATGCTGCCGCGGCTCCCGCCGCCGGCGGCGGGGTTCTCGTCCAGCCAGACCTTCGGGGTGGAGAAGCCGACGAAGTCGCGCGTGGTCGAGACGTAGACGCGCTGGGCGGAGGCTCCGCCGGTCAGCGTCTTGTCGCGGGCGGCCCAGTAGACGTAGTACTGGCCGGTCGCGTCGTCCCAGATCGCCTCAGGAGCCCAGACGTTGCCCGCGTCGGGGAAACCGGCGAAGACGATGCTCTGATCGCTCCAGTTCACGAGGTCCGTCGAGCGCCAGACGACGAGGTTCTTGCTCGCGTTGGTCTGGTCCCAGGTGCCGCCGGGAGCGGTGCCCTCGGCGTGCAGGTCGGTGCCGATGATCCAGTACTCGTCGCCGGTGGGGGAGCGCACGAGGTGCGGGTCGCGGACGCCGAGGGTGCCGCCGAGGTTGGCGAGCACGGCCTTGTCGTTGTTGAGCTTCGACCAGTGCAGGCCGTCGGTGCTGGAGCCGAAGTAGATCTTCTCGTAGTCGGTCGAGGCGAAGTGGGTCCAGAGGTACCCCGCGTCGTACTCGGTGTCGAGGTTCGCGGGAGCCGCGGTGACCGTGACGGGCAGCTGCCGGGTCGCGGTCGTGCCGGCGATCGTCGCGCTGAGCGTGACGGGCGTGGCGGCGGTCTGGCGCTTCACGACGCCGGTCGTGCTGAGAACGGCCGTGTTCGAGGAGGACCAGGCGACGTCGTAGGAGCCGGCCTTCGCGGGCAGCGTCACGTTGCCGCGGACGTCGCCGGAGTTGACGATCGAGAGGGCGTCCAGCGCCTTCTGGGCGTCGGCGTTCACGTCCTTGGCGGGCACGGTGGCGGTGAAGGTGCGGGTGGCCGTGGCTGAGCCGCGGGTGGTCGTGGCGGTCAGCTCGACCGAGGCGACCCCGGTCGCGGGCGGTGTGACGACTCCGCTGGTCGAGACGACCGCGGAGTTGCTCGAGGCCCAGGCGATGGCGGAGCCGTTGGGGCCGGTCGTCGGGAGGGTGAGGTTCGCGGAGACCGAGGAGAGGCTCCCGAGGTCCAGGGCGGCGGAGTCGCGGGAGACGCGCGTGCTGTCCGGGGCCTGGAGGGTCGCGACGTCGGCCGCACTGAGCGCCGTGCTGTAGACGCGGAAGTCGCGGACCGAGCCGGCGAGGGTCTTGTCCGCCGTGTAGACGGAGCGGCCGATCGCATTCGCGGTGGTGGTGCCGTTGCCGATCGCGGCGGGAGTGATGGTCACTCCGGTCTGCTGTGCGACCTGGGTGCCGTCGAGGTAGAGGCGTGCGGTGTCGCTCGCGTCGTCGAGCGTGTAGGTGAGGGTCTTCCAGACGCTGCGCGCGAGGTTCGCGTTGGAGTTGACGGTCTGCTCGGTGGTCCAGTTGCCGGTGGCGATCGAGGCCTTGTAGCCGTTGCCCGTCGTGTAGAGGTAGCCGTTCCCGGCGCCGTTCGTCGTGTTGCCGAGGCCCCAGATGAAGTAGGGCGTGCCCTGGTTCGCGTTCACCAGGACCTCGGTGCTGACCGTGATCGAGTTCAGGCCCGCGAGCAGGTCGTCGGGCAGCTTGACGTAGTCGTCGGTCCCGTCGAGGGCGACGCCCGCGGCTCCGCGAGGAGCGGCTCCGTTGACGAGCGTGCCGGTGCGGCCCTTGCCCGAGCTGTCGGCGACGGTCGTGCCGCTCGTCTCGTCGAGCGCGTAGCGCAGGACGAGGCTGTCGGAGGGAGCGGCGCTCGCGGACTCGGCCGTCAGAAGAGGGACGGTGAGGGCCACGGCCGTCACGAGGACGAGTGGTCGCAGGAAAGGCTTCATCGCGCTTTGCTCCAGGGTCGGCATCTTTGCTGAGGGGAGGGAGTGTGCCGGCTTCGTACGCGGCGATGTTCACGGTAACACTATGTTGACGTCAACGTGAAGAGCCTAACCGGATCAATTCCCCGACACTCCGGAAAGGAGGCGAACCGGTTCGACGAAGTCCGAGGGCATCCAGGAGCGACGCAGCCGCCGATGTCCGGCCCGATCAGCCGCGGTCGTCGTCGCGCGAGCGGCTCAGCGCCCGGTCCATCGCCCTCATCGTCCGGAAGCCCGTCCGGTCGGCCACAGCCGCACGAGCCGAGGGCGAGAGCGACGGGCTCGCGGCGAGCAGCGACGCGGCGAGGTGCACGCGCCGCTCGCGGAGGGTCGCCGCCACGGTCGTGCCTCGGCGGTGGAAGGCGCGGTCCAGCGTCGCCCGGGAGATGCCGAGACGCATCGCGAGAACGCCCGCGGTGAAGTCCGCATCACCCGCCTCCGCATCGATGACGGCGATCGCGCGGAGGAGGACGCCCTCGAGTCCGTCCTCCGGACGGGCGGGCGGGAGGCTCTGCTTGATGAGAGCCGATGCGGTCGCCTCGAGCGCCCGGCGCAGCTCGCTGAAGCCGGGATCGCCCGCCGAGAGGTCCGCGTTGAGGGTCGCGTTGACGAGGGAGACGAAGGCGCCGCTGTAGCTGTCGGCGGCGAGCAGCGTGCAGGACGGCCCGTCGGACTGTGCGCTCGTGAGGCCGAGCCTGCGCCAGGACGTCCTCAGCGCCAGCCAGGCGGAGTCCTCCTCCGCCCGGAATCGAGCGGAGTCGTCGCGCCGGAGGAGGGCGAGCCCGCCGGGCAGCAGACGAGCGGCCTCGAGAGGGCCGTCGACGACGATCTCGCCGGCGACCGGGAGGATCAGGTCGACCTCGACCTCGGCCCGCTCGAGGGCGGGGAGGGGCGGGTCCGTCCGGACGGTGCCCGGTGTGTGCCAGAGGCGGCTCAGCCGGAAGCCGTCGACGGCGAGCACGTCCCCGGCGAGGTGCAGGGGCGGAGCTCCGTCGCTCGCCCAGCCGAGGCTCCTCAGCCACGCCTCCACGCGGGGACCGCTCAGCTGCAGCGTCTCGACGAGACCGCGCGGGGCGGCCGGCTGCTCGGAAGCGGTCACCGGGCTCCTTCGCAGCGGGGACGGGGTGCGCGGGCGGTGACCACGCTAGGCCGGGGGAGGGGCGCCGGGACGGGGTGGCGCGTTCCTCCTCGGGCGAGGCGCCCGCCCCCGGCGGTGTGGGGCGGAGGCGGCCCTCCTCGCCCGCGGTCCGGCAGGACGCGGGCGGAGAGGGCCGCCGGGCGCGGATCAGCGGCAGTCGGTTCTCGCCTTGATCCAGTGGGCGTTCAGCGTGCCGATCCGCTGGGCGGTGATCCCGGCCGCATCGGGCCCGGTGCTGGCACCGGAGCCGATCTTGCGCCACGTGTCCGCCGCCGGGTCGTAGTGCCAGATGTCGCCGTTCGCCTTCACGGAGACGTTCCCATCCGCTCCCTGACCGTAGGTGCGGACGAACCCGGAGTTCTCCGGAACGGTCGCAAGCTGGGTGCCGTACTGCAGGACTCCGTCCTTGATCCAGTGGACCTCGGACGTCCCGCCGGGCCCCTGGGTCAGCCCGGCGGCGCCCGGCTCGGTGCTGGCTCCGGTGCCGATGCGGTCCCAGACGTTCCCCTGCGGGGTGTACCGCCAGATGTCGCCGTTCGACTTCACGGCGATCGTGCCGCGGGTGCCGAGGCCGTAGACGCGGACGAATCCGGAGTTGGTCGGCACGGTGGCCGCTGCGGTGCCGTACTGCAGGACTCCGTTCTTGATCCAGTGGACGTTCAGGGTCCCGGCCGAGTTCGCGGAGATGCCGGCCGCGCTCGGCTCGGTGCTGGCGCCGGTGCCCAGAAGGGTCCACGCGTCGGACTGGCTGTTGTACCGCCAGACGTCGCCCGTCGACGTGATGGAGACGTTCCCGTCCGCGCCCTGACCGTAGGTACGGACGAAGCCGGAGTTGTTCGGAACGGTCGCGGCCTCCTTGCCGTACTGGAGGACTCCGTCCTTGATCCAGTGGGCGTCGTAGGTTCCGTCCGGCCCCTGCGTGAGCCCGGACGTGCTGGGCTCCGTGGAGGCGCCCGTCCCGAGCTTCTGCCAGCTGTCGGACTGCCGGTACCGCCAGATGTCCCCGTTCGCCTCGACGGAGACGTTGCCGTTCACACCCTGCGAGGAGGTGTGGATGAATCCGGAGTTGTCGGGAACAGTGGCGAGGCCCGTGCTGTACTGCAGGTCGCCGGTCTGGCGGACCGGGAACGGGGCGTTCGTCTTCGCCGAGCCGCCGAAGGCGAGGGCCGAGCCGGTCGCGGGGCCGGCGATGACGCCGCCGGCCGGGATGGTGGCGACTCCGTTCGCGTCGGTCACGAAGATGCCGGTCGCGCCCCCTCCGAAGCTGAAGCCGGGCGGAAGCGTCACCCGCACGGGGACGTTCGCGACGGTGCCGCCGGAGAGGGTCATCGTGATCGGCGCTGTGGAGGGCGTGCACGCGATCATGTTCGACGGGATGGAGCTGAACACGAGGGTCTGCGTGGCAGAGGCAGCGGCGGCCGGGGTGGCCGTCGCTGCGGCGATCACGGGCAGGGACCAGGTGGCGCCGGCGACGACGGTGCGTCGCCTCAGCGGACCCTGCTCAGCGGGAGAGTTGTCGGAAGTCACAGTGAAGCTCCTCGGTCTGTCTTCTCGCCGGCGGCCTGCTCGGAGGACGGTCGTCGTCCGCTCGGCCGCTTCGGCGGGTACGACGGGCGCCGTACCGCTGGGGAGTCTTCCCGCGGGCGGGCGGTCGGCCCAAGCGCTCGGGGGCAGGTGAGGAGGAAGTGGCGCTGCCGTGAGGAGGGAGTGGTGAGCTCCGGCGCCGCTCCGAGTCGCGACAGCCCTCCCGACCGGGTGCTCCCGTCGGTCGCCCGTCGCCGCCGGGGCGCCGCCGGTGCGATGAGCGGGAGCGCAGCCATCCGCTGTGACCGGTCCGGTGACAAACGGAGTGCGCGGGGGGCTGCGAATCACCCCCGTGGTGAGGCGTCAGCGTGCCCGAGAGGAAGGGGCGCCCGATGGCGTCGAGATCGGCCGAGATGTACCGGCGGATGGCCGAGCACTGGAACGGCATGGAGGCCCGTGCTTCCGGACTGCGGGTGGAGGGGACGGGCTCGGCGGGGTTCGAGATCTCCAGACTGTGGATTCCCGGGGGCTCCGTCCTCGAGCAGAAGCGGCAGCCGCGCTACCCGCCGGGCGCGCATCTGCTGCTGGTCGTCGAGGGCGGTGGACGCATTCGACAGGACGGACGGATGCTCGAGTGCGGCCGCGGTGATCTGGTGGTCCTCGACGCGGATCCACGGACCGGGGCGCGCTTCCCCCGCTCGACCGTGATCTACGCCTGGGTGCTCGGCGAGCGGGCGCTGGAGCAGCGTTGGATCACGGAGCGCTTCGGCGAGGTCCTGCCGGTCGCCGGCTCCTTCCTGGCCCCGGCGCGGGCGCTGATGAACGGTCTCCTCGACGGCGACCCCGCTCTGGCGGAGCAGCCCGCCGTCGCCCGGGCGGGCGAGGCCTTCCTGAAGGAGCTGGTCGAGGGCTCCGCACCGCGCAGGCGTCCCCGCGCCGAGGAGGTCTACGGGGAGGCCATGGCCCTGATCGAGGAGCGCCACCCGGATCCCGCCTTCACCGCCGCACGGCTCGCCCGCGAGCTCCTGGTGTCGGAGCTGACGCTGGCTCGCGCATTCTCCTTCCTCGGGCGGACGGCCGACGACGAGCTCGAGCGGCGCCGGGCGGGAACCCTCCTGCTCCTGATCGGCGGGCGGTCCCTGACGACCGCCGGCTTCGCGCGCGCGGCCGAGGAGGCGGGCTTCGCCTCCGTGGGGAGCGCTCACCGCGCGCTGCGGCGGCTCTCCCAGCGCTGCTGACCGGGCGGTCCTCCCGGCCGTCCTCCTGGTTCGGCGACGGCGAGCGGCCGGATTCCGAGCGCGAGGCGCGGAGGCCTGGGAGATCCGTGCGAACGTCCGGCGGTGATCGACAGATGAGGGATTCTGTTCGTTCGACGCGGAGGAGGCGGGAGATGGGGGCCGCAGAGGAGCGGACGCAGGAGTTCATCGGCGCGTGGGACGAGCCGCAGGCGGGCGCCCGGGGACTCCGCTGGGATGCTGCGTACGGGCCGGGCCTCCGGGTGACGCGGGTCTGGGCGCCGGAGGGGATCAGGGTCGACCGTCCGCCGGCGTCCGACCGGGCTGCCGAGTCCGACGGGGTGCACGTGTCCCTGATCGTGGAGGGCGGGGGAGACATGATCCTCGAGGAGGGCTCGCTCGAGGCGGTGCCGAACAGTGTCCTCGTCCTCGAGGCGAGGACCGCGGCACGCATCGACTACCGGCGGCCCACCCTCTCGTACACCTGGAGCTTCGACGCCGCCGTGCTCGAGCACCGGTGGGTCCGCGAGCGGATCAACGAGGTCGTGCCGGTGCGCGAGTCGGTCTGGACGCCTGCCCGTGCCCTCGCCAACAGTCTGATCGAGGGCGATCCGGCCGTGCTCGGGGCCGCCGGCGTGAGGCGGGCGAGCGAACTGCTGCTGGAGGGGATCGTCGAGCACAGCGCGCCGCGGGTCCGGACCCGCGGCGCCGATCAGGTCTACGCGGAGGCGATCCCGGTGATCGAGGCACGCCACCGCGACCCCGCGTTCTCCGCCGCGGTGCTCGCCCGGGAGCTGCTCGTCTCCCCCCGCGTGCTCGCGGAGGCGTTCGCGTTCCTCGGCCGCACGCCGGCGGAGGAGATCGAGACGCGACGGGCGGGCACCCTCCGGCGCCGGATCGGCCTGCGGCGGCGGCGCCCTGCCGACTTCGCCCGCCTCGCCGAGGAGTGCGGCTACGGCACCCGCGAGCAGGCCGCACTGACGCTCGGCCGCTCCGCCTCCTGAGGCCGGCGGAGCGCCTCGGACACGACGGCGCCCCCTCGTCCGCGGAGGGACGAGGGGGCGCCGGGGGAGATCGGGCCGGAGCCCGGTCAGGTCTTGCTGCGGGCCATGACGGCGCGCTGGAGGAGGACGAAGACCAGGAGGATGCCTCCGGTGATGATCGTGGTCGCCTCCGGCGGGATGCCGCCGTCGCGGGTGATCAGGACGTTCATGAGGCCGAGCACCAGGGCGCCGACCACCGAGCCGAGCACGAAGCCGACGCCGCCGGTGAGGAGCGTGCCGCCGATGACGGTCGCCGCGATGGCGTCGAGCTCCCAGCCGGTGCCGGTGATGTTCTGGGCACTGCCGAGGCGGGCGGTGTAGACCACACCGGCGAGACCGGCGAGCGTGCCGCTGATGATGTAGATGAACAGCTTGGTCCGCACCACCGGGAGGCCCATCAGGGCCGCCGACTGCTCGGAGCCGCCCATCGCGTAGACCGTACGGCCCAGGCGGGTGCGGTGGAGCACGAAGAACGCGCCGGCCACGACGAGGATCGCGATGATCACGCCGGGGCTGATGACGAAGTCGTTGACCTTCGGGCCGTCGATCAGCTTGATCGGCGTGGCCAGGCTCAGCACGGCCGAGTCCTCGGGGAGGCGCTCCGGGACGGTGCTCAGCATGGAGGCGAGACCGCGGGCCAGGAACATCATCGCGAGCGTCGCGATGAACGGCTGCACGTTGAAGTACTGGATCAGGACGCCGGAGATCACGCCGAACAGGGCGCCGATCACGACCATCAGGACCATCACGAGCCAGGGGTTCCAGCCGGCGTTGATCAGGAGCACGCCGCTCACGCTGCTGAACGCGATCACCGCGCCGACCGAGAGGTCGATGCCGCCGGTGAGGATCACGAAGGTGAGGCCCACGGCGAGGATGATCAGGTGCGCGTTGTTGACCAGCAGGTTCGAGATCGTGCTCGCCTGCAGGATCCGGCCGTAGGCGGCCTCGCCGTAGACGATCATCCCGAAGAAGATGATCAGCGCGGCCAGGGTGGGCAGCTTGTCCAGGTGCTGGCTCAGCCAGCCGCGCGCCCCGGAGGTGCGCTTGGTGCTCGCCGGAGGGGCGGAGCGGGTCATCACGGCACTCATGCGGGGATCGCCTCTTTCTGCGGGACGCTGCGGCGCGCCTCGCGACGGGACTTGAAGGCGGAGCGGACGCGCTCGGACTGCAGGAGGCAGAGCGCGACGATGACGATCGCCTTGAAGGCGGGCGTCGCGGAGGACGAGACTCCGAGGAACACGACGGTCTTGTCGAGGGTGGCGATCAGGATCGCGCCCACGGCAGCACCGGTGATGTTGAACTTGCCGCCGGCGAGCGAGGTGCCGCCGATGACGACAGCGAGGATCGCGTCGAGCTCGAGCTGGTAGCCGGTGCGCGAGACGTCGACCGTCATCACGCTCGCCGTGGCGAACACGCCCGCGACTCCGGCGAGGATTCCGCTGCCGATGTAGGCGGTCATCAGCAGGCCCCGGCGGTTGATGCCCGCGAGGCGGGCCGCCTTCGGGTCCATGCCGATGGCCTCGATCATCAGGCCGAGCGCGCTGCGGCGCACCAGGACTCCGACGACCACGACGATGGCGATGGCGAGGAGGAACACGACCGGGAGCCCGAAGACGTACCCGTTCGCGAGCCAGCGGAAGGGCTCGTTGGTGGCGGCGGTGTTCTGGCCGCCGGTGATGACCTTCGCCAGGCCGCGGCCCGCGAGCATCACGACGAGCGTGCTGATGAAGGGCTGGAGGCCCACCACCGAGACGAGGACGCCGTTCACGGCTCCGAGCACGGCGGCCACCAGGAGGGCGACCGCGAAGGCTCCCGCTGCGGCGCCGAGCGAGTCCGGCGCTCCCGCGGAGTTGAGGAACTCCATCGAGACGGCGCCGGCGACGACCATGATCGAGCCGACCGAGAGGTCGATGCCCCCGGTCGCGACGACCAGGCACATGCCGACGGCGATCATCAGGATCGGAGCGGCGGCGCGGGCGATGTCGATGACGTTGCCGACGAGGTAGCCGGTGGTCGGGCTGACCGAGACGGCCAGGTATCCCGGGTCCTTGACGACGTTGACGAGGAGGAGCAGGGCGATCGCCACGACTCCCCAGAAGTACTGGCGGCGGATGATCCCGCCGAGGACGGATCCCCGGGCGGGTCGGGTGTCGCTGCTCATGATGCGGCCTCCTGCGTGGCGCTCTCGAGGACGACGACGTCCTCGTCGACGACTCCCTCTGCGGCGATGGTAGTGACGATCGACTCCGCAGTGACAGCGGGACCGTTGAGGATCTCCGCGATCACGCGGTGGTCCTTCAGGACGATGATGCGGTCGCTGAGGCGGACGACCTCGTCGAGCTCGGACGAGATGAAGACCACGGCGACGCCCTCGCCGGCGAGGGCGACGACCTTCTCCTGGATCTCGGCCTTCGCTCCGACGTCGATGCCGCGGGTCGGCTCGTCGAGGATGAGGATCTCGGGGGCGGTGGCGAGCCAGCGGCCGAGGAGGACCTTCTGCTGGTTGCCGCCGGAGAGCTTGCTGATCGGGCGGTCGGGGTCGGCCGGGCGCACGTTGAGCTCGACGAGGTACTTGCCGACGATCTCGTCCTTCTCCTTCTTGGAGAGGGGGCGGGCCCAGCCGCGCTTGGCCTGCACGCCGAGGATGAGGTTCTCGCGGACCGAGAGGTCGCGGATGATGCCCTCGTCGCGGCGGTTCTCGCTCGAGAACGCGATCTTGTGGGCGAGGCCGGCGGTCGGCGTCGGGACGTCGATCTTCTTGCCGTGCATCGTGATCTCGCCGGTGTCGGGCTTGTCGACGCCGTAGATCAGGCGCGCGAGCTCGGTGCGGCCGGAGCCGAGGAGCCCGGCGAAGCCGACGACCTCGCCGCGGTGCAGCGTCAGGTCGGTGCTCTCGATGGAGCCCTTCTTGCCGATGCCCTTCGCGGTGTAGAGCGGGGCGTCGCGGTAGAGGTGGTCCTGGCTCTCGCGCTCGGAGTCGAGGGAGCGCAGCGCCGCGATGTCCTTGCCGATCATCTTCGAGATCAGCGAGGTGCGGTCGAGCTCGTGGGTCAGGTACTCGCCGACGAAGGTGCCGTTGCGCAGCACCGTCAGGCGGTCGCTGATCGCGTAGACCTGGTCGAGGAAGTGCGAGACGAAGAGGATCGCGACGCCCTCCGCGCGGAGGCGGCGGATGACGACGAAGAGGTTCTCGACCTCGTTCGCGTCCAGGCTCGAGGTCGGCTCGTCGAGGATGAGCACCTTGGAGTCGCTCACCGTCGAGCGGCTGATCGCGACCAGCTGCTGCATCGCGATCGAGAGCGAGGCGAGCGACTGGCGTGTGTTGAGGTGGCCGAGGCCGAGCTTCTCGAGCGCGACCTTCGCGGCCTGGTGGGTGGCCTTCCAGTTGATGCCGAAGGGTCCGCGGACCTCGTAGCCGAGCATCACGTTCTCTCCGATGGAGAGGTTCGTGACCAGGTTGACCTCCTGGTACACGGTGGAGATGCCCGCGGCCTGCGAGTCGGCGGTGCCGGTCAGGCGACGGGTCTCCCCGTCGATCACGATGTCTCCGCTGTCGATGCGGTAGACGCCGGTGAGGGCCTTGATGAGCGTGGACTTGCCGGCGCCGTTCTCACCCATGAGGGTGTGGACCTCGCCCGGGAACAGGCGGAAGTCGACGCCGTCGAGGGCTTTCACGCCGGGGAAGCTGATCGAGATGTTCTTCATCTCGACGATCGGAGGCGAACCTGTCATGTCGCGTCGTTCCGTTCTCGAGCGGGGCGCAGCCGAACAGGTGCGCCGAAGGGTCGGAGCGACCGGGGCCGGCGGGTGGGCCGGCCCCGGTCGCTCCGGGGGAGTGGTGCCGCGTCGAGGACGACGCCGGGCGACCGGTGGTGCTGAGCGACTAGAACTTGCGGTCGGGCAGCGCGGTGGCGGCGGCCTCGGGCGAGTCGAAGGTCTCGCTCGGGACGACGATCGAGGACTCGACCGTCTCGCCGGCCAGGGTCTTCTCGACCGCGTCGAGGGCGGTCTCGCCGAACAGCGGGTTGTACTCGGCGACGAAGCTCAGCTCGCCGTCGGCCAGCGCCTGCAGGGCGTTCTTGGTGCCGTCGATCGTGGCGATCTTGACGTCGGTGCCGGGGGTGAGGCCGGCCTCCTGGACGGCCTGGACAGCGCCGAGGCCCATCTCGTCGTTCTGGGCGAAGACCAGCTGGACGTCGTTGTTGTTCGACTTCAGGACGGTCTCGAAGACGCTCTTGGCCTCCTCGGTGGACCAGTTCGCGGTCTGCGCGCCGATCTTGGTGAACTTCGAGTCGGCGCCGATGACCTCGTCCCAGCCCTCGTTGCGCTCGTTGACGACCGAGACGCCCGCGGGGCCCTCGAGCGTGAAGTACTTCGCGCCGCTCGGGAAGGTGGTCTTGGCCCAGTCGGCGACCGAGGTGCTGACCGCGATGTTGTCGGGCGCGATGCGGGTCACGTAGAGGTCGGTGTTGTCCGGCTCGATGCCGCGGTCGATCAGGATGACCGGGATCTCGGCCTCCTGGGCGCGCTCGAGCGAGTCCTCCCAGCCGGAGCCCTCCGTGGCGGAGAGCAGGATGATGTCGACGCCCTCGTCCACGAAGGAGGTGAAGGAGTCGATCTGCGACTTCTGGTCTCCGTTGGTGGCGGGTGCGTACTTCAGGTCGAAGCCGGCGTCCTTGGTGAACGTGTCCTCGATGTTGGTCTCGTTCGCCTGGCGCCACGCGCCCTCGGGGCCGACGGCCACGAATCCGACGGTGGTGAGGTCACCGCTCGAGCCGGAGCCCGAATCGGAGCCGGAACCGCCCGAGCAGCCCGCGAGTCCGAACGCGAGTGCGCCGACTGCTGCGAAACCCAGGAACTGGCCGATACGCCTCGTCTTGGACATAGATCTCCTCCTTGAGATCGCGGGCACGAAGAGCGCGCCCGAGATGGTGGACCCCGAAGGGCCTCGAATGCGGGCCTAGCGGCCCGAGGTGCGGTGAGTGCAGGATGTGCAGTGGGCGCCGGCCGAAGCAGCGCCGCGTCGAAATGTTACCGTGAACAATTCTTGTGACGCAACAGCACGGCGGTGCGCTTCGGTAACGATCCGGTCGCGGGGCCCCGCAGGGCCCGATGGCGACCCTCTGCCCGGTGGTCGGGCCCGGGAGTAGCTTCCCTGGCCATGATGCTCCCTCGATCGCGCTCCGTCCCCGCGACGGCCGCGAAGGCGGCCCTCGTGCTCGCGCTCTGCGGATGCTCCGCGGACGGCGCGGCGGCCCGCCACGCGGCCGACGCCTTCCTCTCCGCCCTCGCCGACGGCGACGGCCGGGCGGCGTGCGCCCTGCTCACCGACTCCGCCCGCGAGGCCGTGGAGGACAGGGTGGGCGACTGCCCCGACGGCGTGCTGGAGCTCGGGATCGCGGAAGACGGAGCAGGGGACGCCGGGCAGTCGTTCGCCGGGCTCGCCGCCTACAACGACACCCAGACAGCGGAGGGGCTGCGGGAGGTCGGCTACTGGCGCTTCGTCACCTCCTCCGACTTCGCGATCGACGTCGCCGAGTACTGGCAGTCGGAGTACCTCCAGTTCTTCCTTTCCATCGGAGCGACCGTCCGGCTCGTGCAGCGCGGGTCGCCCGAGTCGAAGCGGGTGGGCCAGGAGGGGCTCGAGACCGACGAGCAGCAGAAGGCGGGCGCGTCCGCGGAGGACGACTCGCCGCCCTCGGCCTCCGCCGGCGGCCTGCGGCAGGCGCTGTTCTCGCACTCGCTGCTGCTGGTGATGGGGGCGGTGTTCCTGCTGTCCTGGGCGGCGCAGTCGGTGACGGGCGTCGCGGCCTCCAACGAGGAGCAGCTGACGAGCCTGGAGGCGCCCGTCGACTGGCTCGGCTACGTCTCCTCCGCCGACTTCTGGAACCGGACGCTCCGGCACTGGCAGTCGGAGTTCCTCGCGGTGGGCAGCATGGCGGCGCTCGCCGTGTTCCTGCTCGAGCGCGGGTCGAGCGAGTCGAAGAAGGTGGGCGATCCGCACGGGCGGACGGGGATCTGAGCGCGGGGGCGCCTCCGGGTGTGCGGGTGCGGAGCGGCCGGTCCGCGGCCGAGCGGTCAGGGGGCGTCGGATCGGACGCGGATCTCGTCGCCCTCGAGGGCGAACCGCAGGGACGTGCCGATCGGGAACCGCTCGCGGAGGGCCTCCGGCGCCGCCGACGTCACGGTGAACTGCGCGACCGCGGGGAACGCTCCGGCCGTGCAGCCCTGGAAGAACAGGCCGTCCTGCGGCTCGGTGGTCCGCACGATGGAGAGGCACGAGCCGGCGCTCGAGGAGCGGCGCTGCCGGACGACGGTGAGCCCCGTGTCGGCGGGCAGGCTCTGCCGCACGACGGTGAGCCCGCCGAAGTCCTCGGTGGTGACCGACCCGTCGAACCCCAGTCCCTCCCAGCCGGGGAGATCGGTGCCGTTCGACAGCGGCAGCACGGCGACCTCGCGGCCGGGCTGCCCGTCCCCGGCGGTGGCGAGGAGGGTGGCCCCCGCGGCGACGGCGGCCGTCGCGGCCAGCGCGGCGAGGAGGAGGAGGCCGCGCCGTCGGGAGCGGCGGGGCGGGACGTGGCCGAGGGGGTCGGACTCCTCGTCGGCGGAGGCATCCGCGGGAGGTGCCGCGTCCTCCGGCGCCGCGTCCTCGGTGACCGCGGGAACCACCGCGTCCGACCGTGCGGTGCCGAGGGCGGGACGGACGCGGGCCTCGAGCGCGGAGAGCCGGGCGAGCGCGCCGGGGTCCCGCTCGATGTCGGAGCCTCGGCCGTACGCGCGCCGCTGCAGCTCCGCGAGCTCGTCCGGTCGCTGATCGTCCACCCCCGGATCCTCGCAGGCCCGGCGCCCGAGCGGGACCCGCCGGTGCGCCGAGGTCGTGGCGGTCGAGCAGCCCGGACGGCTCATCGAGACCCGGTGGCCGGTGCGGCCGCTCGGCCGGCGGGGGAGGTCAGTCGTCGTCGTCGAGGTCGTCGTCGCGGTCGGCGGCGATCATCTCGACGATCGTGTCGACGGTGAGCCAGGGGCCGTTGCTGACCTCGCCGATCTTCTCGCGGTCCTTGAACACGACGATGCGGTCGCTGAGGCGCACCACCTCCTCCAGCTCGGACGAGATGTAGACGACGGTCACCCCCTCCTTCGCGAGCTGCGCGATGTGCGCCTGGATCTCGACCTTCGACGCCACGTCGATCCCGCGCGCCGGCTCGTCGAGCACGAGCAGCCGCGGACGGGTCGCGAGCCACCGCGCGAGCACCACCTTCTGCTGGTTGCCTCCGGAGAGGTACTTCACCGGGATGTCCGGGTCGGCCGGCGAGATGTTCAGCGCCTCGACGTAGGTGCGCACCAGGGTGTCGGTCTCGGCGGCCGAGAGCGGGTGCGCCCAGCCGCGCAGGGCCTGCAGGCCCAGCACGAGGTTCTCGCGGAGGGAGAGGTCGCCGATGATCCCGTCCTCGCGGCGGTTCTCGCTCGAGTGGGCGATGCGGTGGCGCAGGCCCGACACCGGGTCGGAGATGTGCGCGGGCTCGCCGTCGATCAGCACCTCGCCGGTGTCCGGCTTCTCGACTCCGCTCACCAGCGACGCCAGCTCGGTGCGCCCCGAGCCGCGCAGGCCCGCGAAGCCCACGATCTCGCCGCGGTGCAGCTCCAGATCGGTCGGGCCCACGGCGCCGCGGCGGCCGATGCCGTGCGCGCGGTAGATCGCCGGGCCGACCGGCTGGCGGCGGTGCTCGCGGCGGTCGGAGCCGATCTGCCGCAGCGCGTCGATGTCCTTGCCGATCATCTTCGCGATCAGCTCGGCGCGGTCCATGGTGTGCGCCGGGTACTCGCCGACGGTGCCGCCGTCGCGGAGCACGGTCAGCCGGTCGCTGAGGGTGAGGACCTGCTCGAGGAAGTGCGAGACGAACAGGATCGCCACGCCCTGGTCGCGCAGCCTCCGCAGCACGGTGAAGAGGCGGGCCACGTCGCTGAGGTCGAGGCTGGAGGTGGGCTCGTCGAGCACGAGCACGCGCGGGCGGTCGACCATCGCGCGGCTGATCGCGACCAGCTGGCGGATCGCCGGCGAGAGCGAGCGCAGCGGCAGGTGAGGGTCGAGGTCCTCCAGGCCCAGCTCGGCGAGCATCTCGGCCGCGCGGTGGTGGGTGCGCGACCACGAGATGCCGAAGCGGCCGCGGACCTCGTGTCCGAGCATCACGTTCTCACCGATGCTGAGGTTGTCGGTGAGGCGCTCGTCCTGGAACACGGCCGTGATGCCCGCTGCCTTCGCCTCCGCCGGACCGCTGAAGCGCCGGGCGACGCCGTCGACGAGGATCTCGCCCGCGTCGGGCTGGTGGATGCCGGTCAGCGTCTTGATCAGCGTGGACTTGCCCGCGCCGTTCTCGCCCATGAGCCCGTGGATCTCGCCCGGCACCAGCCGCAGGTTCCCGTCCATCAGAGCGGGTCCGGAGGCGAAGGAGACGCGGATGCCGGTCATCTCGACGACGGGTGCCGCGGAGCTCCGGGTCGTCCTCGATGAGATCGCCACGTGCCGTCCTCGGTTCGTGTGCGGCGCGCCGTCAGGGTCCGGCGTGCCAGGGGCTGCCGCCGATGATACGCGAGCGCATGCGGCGGGACGGGAACAGGAGGGTCACGATCGGGGAGCGGCCGTGGAGGAGCGGATCACCAGCTCCGTGGGGATCCGGGTGCGCTGCGGGATCTCCTGGCCGCGGATCCTCGCGTGGATCACCTCGGCGACCGTCGTCCCGAGTTTGTCGAAGTCCTGGCGGACCGTCGTCAGCGGCGGGAGGAAGTGGCGGGCGGTGGGCAGATCGTCGAAGCCGACGATGCTCACGTCCTCGGGTACGCGGATCCCGCGCTCGACGAGGCCGTGGATCACTCCGAGCGCCATCTCGTCGTTCGCGACGACCATCGCGGTGAAGTCGGGCACCGACTGCAGGCTCGCGGCGAAGTCGTACCCGGAGTCCGGGGTCCAGTCGCCGATGACGATGGGGCGCTCGTGCATCCCCCACGACTTCGCGCGGCTGTGGAAGGCGCGCTCGCGGGCGCGCGCGTCGAGCCAGTCGAGGGGGCCGGAGAGGTGCAGGACGTCGCGGTGGCCGAGGTTGCCCAGGTGGTCGACGGCCTGGAACATGCCGGCCTGCTGGTCGACCGAGACGGTGAGGAAGCTCGGATCCTTGTCGCTCTTCACCACGAGCGTCGGCACGCCGATCTCGACGGTGCGGAGGGTCGCGACGGAGGAGGAGCGCGGCGCGATCACGCAGAGCGCGTCGATCCCGAGGCCCATCAGGTGGTCGATCGCGTCGGTGGGGGTCATCTCGAGGTCCGGCCGCAGCGCGACGGAGGTGATCGAGTACCCCTTCTCGCGGGCGGCGCGCTCGATCGCGCGGAGGGTGCTCGACGGCCCGTACTCGGCGCCGCTCTCGATCATCACGCCGATGCGGTCGGTGCGCTGCGTGACGAGGGAGCGGGCGGCGATGTTCGGCCTGTAGTTGAGCTCGTCGACCGCCTCGAGGACCTTCTGGCGGGTCGACTCCTTGATGTTGGGGTGCCCGCTGAGCACACGCGAGACGGTCATGTGCGAGACCCCCGCGACCGCCGCGACATGGCGGAGGTTCGGCCGATCGGCCATGAGAGGACCTCCTCCGCTCCCCGGGCGGGTGAGCCGCGCCACCCCGGCGCGGACGAGGCTCAGAGGGCTCGGCTGCCGGGGGTGGCACCAGCATAGTCAGGCGGGGCCGACCTCCCGGTGGGCGCCTCCTGAGCGGGCGGGCGGGACCTTCCCGGTCGCGTCGCTCTCACTGCGGTCCTCGATGATCGAGGGGGCTCCGGGGCGTCGTGAGCCCTCGCCAGAACACGTCGTGCAGGGAATGCTCGGCGACGAGCTCCGGAAGGATCGGGGCCGCGTCCGCTCCTCGTAGGAGGATGTCGTCCAACGAAGCGATGACGTCCACGACCGAGCGCGGAGTGAACTGCCCGGCGAGACGTTTCGCCTTCGCGCGGACGTTGTTGGGCGTGGGGCCCGCATCGATCACGGAGTGGTTCCAGAGCCGGCTGTGGTGAGCGCACGGTTGCGCAGGTAGACGAGTGCGCGGACCCGGTAGGCGAAACCGGCTCGGGCGACTCCCAGACCGGACGCGACGTCCCCCGCAAGCGATCCTCGTGCCCCTCGCTCGATGCATCTCGACAGAGTTCAGAAGGACCAGGCCTCGACGGCCGACCACACCGGTAGCTCGCCGAAGGCGGCCGCGCCCCTGCCGCCGGGGAGCTCCGTGAAGCGGAGGACATGCCGTTCCCTGCTGCGCTCGATGTCGCGGAGGCACGAATCGACTGTCGACTCCGCGTTCGGAGACTCGGAGTAGAAGCTCTTCTCGAGATAGCACTCGTACGGGCCGTGCTCACGCGCGATGACATGAGCCGTACGGCTGCGGAGAAGGATCTCGGCACGGGCCGGTCGAGCACGCAGGCTCTGCCGCAGCGCTTCATCTGCGTCGCAGACCGCTCGGACGTCCTCGAACGAGACTCCGTTCGCGAACGAGTCGTCCCCGTCGTGCGGAGCCCGCTGGAAGTAGCGGGCGTACCCGGAGAAGCGGTAGTAGTTCTGCGCGGCCAGGTAGCTCGTGCAGGCCTCCCCGTCGGCGATGCCGAGCCCGCGGTCACGGAGGAGCTGGACCTGCTGCTTCCACGACAGGCTCGGTTTCCGTGCCATCGCAGTACCTCGGTGCCGAAGAAAAAGGCCCCTCCCATGTGAGCATCGCGGAGAGGCTTGGGAGGGGGTCGATCGGATCGAATCTACCAGGCGTCCCTCAGCCGTGGTCCCTGCGGCGCCACTCGACCAGCAGGTGGCACGAGTGCTGATCGGACCATCGCCGCAGGACGGAGAGGGCCGACCGCCGCGGCGCCGAACGCTGCGGGTCTTCGAAGGCGCGGGGCGGGCGAGTACTCTCGGGAGCCTCATGGCACGCGACAACGAACCGACCGTCACCCTCACCGATCCGCTCGAGGAGCGCCTGCGCGCGCAGGTCGCCCGCGAGGGGGAGCGCAACGTCGCTCTGCGATCCGCGGCCCTGCTCACCGGCGGGTACGAGGGCGAGTCCTTCCTCCTCACCGTGGGCGGCGAGCACGCCGACGGGATCCTCAAGGGAGCGCCCTCCCTCTACTGGCCCGAGCTCTGGGGTGCCCGCGCGCTCCTCTACGTCTGGGACGACGACGCCGCCGACGCGGTGACCGCCGGACTCGCGAACCCCTCCTGGCGCGTCCGCGAGATGTGCGCCCGCGTCTGCGCCGAGCGCGTGCTGGGCGGGCAGAAGAAGCTGTCCCGCCTGACCACCGACGAGCACCCCCGGGTCCGCGCGGCCGGAGCGCGCGCTCTCGTGGCGGCCGCTCTGGCGGGGATCTCCTCCGGTCGGGACGCGAAGGGCGAGTTCGCGGCGAGCGTCGAGGCCGTCCTGACGGGCATGCTCCGCGACCCGGACCGCGACGTCCGCCGCGCCGCGCAGCAGTCGGCCGACGCGCTGCGGGACGCCCGCTCGGCCTGAGCGGACCGCCCGCCGGCGGTCGAGGCGTCGCGAAGGGCCGCCTCCCGGCTCCGATGACGACCGTTCGTGACGCCTCGGAGTCCCGGGGGCTCAGCCGACCAGGTGCGTCGCGCGCTCGAAGGCGCGCTTCAGCTCGTCGCGCTTGCGAGGCCGGCTCATCGCCCGCTGGCCGGGGCTCCACGAGTCGATGACGGTCGGGCCGTCGACCAGGTACGGCTCGATGTTCTTCTTCCAGCCGCTGGTCGGCGCGGTCCCGGCGTTGACGACGACCCGCAGGTCGGGGAGCAGCGGCAGGAGCCGACGCAGCTCCATCGCGCCCTGCCGCACCTCGTCCGCGTCGGGGGCGCCGTCGAGCTGCCACGGCACGATGTTCCAGACCAGGGTGCGGGCGTGCAGTCCGACCTCGTCGCGGAGGGTCCAGGTCGAGGCGGCGGTCGCGTCGTCGTTGTCGACCGAGACGAAGCCGGAGCCGTCGGGGCCGGTCGACATCGGTCCCGGGGCCTCCAGCACGATGAGCGCACGCGCCTCGACGCCGGCCTCTGCCGGGTCGAAGTCGGGCACCACGGCACCCGGATGCCTGCGGGTGCGCCGGGCGAGGAGCTCCTCGCGGAACGCCCGGAGGGGCTGCACCGAGGGCTCGTCCTCGAGCAGGGCCCGGCGCTCGTCGAGGGCGGAGCGGTCGCGGAAGCCGTACGGCTCGGTCAGGAACACCCTCCGAGGCTAGTCGCGATCCGCCCAGCCGCGGCGGGCGGGCCTGCGGGCGCCCTCCTGGGTGACCCCGGCAGGGCCTGGCTCGCGCCGCCCCCGGCTCCTACGGTCTGACTGCAGTCGAGAATCTGGACCGGAGGGGGTCACCGTGTCGGACGAGCCGTCAGTGAGCATCGGGGTTCCGTACGTCGAAGGGGGGTCGTCGCCGCAGGTGCTGGACGTGTACAGCAGGTCGGTGTCCCCGGCCGAGGACGCTGCTCGGCCGGCCGTCGTGCTGATCCACGGCGGCGGGTGGTTCCGGGGGGACAAGAGCAAGGAGCGGGCGCTCGCGACGATGCTGGTCGACGCCGGCTACCTCGTGTTCGCGGCGGACTACCGCGAGGCTCCGGACTCGGTCTTCCCGGCCAGCAGGGACGACGTGCTCGCCGCGGAGCGGTGGGCGGTCGCGTCCGAGTGGGCGTTCGACCGGAGCAGACTGGCGTTCTTCGGCGGATCGGCGGGCGGGAACCTGGTCGTGGAGGCCGCGATCGCCACCGGTCGGCCCGCCGTCAGCTGGTCGGGGATGTTCGACCTCCTCGGCATCGTCGAGGCGACCGACGAGCTCCCGGCCACGCCGACGACGCAGGACCTCGACGCCATGAAGAGCGCCGACATCGACCAGACCGGCCGGAACGACGCCTTCCTGCGCTGGACGATCCTCAACGAGGTCGGGGGCGACCGCGGGCTGCTCACCGCCGCCTCCACGACGCGCCACGCCTCCCCGGACGGCGGGCCGGTGTTCCTGGCCAACTCGCTCGGCGAGTTCGTCCCCGTGAGCGACGCGCAGGCCATGCAGGCGGCGCTCTCCGCGGTCGGAGTCGCCAGCACGCTGCAGCTGATCCCGGGCACCCGTCACGCCGAGGGGTACACGGAGGCGGCCATCGGCCCCTCGCTCGCCTTCCTCCGCGACGCCCTCCCGCCGGCCCGAGCATGACGACGACGGAGTTCGCCGGAGTCGGAAACGTCTTCTCCTTCGTCGACGACCTCGACGCCGCGATCGCCTGGTACTCGGCGCGGCTCGGGCGCGAGCCCGTCGTCCGCGGCGGGGCGCTCGTGGCCTACGACCTGGACGGCACCCGCCTGACGCTGCACGAGCGGGACGAGCTGAACCGGCCCGGACCCGACGGCACGAGCCCGTACTGGACGGTTCCCGACGTCGACGCCGTCGTCGCCGACTGGACGGCGAACGGCGCCGTCGCCCACCGCGGTCCGAAGACGGTGTTCACGGGGGAGCGGCTGTGCCAGCTGCTGGACCCGTTCGGCAACCTCTTCTCGGTGCGGCAGGCCGTGCCCCGTGACTGAGGACGTCGCTCCGGCTCCCGCCGCCCCGGCGCAGACGTCCGCGCCGGCGCAGCCGTCGGCCTGGGCGCCCAGGGCGATCACCGCCTTCCGGGTGCTGTGGTTCGCCCAGCTGGGCAGCAACATCGGCACCTGGATGCAGACCGTCGGAGCCCAGTGGTACCTGGTCGAGGCGGCCGCGGGCGCGGCGGTCGTCGCGCTCGTGCAGACGGCGAGCCTGGCGCCCTCGATCCTCGTCGCCCTCCCCGCGGGCGTGCTGGCCGACTCGCTCGACCGGCGGCGGCTGCTCATCTGGGGGTCGTCGGCCAGCGCGCTGCTGGCGGCCGCTCTGACGGTCGTGGCGGCGGTCGGCGCGCTGACGCCGTGGACGATCCTGGCCTTCACCTTCCTCCTCGGCATCACCTCCACCCTGACCTCGCCCGCCTGGCAGGCGATCCAGCCGGAGCTCGTGCCCCGGAACCTGATCGCGGCGTCGTCGGCCCTCGGAGGGGTGACGGTGAACGGCGCCCGCGCGGTCGGCCCGGCCCTGGCGGGCGTCGTCCTCTCGGCGTTCGGCGCTCCGGTGGTCTTCGGCATCAACGCCCTGAGCTTCATCGGCGCGGTGCTCGCTCTGCTCTGGTGGAAGCGGCCGGCGCAGACCGGCCTCGACGACCGTGAGCAGTTCGGCGCCGCGCTGAAGGGAGGGATCCGGTACGTCGCCTCCGCGCACCTCGTCCGCCGGATCCTCCTCCGCTCCGCGCTCTTCGCCCTGCCCGCCAGTGCGCTCTGGGCGCTGCTGCCGCTCACCGCGAAGCGCCTCCAGCTCGACTCCAGCGGCTACGGCTTCCTCCTCGGGGCCCTCGGTGCCGGTGCCGTGCTCGGCGTCTTCGCCCTGCCGCTCACCCGCCGGAAGCTCTCGGACGACGTCGTGATCGGGGCGAGCGCCGTGCTGTTCGCGGCGGGGACGCTCGCGGCGGCCTTCCTGCCCCTCGTCCCGGCGCTGCTGCTGCTGGTCCTCGCGGGGCTGGCGTGGATCGGCACCCTCACCGTGCTGAACGCGGCGCTGCAGCTCACGCTGCCGCAGTGGGTGCGGTCCCGCGGAGCCTCGATCTACATCCTGGTCTTCATGGGGACCATGGCGGTCGGCTCGATCGGCTGGGGCCTGGCCGCGCAGGTGCTCGGCACCGCGCCGGCGTACGCCGCGGCGGCCGCTCTGCTCTTCCTCGTGGCGGCCAGCGTGCGGGTGCTGCCCCTGCTGCCGGGGACGGGCACCGTCGACCGCAGCATCTCGATGTCGTGGCCCACGCCCACGCTGGTGTTCGAGCCGGAGCCGACGGACGGGCCGGTGATGGTGCAGATCTCGTGGACGGTCCGCCCCGACTCCCTCGCGGACTTCCGATCGGCCATGCGGCTGCTGGAGAGCTCCCGCCGCCGGACCGGCGCCTCGCGGTGGGCGCTCTACCGGAGCGGGGAGGAGGCCGACGTGCAGCTGGAGACGTTCATGGTGCCCTCGTGGGGCGAGTTCCGGCGGCAGGAGACCCAGCGGCTCACCGGCCGCGACCGCGAGATCCGCGCGGCGGCGCTGACGCACGCCGACGGCGATCCCGTCGAGCGGCACTTCTTCCCGAGCGCGACGCCCTCCTCCTGAGAGCGGGAGCGGCGGCGAGCCGTCCCCGCGATCGACGAGACGGCCGGCGTGCGAGCGGTGTCCCGGCGGCAGGCGGATGTCTCGGCGCGCGTCCCGGGCGCGCGGGCGGAGGTGCGCTGCGGTCAGCCGCCGACGGTGGAGCCGAAGCCGGACTTGCCGGAGGAGCCGAAGCCGCCCGAGAGGGTCGCCTTCGAGCCGACGGTCGAGCCCGCCGGCGCGCGCTGCACGACGTCGGGCTGGGTCGCTCCGCGTGCCGCGAAGCCGCCGGACGCGACGGGCGCCCAGCTGGTCGCCCGCGTCGAGTTCCAGCGCGAGGACGCGAAGATCAGCGGGCCGAGCCAGAAGCCGCCGGCGTAGTGCCCGCGGTACTCGTCGGTCGCCTCGCACAGCTGCTCGGGGTCGTCGCCGACCTCCTCGCCCTGCGCCTGGAGCTGGGCGATCTGCTCCCGCACGTCGGCGAGGCAGTCCTCACGGCTCGCGTAGACGGGGCGCTCGGCGTTCTCGGGGATGACGTAGTCCTGGCCGTCGGCTCCCGTGGCGACGACGCCGTCGGTCGAGGGGCCGCCGTTCGCGAGGGCCACGGCGAGGCCGACCGCGCCGACCGCGACCGCGCCGCCGATGAGCAGGCCGCGGCGGTTCTTCGCGATGCCGCTGATGCCGACGCTCCGGGAGCGGTGGGAAGCGGTGCGGGTGGAGCCGTCGCCGCGGCCGGTGCCGCCGCTCGAGTCGCCGCCCGGCGTGCCGGAGCCCGCCCCGGGCTCGCGGCTGCCCCAGTCGTTCCCGGAGCTCGGCGTCCCGGAATCGCCGGGGGTGCGGTCGTCGTCCGTCATCGGGTCTCCTCGTCCTGCGGGCGGGCCGCGCGGGTGTCCTGCGGCCGGTCGTGCTCGGGGGCGCCGTACTCGGGCGCGGGGGTGCCGGGCGCGGGAGCGCCGTAGGCGGGGGTGGCGCCGTGCCCGGGGCGGGAGGCGGCCGACGCGGCGTCCGCGTCCGTCGCGGCCCCGTCGCTCCGTCCGCCCTCGATGTAGTGGGGGACGAACTCCGCCAGGTCGCCGGTGATCAGGCCGCTCGTCTCGCGCACGTCGATGCCGGCCGGGGTCTCGCCGACGATCCAGCTGCCGATGACGACGGTCTTCCCGTCGACCCGGGCCAGCTCGGCGCGCTCCTGGTGGATGAAGCCCTCGGCGCCGTAGCTCCCGCCGTTCTCGGCGACGACCGAGCCGTCGGCGTCGAGGACCGTCACGTTGGCGCCCTCCCGGCCCAGGCGCGGCTTGCGCACCTGGGCGGTGCCGGGCAGCGGATGCACGGAGGCGGGCAGCAGGTTCGGGTGGCCGCGGAACATCTCCCACAGCACCACCAGCAGCTGCTTGTTGCTGAGCAGGAGCTTCCACGCCGGCTCGACCCAGCGGGTGCGCTCGCGCCGGTCGAGGAGCAGGCCGCCGAACTGCTCGCCGAGCATCCACTCCCACGGGTACAGCTTGAAGACGTGGCGGATCGGCTCGCCGTCGCCGTCGAGGAAGCCGGCGCCGTCGAGCTCGTAGCGGATGTCCTCGACGAAGATCAGCTTGGGGTCGAAGCCGGCCTGCGCCGCGGTCTCGGCCATGTAGGCGACGGTGTCGGCGTCCTCGACGATCAGCTCGCCGTCTCCGGAGTCGTGCAGCGACGCGAGGTGCAGCCGGGCGCCCTCGTCGAGGCTCCAGCGCTCGAGGCGGAGGTGGCGCCACTGCTCGACGAGCTGCTCGTGCAGGCTGTTGAACTGGTCGGCGTCGGGCCCCTTCGTCTCGACGAGCCACTGCCATTGGGCCGCGGCCGTCTCGACCAGCGAGGTCGGGGTGTCGGCGTTGAACTCGAGCAGCTTCACCGCGCCCGCACCGTCGTAGGCGAGATCGAAGCGGCCGTAGACCGTGGGATCGTCCTCGTCCCACGAGGTGCGCACCAGCTCGTGGAAGCGGGGCGGGATGCCGAACTCGGCGAAGCGGCCCTTCCGCACCACGAGCTCGCACGCCTCCATGCAGAGGTCGAAGAGCTCCGAGGTCGTGCGCTCGAGCAGGTCGATCTCGGCGGGCTCGAAGGAGTAGGCCGCGGATTCGTTCCAGTAAGGGCGGCCGCCCTCGGAGGGGAGGTCGTAGAAGCTGAAGCCGATCTCGTCGCAGCGGGCTCGCCAGTCCGGTCGCGGAGTGAGGGTGTGTCTGCGCATGATGTCCGGCAAGTGTAGGTCGGGCGTCCGCGGGAGGGCAGGGGGTGGCGCCGTCCTCCGCGCTAGCCTCGACGGGAGCGAAAGGCCGTGCCATGACCGCACCCCTCCCGCTCGCGGGCGTCCGCGTCCTCGAGCTCGGCAACTTCATCGCGGCGCCCACCGCGGGCCGGCTGCTCGCCGACTTCGGCGCCGAGGTGATCAAGGTGGAGCGGCCCGGCACGGGGGACGAGCTGCGCCGCTGGCGGCTGCACGAGGGGTCCGAGACCTCGCTCCTCTTCCACACGATCAACCGCAACAAGCGCTCGATCGCGCTCGACCTGCGCACGGACGAGGGGCGCGACGCCGTCCGCCGCCTGGTCGCCGAGTGCGACGTGGTGCTCGAGAACTTCCGGCCCGGCACGCTCGAGCGCTGGGGGATCGGGCCTGACGTGCTCGACGAGGCCCGGCCCGGCATCGTGATCGGACGCATCTCCGCGTTCGGGCAGACCGGCCCGCTGTCGGCCCGGCCCGGGTTCGCGGCGGTCGCGGAGGCGATGGGCGGGTTCCGCGAGCTGGTCGGCGACCCGGACCGGCCGCCCGTACGCGTCGGCGTCTCGATCGGCGACTCGATCGCCGGGCTGTACGCGGGCTACGGAGTGATGATGGCGCTGTTCCAGCGCGAGACCCGCCGCTCCGCCGGGCTGGATCCGGCACCGCTGGCGGAGCGGGTCGTCGACGTGGCGCTGCACGAGGCGATGTTCTCGATGACGGAGTCGCTGATCCCCGACTACCAGGCGCACGGCATCGTCCGGGAGCGCGTCGGCGGGCGGATGGAGGGCATCGCCCCGACCAACGCCTACACCTGCGCCGACGGGGCGAGCATCGTGATCGCGGGGAACGCGGACGCGATCTTCCAGCGGCTGATGGCGGTGATCGGCCGCGCCGACCTGGGCGAGGACCCGGCGCTCGCCTCGAACGAGCAGCGCTGGGCCCGGCGCGACGAGCTGGACGCGGCGATCGGCGCGTGGACGGCGGGCCGCACCGCCGCCGAGGCGCTCGCGGTCCTCGACGACGAGGGCGTCCCCTCCGGCCCGATCTACACGGCCGCCGACATCAGCGCGAGCGAGCAGTACGCGGCGCGCGACATGATCCAGGCCTTCGACGTCGAGGACGCCGGCGGCACCCTGCGCGGCGTGGGCTTCCCGGGGATCGTGCCGGTGCTCGGCGGCCGCTCCCTCCCCATCCGCTCGCTCGCGCCCGACCTGGGCCAGGACACCGAGGAGGTGCTGGGGATGCTCCGGCGCACCGGTCCCGCTGCTCCCTCCGCCGGCGGGGCTGCCGCTGCTCCCTCCGCCGCCGCTGCCGAGGAGGCCGGCCGGTGACCGCGCTCGCCTCCGCGCGCCTGCGCGACGTCACCCTCCGCGACGGCCTGCAGCTCACCGGCAAGCTCCTGACGAGCGAGCGCAAGGTCGACCTCGCGCGCACGCTGCTCGCCGCGGGGGTGCCCGAGCTCGAGATCGGCTCGCTCGCGCGCGGCGACCTCGTCCCTCCGATGGCCGACACCCTCGACGTGATCGCCGCGCTCACTCCCGAGGAGCTGGAGCGGTGCTGGGTGTGGGTCGCGACTCCGCGCCACGTCGAGCGTGCGGCCGCTGCGGGGGCGCGCCGCTTCCAGTACTGCTTCTCCGCGTCCGACTCGCACAACCTCGCCAACGTCGGCAGACCGACCGAGGCGAGCCTGGCCGCGATGCCGGAGGCGGTCGCGCTCGCCGAGAGCGTCGGCGGGCGGATCCAGCTGTGCATCGCCACCTCCTTCACCTGCCCGTTCGAGGGCCCGGTCGACCCGGATCGCGTGCTCGCGATCGCGCGTGACCCGCGAGCGGAGGGAGCGGCCGACGTGGTCGTCTGCGACACGCTCGGGCAGGCGCACGCCGGCCAGGTGGCGTCGCTCGTCTCGCGCGTGGCCGCGGAGACCCCGCCCCGCGAGATCGTGTTCCACGGGCACGACACCTGGGGCTCGGGCGTCGCGAACGCGATCGCCGCCGTGCAGGCCGGGGCGGCGGTGGTCGACGGCGCGCTCGGCGGCCTCGGCGGCTGCCCCTTCGCACCGGGCGCCAGCGGCAACACGGCGACCGAGGACCTCCTGTTCGCCCTGCGCCCCGACTGGTTCACGCCCGGCGCGCTCGCGGTCCTCGTCGGCGAGTCGGAGGCGCTGCTCGCCGAGCTCGGCGAGCCCGGCCGCTCGAAGGCCGCGCAGGGCGCCCGCTCGAACGCCCCCGCGTTCCCCTGGGCGCTCTGAGCGGATCGTCCCCCGCTCGCCGGTCCGAGGCGTCGGGAACGGTCGCCTCCCGCCGCGGAGGACGACCGTTCGCGTCGCCTCGACAGCGTCGTGCGGGGTCAGCGTGCGAGCAGCGCGCCGAGGCGTGCGCGCTCGGCGCGGAGGACGTCGACCAGGAGGGACCCCTCGGGTGCGGCGAGCCAGCGCTCCAGGGCGAGGTCGAAGAGGGCGGAGGCCGCGAGGGCGGCGAGGGCCGCGTCCTCCGGCGCGACTCCGGCGTCGACGAGGGCGGCGCGCATGCTCTCGGCGAGGGCGGCCGACTTCAGGAGCTCGCGCTCGCGCAGCTGCGGCTCGGAGCGCACGACGGCACGGCGGGCGGCGATCGGAGCGCGCCAGGTCTGGAGGTCGCCCGAGGCGGCCGCCTCGAGGCCGTGCATCACGAGGTCCATCGGCGCGAGGCCGGCGGGGGCGCCGGCGAGCAGGCGGCCGACGATCTCGGGGAACTCGCGCTCGCGGAGGAAGAGGACATCGCGCTTGTCCGCGAAGTGGCGGAAGAAGGTGCGGGTGGTGAGCCCGGCGCGCTCCGCGATCGCGGGGACGGTGGTGCCCGCGTAGCCGTGCTCGGCGAAGAGCTCCATCGCCGCCTGCTCGAGGCGGAGGGCGGCATCGGGGGCCCAGCGTGACATCCGCCCAGGATAGCTGACGACACGACGTGTCATCAGGAGTAGTGTGACGACACGTCCTGCCATCACTTCCGACTGGAGCCGCCCGTGCCCGAGAACGCCGCCGCCCTGCTGACCGCCCCGCGGGCCGACCTCGTCGTCCGCCCCGCTCCGATGCCCGTCCCCGGTCCGGGGGAGGTCCTGCTGCGCAACCGCGCCCTGGCCGTGAATCCGGTCGACGAGATGAAGCAGTGGACGGGCGATCTGATGTTCCGGTGGGTGCCGTACCCGGCGGTGCTCGGGGAGGACGTGGCGGGAGTGGTCGAGGCGGTCGGCCCTGGAGTGACGCGCTTCGCCGTCGGCGACCGGGCCGTCGCGTACGCGGTCGGGATGGAGCGCGGGCGGCGGAACCGCGACGAGGGCGCCTTCCAGGAGTACACGGTCGTGCGCGAGGACCTGGCGGCGCCGATCCCCGACCGGCTGGGCTTCGAGGAGGCGGCGGTGCTGCCGCTCGCGGTCTCGACGGCGGCGACGGCGCTGTTCCAGCGGGACCACCTCGCCCTGCCGCACCCGAGCGTCCCGGTCCGCCCGACGGGCAGGACGGTCGTGGTCTGGGGCGGGACGACGAGCGTGGGGAGCAACGCGATCCAGCTCGCCGTCGCCTCCGGGCACCGCGTGGCGACGACCGCCTCGCCTCGCAACCACGATCGGATGCGCGAGCTGGGCGCCGAGATCGTCCTCGACTACCGCAGCCCCACCGTCGTCGCCGACCTGGTGGCGGCGCTCGCGGGCCATGAGGTCGCGGGGGTGCTCGCGATCGGGACGGGCTCCGGTGCTCCGTCGGTGGCGGTGGCTGCGGCCACCGGAGCGCGACGCGTCGCCCTGGCCAGCCCCTCCGTCTCGTTCGGCTCGCTCCCGCGCCGGCGCGGTGTCAGCGCCGCCTTCGTGCGGACGATGCTGCGCGTGGCCGGCGGCACCGCGGCGCTCCAGATCGCGGCCCGGCGCCGCGGCATCCGCGCCCGCTTCGTCTGGGGCGGCTCGCTGATGACGAACGAGGTGGGGCCGATGCTGTGGCGCGACCACCTGCCGGCGGCGCTCGCCGAGGGCCGGCACGTCTGCGCCCCCGCGCCCGAGGTGGTGGGTGAGGGGCTCGCCGCGCTGCAGCCCGCCCTCGACCGGCTGCACGAGGGTGTGTCGGCGGTGAAGCTGGTCGTCCGCCTCTGAGGGGCGGGCTCCGGGAGGCCGGGCTCCGGACCGGCTCCGAGCGGAGGGACCGGGCGGGGTCCTGCCCCGAGCGACCAGCCCGGGGATCCGGCCGGGTTCCTCCGGTCCGCCGCCGCCCGCCGCAGCCGCCCCGCCCGAGCCGTGCCGCGGAGTGGCCGCAGCGCCGGAGCCTCGGTATCGTGGCGCGCTCCGACGCGACCCGAGGAGACCCCGTGATCCGCCGCACCGCCTCCGGAGCCGCCGCGCTCCTCCTGCTCGCCCTGACCGGCTGCTCCGCCGGGTCGTCGCCCGCGGCGTCCCCGGCCGCCACTCCGGAGCCGGTCGGCGGCCTGGGGGTCGCCGTCTCGGCGCTCTGCGAGGCCGGCTCCGATCCGCAGTGCGTCCCGGTCGGCGGGCAGGACGTCCTCGTCGATCCCGAGGACTTCACCCGCGCGGGCGTCGTCGCGGTCGAGGCGGATCCGAGCACGGGGGTCGTCGACGTCCGGTTCGACGAGGCGGGCGCCGCCCTCCTGCGCCGCGGCTCGCAGGCGACCATCGACGAGGGGGCCGACGCCCGGCTCCTCCTCCGCGCGGGCGCCCGGGTCGAGTCGGCGCTCTCCGTCATGCAGCCGATCGAGGGCGACGCCGTGCAGATCGTGCCGGCGGAGGGCGACGCGCAGGGGCTCGTCGACCGGATCCTCGCCGGCTGACGCCCGCCTAGGATCGGCGCATGGCGAAGGGTTTCCGCACGGAGCGCGCGCAGGCGCTCCTCCTCGCACAGCCCTGGGCGCTCTCGCTGGTGAGCGCCGTCTTCGTGGCGGGGATGCTCCGGCTGGCGGCGGACGCGGGCTGGGATCTCGGCGCGGTCGTCGGCGGCGGACGCCGGCACGCGCCGCTGTGGCTGGTGCTCCTGCTCGGCCTGCCGCTGTTCGGCGCCGGAGTGGTGCTCGGCGCGGTCCGGCAGGTGCGGCTCCTGCGGCGGCCGGCGGCGCCGCCCGTCCCGAGTCCGGAGGCGGAGCGGCTGCGGCGCGAGGGCCCGGGCTGGCTCAGTCGGCGCGAGGACGAGCGGGCGGCGCAGGACGGGACCGGGAGCGCGCAGGGCGGCACCGGCGGCACACCGGACGTGATCGGCAGCGCTCCCGACGGCACGGATGACCCGCGCGACGAGGACCGCTGACCGCGCCTCAGAGGTGCAGCATCCCCCAGTCGATGATCACGGCCAGCGCCGTGTAGGCCGCGGCCACTGCTCCGACCGCCTTGCCCGCGCGGTCGAGGTCGGCCTGCGGGTCCGGACCGGCGTCGGCGACGACCCGGAGCAGCGCTCCGACCAGCGCGATCAGCGTGATCGCCAGGATCCAGACCTTGAGCGACGCGTGCGGGTCGACGTGCGCGAGCGTCAGCGCGACGACCGGCACCGCCACCACGAGCACCGACGCCAGCACCAGGAGGCAGCCGCGCCGGGTGAGGCCGGTCGGCCCGAAGGAGCCGCCGCGCATCCAGGCGCGCACGCGCTGCCTCCGCGAGGCGGGCGGACCGCCGGCGGAGTCCGCGTCGGTCGAGGGCCCCCAGTCCTGCGCGGTCGTCATCGCGCGGTGCCGGAGCGGTCGGGAGTCGGGCTGGGCCGCATCGGGTCCTCCAGGGGACGAGGGAGCGCGTCGGACGGTGGTGCCGACCCCTCAGTCTCGGGAGCGCGTCCGGCAGCGGCAAGCGCCTCTACCGGACATGTCCGGAAGAGGACGCTCAGGCCCGTCCCTGCAGGATCAGGTTCCAGTACACCCACGGCAGGACGCGGCGGTCGGCGAGGTAGGTGAGGCGCCGCTCCTTCGCCAGACCCGTCCAGAAGGGGACGGTCGGCTTCGGGCGGTAGCGGTCGTCGAACTCGGCGAACACCACGCTCGAGCGCGAGACCACGAAGGGGCAGACGGAGTAGCCGTTGTACACGCGGGGGAGCGGGCGGCCCTTCTGCGCGGCGACGAGGTTCTTCGCGAGCGTGGTGGTCTGCTGGCGCAGCGCTCCTCCGGACTTCGAGTTGACCGTGGCCGCCGCGTCGCCGAGCGCCCAGACGTCGGGGAACCGCGGGTGCCGCAGGGTCAGCGGGTCGACCTCGACGAAGCCGCCCTCGTCGCCCTCGGCGGCCAGTCCGGTGCCGGCCAGCCAGTCGGGGGCCGACTGCGGGGGCACGGCGTGCAGCACGTCGTACGACAGCGTCTCGCGCGGGCCGTCGGTCGAGCGCCGCGCGCGGTCGGGGCCGGGGAGGGCGCTCGCGCGCTCGTCGACGGCGAGGACGACCCGCCGCTCGGCCGCGTCGACCTCGACCAGCTCGCGGCCGTAGCGGACCTCGATCCCGTACTCCGCCACCTTCCGCTCGAGCTCGGAGTCGATCAGCGGCATCCCGAACAGTGTGGGGGTCGGCACGACGAGCACGACACGGATGCGGTCGAGGACGCCGGTCGCGCGCCAGTAGTCGCAGGCGAGGTACATCGGCTTCTGGGAGGCGCCGGAGCAGGTGCCGGGGCCGCCGGGCTGCGTGAAGACGACGGTGCCGGAGCGGACCTCGCGGAGCACCTGCGACGCCTTGCGGGCGTACTCGTACTCGTAGTTCGACACTCCGAACGGCGAGTCCATCGCCTCCTGGAGCCCGGGGACCGCGCCCCAGTCCTTCTGGATCCCGGGGCAGACGACGAGCTGCCCGTAGCCGACGGTGCGGCCGGAGAGGAGGGTGACCGTGTGCGCGACCGGGTCGATCGTCTCGACGCGGTCCTGGATCCAGACGACCCCCTTCGGCGTCACCGAGCCCTGGGGCCGGGTCGCCGCGGAGGCGGGTGCGGTGCCGCCCGCGACGTGGGAGAGCATCGGCTGGTAGACGTGGGTCGACCGGGGCTCGATCACCGCGACGTCGTCCACTCCGGAGCGCCGCAGCCGCCCCGCGGTCGAGAGTCCGGCGTTGCCGCCGCCGATGATGAGGACGTCGTGGCGGGCCGCGCCGGGATCGGTCATGGCCTCACCCTAGGGGCGCGCCGGGGCGAGCGGACGGGCTTGCGCAGACCCGCGGAGGGGGTGCGCTCGGGGCGCCCCGGGGCGGTGATCCCGCACGGCCGCCCGGCTCGCGTCAGGCCGCCTCGAGCGCCTGGATCGCGGTCCTCGCGGTCGCGCAGGGGTAGGAGTCGTACCCGTCGTGGGCGTCGAAGGCGCGGCACTCGGCGCAGCGCAGCCGCACTCCGGCGCCGCCCTCGAGGACGCGCTCGGGGCGGTGCCCGTGCAGGATGACGGCGAGGCTCGCGACGAGGGGGTCGCTGCTCACCAGCGCGCTCCGCAGCGCCTCCGACCGGCGGCGGAGGTAGTCGTCCGCCACCGCGTCGATCGACTGCTCGGGGAGGTCCGGCTCGGGCCAGGAGGCGGGCCGCTCGACGGGCAGGTCGAGCTCGTCGAAGCCCATCGACCAGTCCGGGAACCGGCGCTGCTCGTGCACGCTGGTCCAGACGGTGACCACGCCCTCGTGCCGCGGGTCGGCGAGGATCCGCGCGTAGAGCGAGCGCACGTCCGACTCCTCGCCCTCGAGCAGCTGCATCACGCGGCGGCCGCGGAAGACGAGCATCCCCGAGACGCCGTGCTCGACGTTGTTGCGGCGGCTCGTCTCGAGCAGCCGGCGGATCTCCCCCGAGCCCAGGTCGCGGTCGAGGGTGCTGACGTAGACGACGGTGAAGACGAGGGAGTCGCGCCGCGGCGAGTGCTCGACGAGGTGGAGCGTCGCGGGGGAGCGGGCGCCGGTCTCGGGGTCCATCAGGGCCGCGACCTCCGGGAACTCGAGCCAGATCAGGTCCTCCGGAGCGCTCGGCTCCACGGCGGTGACCGCCGGGACCGCGTCCAGCCACTGCGTCCGCTGGCGGAGGTCGGCGGCGACGGCCTTCTCGTCGAGCCCGGGCAGGAGGCCTGCGGCGCCGGAGACGAAGAGGCTCGTCGCGGAGTTGAGCAGCAGCGTCACGACCGTCGCGTGGCCGTCGCCGGCGAGCACGGGGAGCTCGACACTGTCGGTGCGGCCGTGGGCAGCGAGCCCGGAGGCGTAGGAGACGAGTGCGTCGGCGACCGCGTCCCCCACCTGGAAGGTCGCGCCGGCGTACTGGATCTGCTTCATGGCTCCACGATGCGCCTGCGGCGGATCCGCGGGTAGGGGTACCGGTGCCGGGTGGAGCGTGCAGGGGTCGCGGCTACTCCTGCCCGAGGAGCACGGAGCGGCGACGGGCGCCTCCCGCGCCGGCCGCGAAGGCGAGCTCCGGGCGCCCGCGGCGCCGGACGGCGGCGGGATCGGCTCGGGCGTCGGCATGCGCGGCTCTCTCGTCGGCGGAGAGCGGCTCCTCCTCCGAGCGCTCGTGCACACCCGGCCCCCTCGCGGGTGCCACCGGTACCCTGGTGCGGTGCCTCTGACCCTCCCTCCGCTGAGCCGCGCCCGCGCGCGCGCCGCCGCGGCGTACCCGACCCGGCAGCTGCTGACCAAGCGCGCCTCGGGCACGAACGGATGGCTCAGCTCGTGGGGGACGAACGCGCACGGCGAGATCGCCGGCTGCCCGCCGCCGCGCGGCTGACCCGCGACCGCCCCTCCTCCGGAGCCCGCGGCCGCGTTCCCGCGCTCACCCACCCCTCCGGACGGAACCCCTCATGCCGCACCAGCCCCTGCCCGCCGAGCAGGCCCCCCACTCGATCTGGCGGGGACTCCGCCAGACCCTCCAGAAGGACACGGTCGGCGGAGCGTTCCTGCTCACCGCGACCCTCCTCGCCCTGATCGTCGCCAACAGCCCCGCGTCCGCGCTCTACAGCGCGGTCCGCGACTTCCGCTTCGGCCCCGAGGCCCTGCACCTCGAGCTGAGCGTCGGGTCGTGGGCGGCCGACGGCCTGCTCGCGATCTTCTTCTTCGTCGTCGGGCTCGAGCTCAAGGAGGAGTTCGTCGCCGGCAAGCTCCGCGACCCGAATACGGCGCTCGTGCCGATCGTCGCGGCCGTCGGCGGCGTGGCCGTCCCCGCCCTGATCTTCACCGCGGTGAACCTGCCCCGCGGAGGAGCCGCGCTGGACGGCTGGGCGATCCCCGCCGCCACCGACATCGCCTTCGCCGTCGCGGTGATCGCCGTGGTCGGCCGCTTCCTCCCGCCGGCGCTGCGGACGTTCCTCCTCACGCTCGCCGTGGTGGACGACCTCATCGCGATCACGATCATCGCCGTCTTCTACACCGCCGGCATCGACGTGCTGATGCTCCTGCTCGCGCTGGTGCCGCTGGCGGTCTTCGCGGTCTGCGTGCAGCGCGGCGTGCGCGCCTGGTGGGTGCTGATCCCGCTCGGAGTGGCGACGTGGGCGCTCGTGCACGCCTCGGGCATCCACGCCACGGTCGCGGGCGTGCTGCTCGGCTTCACCGTGCCGGTCGTCGCGTCGAGGCGCGCCCGGGTGCAGGTGGGGTCGGACGCGGAGGGGCGCCCGGTCTACGACGGCCTCGCCGCGCACTTCGCCGATCGCTGGAGCGTCCTCTCGACCGCGGTCGCGGTGCCGGTCTTCGCGTTCTTCTCGGCCGGAGTGACGGTCGGCGGAGTCGCGGGCCTGGTCGACTCGTTCCAGGACTCGATCGCCGTGGGCATCATCGCGGGCCTCGTGCTCGGCAAGCCGCTCGGCATCGCCGGGAGCACCTTCCTCCTGACCCGGTTCCGCGGCATCGGGCTGGATCCGTCCCTGCGCTGGGTGGACGTGATCGGCATGGCGTTCGTGGCCGGCATCGGATTCACGGTGTCGCTGCTGGTCGGCGAGCTGTCGTTCGGCGCGGGCAGCGAGTCCGACGACCACGTGAAGGTCGGCGTCCTGGCCGGCTCGTTCCTCGCGGCGGTGATCGGAGGCGCGATCCTCTCGGTCCGCAACCGCCACTACCGCCGCCTGCAGGGCTGACGGCCGACGGGATCTCGCGGCGCCTGCTGCCCGGGCGGCTCGATCAGCACGCGCCTCCTGCTGGTCGAGCAGCCGTCGCAGGCGGCGCATCGAGACCCCGCGCGGCTCAGCCGTGCAGGCCGTGGACGACCGCGTGGCCGCGGCCGCGGGAGATGAGCAGGCGGTTCACCGGGGTCGTGACGACGAAGGCCAGGGCCAGGGCGCCGGCGAGCGAGCCCCAGAAGAGGCCGGACGAGAGGCCCGCGTCCATCGCTCCGGGGATCGAGAGCACCACCGTGTTGTCGACGACCTCCATCACGGCGATCGAGACGGTGTCGGCCGCCAGCGCGATGCCGACGGCGGCGCGCCACGTCACTCCGGAGCGGAGCACGCCCCGCAGCGTGAGCGCGTAGCCGAACACGAACGCGAGGACGATCGAGAGGGCGACCGTCGCCAGGGCGGGCAGCCCCAGGGCGGAGCCGATCACCATGCCGAGGACCTCGCCGATCGCGCAGCCGGTCAGGCAGTGCAGGGTCGCGAGGGCGGCGGCGCGCCAGGTGGTCGGGTGGTGGTGGGCGTGGTCGGTCATGGTGTCTCCTCCGGTTCGGTCCAGGGGAGTGCAACATACCCCCGGGGGGTATATTCCCGACCCGGCCGTCGGAGTCTCCTCCGGCTCCGCAGGCGCGCGAGCCGTTCGCCCGGGCGCGCTACCCTCGCCCCGTGCTCCTCCGAGCACCGCCCCTCGACACCAGGAGCCCCGATGGCCGCCCCCACCGTCCTCTTCGTCTGCATCCACAACGCCGGCCGCTCGCAGATGGCCGCCGGCTACCTCCGCGCCCTCTCCGGCGGCGCCGTCGAGGTCCGCTCCGGCGGCTCCGAGCCCGGCGACAGCATCAACCCGATCGCGATCGAGGCGATGGCGGAGGAGGGCATCGACATCTCGCAGGCCGTCCCGCAGCTGATGACCACCGAGCAGGTCCAGGCCTCCGACGTCGTGATCACGATGGGCTGCGGCGACGTCTGCCCCGTCTTCCCCGGCAAGCGCTACGAGGACTGGGACCTCGCCGACCCGAAGGGCCGACCGCTCGAGGAGGTCCGCTCGATCCGCGACGACATCAGGGCCCGTGTGCAGGCGCTCGTCGCGGAGCTGCTGCCCGCCTGAGCCGGTCGATGCCGTCCGGCCCCGTCAGCGTTCGGCGCGAGGCGGGAACGTCCGCCCGACCGGAGGCGGGCCCGCAGGGAGCGCCGCTCGCGCCCGGTGCAGGAAGACGGCGGTCATGACGACCCGGGCGCGGGCCGGCGACGAGTCGAGCGGGCCGATCAGCTCCTCGATCCGCGCGAGCCGGTCGTAGAGGGTCTGCCGGCCGATGCCGAGCGCGGCCGCCGTCGCCGTCTTGCTCCCCCACAGCGATGCGAAGGCCTCGAGGGTGACGAGCAGCTCGCCGCGCTGGGCGCGCAGGGGCCCGAGCACCTCCTCGATGAGGTCGTCCGCCTCCGGATCGTCCTGCAGGGAGCTCGCGAACCGCTCCAGGCGGTACTGGCGCGAGTCGACGACTCCGCCCGCGGGCGCCCACTCACGCGCGCCGCGCACCTCCGCCAGCTCCCGGGGCACCCGCTCCTGCCCGCCGAGCCCGCTGCCGACGCAGAGCAGAGCGTCCGAGTCGAGGGCGGCGCCGAGGCGCAGGAATTCCGTGCGGCCCTCCTCCATCGCGGCGGCGGTGGCGAACGGCAGCAGCGCCAGCAGCTCGGAGCCGACCACGCAGAGCACCGGGCCGGGATCCGCTCCCGCGCCCGTCAGGAGGCGGAGCAGAGCGCGGAGCCGCCGGTCGTCGTGACCGGTGTCGGCCCGGACGCCGAGGTAGCGCTCCCGGGATCCGGCGCCGAGGCGACCGAGGAAGGCGTCGATCTGGAGGTCGGCCGCCGGGTCCGCGCGCTCGACAGACGCGATCGCGAAGAGCTGGGCGGTCAGCCGCTCGGTGACCGACGGCGGGCGGTGCCGGAGCACGGCGATCGCGAGGACGTCCGGCGCCCGGTCGAGCGCGACGGCGACGGCGTGGAGGTCGGCGTCGGCGTGGGCTCGCAGATGCAGGGTGCCCAGGAGGGAGTCGCCCGCGTGCAGCACGTTCGAGAACGTCCCGGCCGTCGGCTCCGTGTCGACGCCCGGCCCGGGCGAGGCGCGGGCGATCTCGTCGCCCGTGAGCGAGACGAGCGAGGCGGAGGCGCCCGTCGCGGAGGCGACGACCTGCAGGAGCTCGTCGACACCGGCGTCCCCGGAGGCCGCGTCGGCCAGGAGACCGGACACTCTGTCCGCCAGTCGGATGCTCCGGAACTTCTGCTCGGTGAGGTGGGTGTTGATGCTCTCGCAGACCTGCACGAAGGGGACGCGCCGGGGCAGGGCGAGCACGGGGAGGCCGAGCTCGTCGGCCGCCGCGACGATCGGCGGCGGCACCGCGGGCAGGCGCGGCGAGAGCTCGAGAGCGAGGGCGCCGACTCCCGCGTCGACCAGAGACCGCACGTACTCGCGGCACTCCGCCGGGTCCTGGTCGGTCGAGAGGAGCGCGCCCTCCATCAGGAGCAGCTCGCCCCCGAGGAGGAGGGGCGCGATGTCGAGCTGCTCGCTCGTGTGGGCCCAGCGGATCACGGCGCGCTCGGCGGCCGCGTGCCCGGCGGCCACCACAGGGAGCATGGCGGCGAGGCGCGGATCCCGCATCGCGTCCGACAGCAGGTAGGCCATACAGAACGTCCTCTCGCGTCACGGCGAATTTACACGCGGACGCGCCGCCCGAAACGGGTCCGCACGAGAGTGGAGCCTCACCGGGCGCCCCGCCCTCCCCTTCATCCCCCTCCCCGAGAGGATCCGCCATGAGCACCGACACCCTGCACGGCACCGCCGACGCCAAGGACGCGCTGAGTCCCCTGCCCGACTCCCGACGCACCGCCCGGCTCGACGGGCAGTTCTGGATCTGGGCCGGCGCCAACATCGCCCCCATCAACTGGGTGCTCGGCGCCCTCGGCGTGAACATGGGCCTCGGCCTGGCGGACACCGTCACCGTCCTCGTGCTCGGCAACGTGGTCGGGATGGCGGTGTTCGGCTTCTTCGTCCTCCTCGGCCAGCGGACGGGGGCGACCGGGATGCTCGTGGGACGGGCGATCTTCGGCCGGCGCGGCAACTACGTCCCGGCCGCGATCCAGGCCGTGGTCGTGATCGGCTGGTGCGCCATCAACACCTGGATCGTCCTCGACCTGGTCATCGCGCTCCTCGGCTCCGTCGGCGTCGTCGACCCGCAGCAGGCGAACGTCGGCTGGAAGATCGCGGTGGCGGCGGTGATCATGGCGGTGCAGGTCGCGATCTCCTTCCTCGGCTACCGCGCGATCGCCGCCTTCGAGCGCTGGACCGTCCCGCCGACCCTCCTGGTGCTGGCGATCATGTCGGTCGTCGCCTGGTTCTTCCTCGACATCGACTGGTCCTACGCCGGCCCCGCGGAGGGCGCGCTCACCGGAGGCGACCGCATCGCGGCCATGTCCATCGTGATGACCGCCATCGGCATCGGCTGGGGCCTCACCTGGCTCGCCTACGCCGGCGACTACTCCCGCTTCGTCGGGCCCCGCTCCTCGAAGCGGGGGCTCTACCTCGCCAGCGTCCTCGGCCAGTTCATCCCGGTGGTCTGGCTCGGCGTCCTCGGCGCGACCCTCGCGACGAAGAACGGCTCCGTGGATCCCGGGGAGCTGATCGTCGAGAACTTCGGCGCCCTCGCGATCCCCGTGCTGCTCCTGGTGGTGCACGGCCCGATCGCGACCAACGTCCTGAACATCTACTCGTTCGGCATGGCGACCCAGGCCCTCGACATCCGGCTCGGGCGCCGCGCGCTCAGCCTCATCGTCGGCGTCCTGGCCTTCGCGGCCGCGGTGTTCTTCGTCTTCCAGGACGACCTCGCCACCACGCTCGACGCGTGGCTGGTCGGCCTCGTCGGCTGGGTCGCCCCGTGGGGTGCGATCGTGCTGGTGCACTACACGGTGTTCGAGCCGCGCGTCCGCTCCTTCGGGCACCTGTTCGCACCGGTCGGCTCGCCGCTGCTGC
Source organism: Rathayibacter sp. AY1F4 (assembly GCF_002931775.1). Lineage (NCBI taxonomy): Bacteria > Bacillati > Actinomycetota > Actinomycetes > Micrococcales > Microbacteriaceae > Rathayibacter > Rathayibacter sp. AY1F4. The sequence continues at coordinate 43,010 of NZ_PSVE01000001.1, forward strand.
CGGACGTCCGCTGGCGGGCGCTGCTCTCCTTCGCGATCGGCGCGACCCTGACCTGGCTGTTCATGAACGGCTCGGTGCCCGCCCTGCAGGGTCCGGCCGCGACCGCCCTCGGCGGCGTCGACGTCTCGTGGCTCGCGGGCGGAGTCTCGGCCGGCCTCGCCTACCTCCTGCTCGGTCGGGACGCTCCCGCCTGGGTCGAGCGCCGGGAGTCGGCCGCGCCGGTCGCCGCGGAGCCCGAGCCCGTCCGCGGCTGAGTCCGAGCCCCTCCGCGGGCCGGTCCCCTCGCGAGCCGGCCCGCCCCGTCCCACCCCGCACCACGAACGGAACCGCCATGCCCCTCTTCCTCTCCGACGCCGCCGTGATCACCATGGACCCTGTCTCGGGCGCCGTCCCGATCACGGCGAGCATCCGCATCGTCGACGAGCTGATCGTCGCGATCGGCCCGGGCCTCGTCCCCGAGCCGGGCGACGAGGTGATCGACGGGCGCGACCGCCTGGTCGTCCCCGGCTTCGTCAACGCCCACACCCACTCGTGGGAGTACCTCTCCAAGGGCCGCTACGACAACCTGCCGCTCGAGCTGTGGATGCTGCTGTCGTACCCGATCCTCGGGAACAGCCGCGTCGCTCCGGATCTGGTGCGGCTGCGCTCGTCGCTCTTCGCCCTCGAATCGCTGAAGGCCGGGGTCACGACCCTGGTCGACGACGTGCTCGAGAACCCTGACCAGGACGCTGAGCAGCTCGCCGCGGTCTTCGACGCGTACGACGAGATCGGAGTCCGCGCCAACATCTCGGGCCACGTGATCAGCAGGCCCTTCCACGAGACGATGCCGTTCCTCGAGGAGTACGTGCCCGCGGAGATCCTCGACCAGGCGCGGTCGGCGTCGCGCCCGACGACGGAGGGCTACCTCGCCTTCAGCCGCGAGGCGTTCGCGACCCAGCACGGGAGGGGAGGCGGGCGGCTGCGCTACATGGTCGCCCCGTCCGCTCCTCAGCGCTGCGGGCCCGAGCTGCTCGTGGGGGCGACCGAGCTGGCGCTCGAGCACGGGGCGGAGTGCCACATCCACGTCCTCGAGACGAAGACGCAGCTGGTGACCGGCGAGCTGTCCTACGGCTCGACCCTGGTCGAGTACATGGAGCGGATCGGCGCGCTCTCCCCGAACACGACCTTCGCCCACGGGATCTGGCTCACCGACTCCGACATGGAGCGGATCGCCGCCGCCGGCACGTCCGTCTCGCACAACCCGATCTCGAACCTCAAGCTCGGCTCGGGCATCGCCCCGTGGCGCGCGCTGCACGACGCGGGCGTGAACCTCGGCCTCGGCACCGACGGCTGCTCGAGCAGCGACTCTCCGCGCATGCTCGACGTCGTGAAGGCCGCGGCGCTCCTGCACAAGGTCACGGATCCGGACATCGCCACCTGGCCGACCGTGTCCGAGGTGCTCACGGCCGGCACGATCGGAGGCGCGCGCAGCGCCGTGCTCGACGACGTCACCGGCAGCATCGAGGTCGGCAAGCAGGCCGACCTCGTCGTCTACGACCTCGAGACGCTGAACTTCACCCCGCGCCAGCGGCTCGAGAACCAGCTGGTCTACTCCGAGAACGGCTCGTCGATCGACACCGTGATCGTCGCGGGCCGGGTCGTCGTCTCGAAGGGCGTCTCGACCACCGTCGACGAGGCGGCCCTCCGCGCGGATCTCGCCGCGCAGCTGGGGGAGATCGTGGCCTGGCAGGACTCGCTGGACCGGTCGAACGGCGTGCTCACCGAGCCGTTCCGGCGGATGTACGAGCGGGCGATGCGGCACGACGCCCCCGTCGACCGCTTCAGCGGCCGCCGGCTGGTCTGAGGGCGGGCCGCCTCCCGGCGGACGCTCGGACGACTCCCGGCTCGGCACCCGGACGGGCGGGGGCGCGGCTCCAGTAGGTTGCGCACATGAGGTGGCGAGCGGGAGCGGCGGCGGTGCTCGTCCTCGCGCTCGCCGGGTGCACCGCGCCGACCGACCCCGAGCCGACGACCGGGCCCACGACCGCCCCTGTCTCCGGGCCGGTGGTCGGCGGCTACGGCGACCTGCACGTCGCGCCCGACGGGTCGATGATGTTCTGCTACTCCGACCCCGACCCGGGATTCACGGGCGTCTGGCGCGAGTGCCAGGACGGGATCCGCGCCGTGAACGTCGACCCGGCCGCGATCGACGCGACCCTCGGGGAGACGGCGACGGTCGATCCGGGCGGGCACCGCTGGGTCGGCGCGGCGGCCGGGAAGCGCACCGCCGAGGACGGCACCGACGTCTACACCGTCTTCCTCGCAGGGACGCGCACGGACGACGCCTTCACCGTGACCGCGGTCGGCGAGGGCTCCTACCGCGTGCCGTCCGAGTACCAGGAGCTGCAGCCGGGAGTGCCGGGCGGGTTCCTGATTCGGCTCGAGCCGATCGGCTGAGCGGGGGCGCCGGCGCGGGCGGAGGAGCCGAGCGGGGTGCAGCGGCCGGGAGGGGCGGAGCCGGCGGACTCGCGCACCCCCCTCCCGACCCTCACAGCGGGCGCGGCCGGTACCGCTCGATCAGCGCGTCGAACAGGCCGTTCATCCGCTCGTCGACCACGCGGCGCGACTCGTCGGCGTCGTACCACTCCACGATCTCGCGGGCGCCGTCGCTGAAGCGCACCGAGGGGGAGTAGGCCGGGACGAGGCGGCGGATCTTCGCGTTGTCGAACACCATCGAGTGCGCCTTGTCGCCGATGATCCCGGCACCGAGCTCGGGGTCGGCGGCGGCGATCGCGTCGGAGGCGACGTGCACGAGGCGCGGCTCGACTCCGGCCGCCGCGGCGAGGCAGCGGTGGATCTCGTCCCAGGTCGGCGTCTCGTCGCCGGTGATGTGGAAGGCCTCGCCGATCGCGGCGGAGGCGCCGAGGAGGCCGACCAGGCCGACGGCGACGTCGTCGGCGTGCGTGAGCGTCCAGAGCGAGGTGCCGTCGCCGAGGACGACCACCTCCTGGCCGCGGCGCATCCGGTCGACGACGGTCCAGCCTCCGTCGACGGGCAGCGCGGTGCGGTCGTAGGTGTGGGAGGGGCGGACGATCGTGACCGGGAAGCCGCTCGCGCGGTACTCGGCCACGAGCAGGTCCTCGCACGCGATCTTGTCGCGGGAGTACTGCCAGTAGGGGTTCCGGAGCGGAGTCGACTCGGTGACCGGGAGGCTGCGCGGCGGCTTCTGGTAGGCCGAGGCCGAGCTGATGAAGACGTACTGGCCCGTGCGGCCGGCGAACAGGTCGATGTCCTGCTGCACGTGCTCGGGCGTGAAGGCGACGAAGTCGATCACGGCGTCGAAGCTCCGGTCGCCGAGGGCGGCGGTCACGGAGTCGCGGTCGCGACCGTCGGCCTGCACCTCGCGGACGCCCTCGGGCAGCGGGCGGAGCGACGTCCGCCCCCGGTTCAGCACGGTCACGTCGTGGCCGAGCCGCAGCGCCTCGCGGACGCAGGCGGCGCTGATGATGCCCGTCCCGCCGATGAACAGCACGCTGAGCGACATGGATCCTCCTCCGGCGGCACCCGCGGCGGACGCCTCCCGATCCGATTCCCCCACATCGGGGCGCCGCACGCGAGTCCCTTGACCCGGCTACAGCTCGACGGGACGCCGGTGCTCGTCCTCCGGCTCGGGGGCGAGCAGCGCCTCCGGAGCGGCCGCCGCGGTCGGCACGTCGGTCGCCGTCCGCTGCTCGAGGGAGCGGCCCCAGGCCGTGCCCGCGAGGATCAGCGCGATGCCGAGGAAGCCGACCGGCGCGATCGGGTCGCGGGCGAGCGCGACTCCGACGACCGCGGCCCACACCGGCTCGGTGCCCAGGAGGAGGCTGACGCGGGAGGGGGAGGTGCGGCGGACCGCCCACGTCTGCACGAGGAAGCCGAAGACGGTGCAGACCAGGACGAGGTAGAGGAACAGACCGGCGCCCACGGGGTCGAGTCCCGCGACGTACTCGGGGATCGGCACGCCGACGAGGAGCGACGCGGCGCTGAACACGACGGCGCAGGTGCCGAGCTGCACCGTGGTCAGGCGGAGGGAGTCCATCGGCGCCCGGGCCGAGAGGCGGTGCATCGACGTGACGTGCACGGCCCGCACGACGGCGGCGCCGAGGATCAGGAGGTCGCCGGGGGAGAGCGGGCGGAGGGCGCCGTTGCCCGCGAGCAGCGCGACTCCGACGACCGCGACGAGGCAGGCGAGCAGGAAGCGGCCCGGGAGCCGGCGCTTCGAGACGGCGGAGTCGAGGATCGGCGTGATCACGATCGTCAGGCTGATGATGAGGCCCGCGTTGGTGGCGGAGGTGCCGGCTATGCCGTAGGTCTCGAGCGCGAAGATCGTCGCGAGCAGCGCCCCGATGGTCACGCCGACCCGCCACTCCGCCGCGGTGATCCGGTGCCGCCGCGCCGCGACGATCACGGCCAGGCACAGGGCGGCGAGGGTCATCCGTGAGCCGAGCAGCGCCATCACGCTGGAGTCGGTGACGAGCTCCTTCGCCGCGAAGTAGGTGGAGCCCCAGGAGGCGGCGACCACGAGCAGGAGGAGGTCGACCCGGAAGCGGGAGAGGAGAGCGCGCACGGCTCATCGTGGCGGCACGGAGACCCGAAGGACAAGACTGCATCTTCTTCGCCGACGCGTAAGTTGGAACTCATGGAACTCGGACAGCTCAGGGCTCTGCGGGAGCTCGGCGAGCGCGGGAGCATCGCCGCCGTCGCCGCCGCGATGCGGGTGTCCCCCTCCTCCGTCTCGCAGCAGATCAGCGCGCTGCAGCGCCGCACACCGACGGCGCTGACCTTCCGCGACGGGCGCCGGACCGCACTGACCCCCGCTGGCCGCGCTCTCGCGGCGGCCGTGGTCGAGGTGGAGGTGGCGCTCGAGCGCGCGGCCCGGGCGGTCGCGGACTTCGAGGGGGAGCCGAGCGGCACGGTCTCGGTCGCCGCGTTCCACAGCGCGGGGCTGGCGATGTTCGGCCCGCTGCTGGAGGCGCTGTGCGCACCGGGTCGGCCGGGCGTCGCGCTCGCCGACTTCGACGTGGCGCAGAGCGCCTTCGCCGGGCTGACCGCGGATCACGACCTGGTCGTCGCGCACCGGCTCGCCGGCAGCGCCGAGTGGCCCGGGACCGTGCGGTCGACGCCCCTCCTCTTCGAGCCGCTCGACCTCGCGCTCCGCCGCGACCATCCGCTCGCCGCGAAGGACGTCGTCCGCCCCGCCGACCTCCGCGACGAGGAGTGGGTCGCGGTGCACGAGGGCTTCCCCCTGGAACGGGCGATCGACGCCATCGCGGTCCTCGCGGGCGGCGACGCGCGCATCCCGCACCGGATCAACGACTTCCTGGTCGCGGCGGCGGTCGTGTCGGCGGGCGACGGCGTGGCGCTGCTGCCGCGGTACACGACCGACCTGCGGCGCACGCCGGAGGTGGTGCTGCGGCCGCTCGGGATCCCGGGGCTCGGCCGCCACATCGACTGCCTCGCCCGGCCCGAGACGCTGGAGCGCTCGGCCGTGCGGGCCGTGCTCGAGCAGCTGACCGGGATCGCCGCGGGGCTCGCCGCCGCGCCGTAGCATCGTGCCGTGCACCGCCTGATCGAGACCACGGCCGGAGACCCGGCAGCCACGGACCTCTTCGCCCTGCAGGAGGCCGACCTCCTCGCCCGCTACGGCGGCGACGACACCGGTCCGCGCCCTCCCGCCGACGCTCCGACCCTGCTGCTCGAGGTCGACGGCGGGCTCGTCGGCTGCGTGGCGCTCGCGGTCGAGGACGGGATCGGCGAGATCAAGCGGATGTTCGTGGTGAGCGCCGCGCGGGGCCGCGGGCTCAGCCGCGTGCTGCTCGCCGGCGTCGAGCGGCTGGCGGCCCGCGAGGGCGTGGAGCTGCTCCGACTGGTCACCGGAACGGAGCAGCCGGAGGCGATGGCGCTCTACGCGAGCGCCGGCTACGACCCGATCGCGGGCTACGGCTACTGGGGCGACGAGCCGAGCGCCCGCTGTTGCGCGAAGCGGCTCGACCGCGAGTCCCTGCTCGCCGACGCGGGCTGACGCCGGGCTGCCCGTTCGGCCGTCGCGGGTCGGCGCCGGTCTGCCCGACCGGCCGTCGCGGGCCGGCGCCCACTGACGTCGGGTTCTGGGTTCGGCCGTCGCGGGCAGGCGCCCACTGACGTCGGGTTCTGCGTTCGGCCGTCGCGGGTTCGCCGGGCTGCTCGTTCCAGGGTGCTCGCGAGCCGTGCCGCCCGCTCGGAGGGTCCGCGCCGACGCGTCGGGTGCGGGTCCGTGGCGTCGAGACCCGACCGCCCAGCGGTGCGGAGAAGCCGCGAAAGATGAGGCGCGAGAGGCGCGGCGCGCCGCCTTAGGACAGGTTCGCGCCAGAGCGGCCTCGAGCGGCGTGCCCCGTCGCGCAGCAGGCGACTCTGTCGGAGCAGCGCGGGCATCCTCCCGTGCCTCTCACCCGACTCTGCCCCCGATACCCAGGGGTGCACGATGACAAGAAGGACTCCGATGCAGAACGAAGACACCAGTACGCCGACCGCCGCCCCCGATCGTCTGACCCAGCGCCGAACCGTGGTGAAGGGCGCCGCATGGGCCGTTCCCGTGGTGGCCGCCTCGATCGCCGCTCCGATGGCCTCGGCCTCGACCGCCCCCCAGTGCGCCCTGCAGGACACGCAGCGCATCGACGCCACCTCGACCACCGCGCTCGCGGCCCGGACGATCCCCGTGCCCGCGGGAACCCAGTGGGTCCGCTTCACGGCGGTCGGCGGAGACGGCGGCGGCGTCCGCACCGGGTCGGACGTCACCAACGCCGGTGCGCGGGTGACGGGCACCATCCCCGTCGACGCGCTCGGCGGAGCGTCCGAGATCGTCATCACCGCGGGCTCGGGCGGCAGCAACCAGGCCGGCGGCCAGGGGCTCGGCAACGGCGGGGCTCCGGGCACTCCGGGCTACATCGGCTCCGGAGGAGGGGGCGGGGCCAGCGGGATCACCGCCGCGGGCTCCCTGCTCGTCATCGCGGGCGGCGGCGGCGGTAGCGCAGCCGGCTTCACCTCGAACGACTTCACCCGGTCCGCCCGCGTCGGGCCGAACGCGGCGTCCGGCGGTCCCGTCGGCGGCTCCGGCTACGAGAGCGCCGTCTCGCGCGCGGACAGCAGCACCGGCTCCACCGAGCAGGCCCGGAGCACCGGCGGAAGCCAGACCGGGCCCGGGCAGCCCGGTGTGACGACGGTCAACGTGACCGAGTCGGTTCTCGGCAGCCCGGGCTCCGGGCGCGACGGCGGTGCCGGCGCACCGAGGACGAACGCGAGCCGCCAGGTGACGTACGCGTCCGGTGGCGGTGGCGGCGGTTACTTCGGCGGTGCCGGCGGCGGCACCTCCCTGTGGGTGCGCGGTGGCGGCTCCTACGCGGCCAACGCGTCGACGGGCGGAGGAGGCAGCAGCTTCGCCGCGTCCAGCGTGACCGTCGAGAACTCGGACGTCGACACCCGTCCGCAGACGATGGGCTACGTGGAGGTCGCCTTCTTCGTCTGCGAGTAGCGCCTGCCCGAAGGCCTCCTGAGCCTCCGTGGTCGCCCGCTCCGGCGCGCGACCACGGAGGCTCGTCGTCGTCACCGTCCACTGCACGTCGTCCCCGTCCTCCTGATGTTCCGATCACCATATCAGTATGGGGCAGGATGCGCCAGACCTCAGTCCTCCTGCGGCTCCGCGCCGTCGTGCTGCAGGCGCACCAGGACGCGGCGGAGGTGCATGGCCGCGAGGACGCCGGGACCGAGGGTCCGGGACGTCGCTGCGGTGCGCTCGTCGACGACCTGCACGAGGTGCCGGATCGCACGGGCCGCGCCTCCGATCGCCCGGTGGGTCGCGGGAGAGCCACGGTCGTCGCGGTCGATCGCGTCGGCGACCGCTCGGCAGGCCTCGCTCAGCGGCGGGCCGAGCGCCGGGTCGAACGGGAGCGCACCCGGCCGCTCCCAGATGGTGTCGGCGACGGCGTCGCTGAGATCGCGGACGTGGAAGAGGATCGCGTCGAGCGTCTCCAGGCGGAGGTGGTCGGGCCGGGAGTCGCGCCGGTGCAGCAGCGCGCGCGGGTTGCCCTTGCGGCTCTCGTCCGCGTCCGCGAGGGCCGCGCGGACCTCCTCCGCCGTCCGGGCCAGCTCCTCGCCGTTGCGCGCCCACGCCTCGTGCTCGGGCGGCCACGTCTCCTCGAGCGCGGCGGCCAGCTGGCGCAGGTGCTCCGCGAGCTCGCGCTGGAACGCGTCGACCCGGGCGGACGCCGCCTCGACGGTGAGCCCGGGGGCGACGACCACGTTCACGAGCAGCCCCACCACCACGCCCACCGCCATCTGCACGAGGTAGCCGAGGGAGTAGTCCTCGGCGTCGGCCCCGCCGATGATCAGCACGAAGAGGGCCGCCATCGGCACGTACTCGCGGCCCGCGCCGAACCACCCCGTCCCCGAGAGGACCACGCCGATCCCGACGACGAGCGGGATCGTCCACCAGGTCGGGCCGACAGTGACCACCACGAGGGCGGCGAGCCCGATCCCCGCCGCCAGGCCGAGCAGGGTCTGCAGTCCGGTGCGGACCGAGCCCATCAGGGTCGGGTACATGCTGACCAGGGCGCCGAGCGGCGCGTAGTACGGGTACTGCTCCGCGACTCCGGGAGCGAGCGGCGCGACGGCCCAGGCGATGCCGACCGCCAGCGCCGTCTTGAGAGCGAGCATCAAGCGCGAGCCGGTGACCGCCTCCCTCCAGGCGAGGGCGGCGCGGGACGTCCGGGTGCGGGGCATCCCGGCACCCTAGGCGAGGGGCGCGGCCCGTCTCTCCCCTCTTGACAGCGGCGGCGGAGGCGCGGAGCGGCGGTGGAGGGCCGAGGACGGCGGCTCGGGACAGCAGAGCTGTCCACAACTCAGGACGAACATCCGATCCGTCCCTCCTGATCCGCGCCGTTCCGCGGGGCGCTGCGAAGCCTTCCTCCGTGACGAAGGCGACCGCGGGTCGTGCGGTCCGCGTGAGGCGGTGCCATCCCTCGACGATCCACCCAGCCGTCTCGACGGCAGGGTCCCGATCCCCGTCTCAGCGCGCCAGATGCTCGAACAGGGGATCCGTGTACGTCGTCACCGCCGCGTATCGGGCGGTCAGCCGCCGGTACTCCTCCGCCCGCTCGGGGTCCGGCTCGACGCGGTCGCGCTCGGAGACGGTCGCGGCCACGGCGGTGTCGAAGTCCGGATGCACGCCGGCGCCCACGAGCGCGCAGATCGCGGCACCCGTGCCCGCGGCGTCGGTCACGCGCATCCGCCGGGCGGGCCGGTCGAACACGTCGGCGACGATGCTCATCACGAGGTCCGAGCGGGAGCCGCCGCCCGAGACCACGATCTCGGCGAAGCGGCGGCCGAGCGCCGTCTCCATCCGGTCGACGTGCCCCCGCATCGTCATCGCGATGCCCTCCAGGATGCTGCGGTGCACGTGGAAGCGCCCCTGCCGTCCGTCGAAGCCGAGCAGCGCACCGCGGCGGTCCGGAGCGTCTCCGGGCGCGAGCCAGTCGAGCAGCGCGATCAGGCCGTCGGCGCCGGGCGGCACCAGGGCTGCGCCCGCGTTGAGCTCCTCGTCGGTGAGGCCTCCGGCGAGCAGGTCGCGCCACCAGCTCACCGTCCACATGCCGCGGCGGATCCCTCCGCTCTCGTAGAGGTAGCGGCCCGGCTCGCTGCCGAAGTTCACCCAGTACGCGTCCGACGAGGGGGCGAAGGGACCCGTCGACATCGCGGCGATGTAGGTGCCGAGGGAGAGGAGCAGCTGGTCGTCGGAGCGCAGGCCGCTGCCGAGCGCCTCGACCGCCTTGTCGTTCGCGGTTCCGAAGACCGGGAGCCCGGCAGGCAGGCCCAGGGCTCCGGCCGCCTCGGCGCTCACCCGTCCGAGGAGCTCCCCCGGGTCGACCAGCTCGAACAGCTGCTCGGGCCGGAGGCCGGTCGCCTCGTAGGCGGCGGGGTCCGTCGACCAGCGCCGTGTCGCCTGGTCGATCGGCCAGACGCCCTGGTGGTTGGCGGCCGCGTCCCGGCGCTCGCCGGTGAGGCGGTGAGTGATGTAGCCGGAGGAGGTCGTGACGGACGCGACTCCCGGCCGCTGCACGTGCGGGCGCGAGACGCGCTCGTCCATCCAGCTCAGCATCGGCTCGGCCAGGCGTCCGTCGGCGTCGAGCAGCGCGCGGCAGAAGCGGATCGTGCACAGCCCCAGGCCGACCAGTTGCGCCGGATCACCCCGGAACGACGCCGTCGCCTCAGCGCAGGCGTCGACGATCGACTCCCAGACGTCGTCGCCCGGATGCACGACGTGACCGGGCTCGGGCGTCTCGTACCCGCGGAGCCGGCGCTGCGCCGAGGCGTGCACCGTCCCGTCCTGATCGAGGATCAGCACCTTCGTGCTCTGGGAGCCGTTGTCGACCGCGACGACGTAGCGCGCCTGGTCCGCGGTGCTCACGAGTCGAGGGCGATCAGCGTGCCGGCGTTCATCACGCCTCGCGGGTCGAAGGCGTCCTTGAGCGTGGTCAGCATTCCGAAGGCGGAGCCGTGCTCCTGCTGCGTCCACGGCGTGCGGTACTTGCCGATGCCGTGGTGGTGCACCATCGACCCGCCCAGGCGCAGCGACTCCTCGACGATGATCGCGTTGAGCGGGACGTGGTACTCGTCGATCTCCTCGCGCGGGGACACCTGGATCGCGTAGTCGTAGACGAAGTAGAGGTTCGTGCCGGTCTGGTAGCTGTGCGACGAGTGCGCGCCCAGCATCGTCAGGTCGGCGGCGCGGGGGAACTCCCCGCGGATCCGGGTCATGACCGCGTCGTAGAGCGCGCGCACCCGGGACCAGTCGATCGAGACCTCGGTGGTGTAGCCGAGGTGCGCCTCGCGCAGCATCGTCTCCTTCTCGGCGTCGATCTTGTCCTGGCCCCAGTTGAGACCGTCGAACCAGCGCTCGATCAGTGCCGTCTCGACGCGCTGGTGCGGACGGGAGGCGAACATCTCCTCGATCGCCTCGGCCGTGGCGTCCGCGATCCGCTTCGGGCCCTCGGCGACGAGGATCACGACGCTCCTCCCCCCGGCGAAGTGCGCGAAGTGCTGGGCGGCGTCCTCGGGCGAGTACGCGCGGCAGACGGAGGGGCGGTAGCCCGCGGTCACCAGCTCGCGCAGCGCGTCGACGCCGTCGGCGAAGTCGTCGACGAGGAAGCCGAAGAAGCGGTTGTTCTCGGGCTGGTACCGGAACACCTTGATCGTCACCTCGGTGATCACGCAGAGCGCGCCTTCGTTGCCGATCACGATGTGGCGGAGGTCCGGTCCCGCGGCGCGGCGCGGCACGTTCTTGATCCGCGCGACCGTCCCGTCCGGGAAGACGGCCTCGAGTCCGACGACCATGTCCTCGATCGCACCGTAGAGCGTCGAGAACTGGCCGATGGAGCGCGTGGCGACCAGGCCGCCGTACTGCGCGAGCGGCTTCGACTGCGGCGAGTGCCCGGTCGTGAGCCCCTGCTCGCGCAGCTCGTCCTCGAGCCGCTGCAGCGGCACTCCGCACTGCACGGTCGCCATCATGTCGACCGGGTCGATCGAGAGGATCGCGTCCATGCGGGAGCCGTCGAGCACGATCGTGTCCTCGATCACGGTCTCGAGGCCGCCCTCGGTGGCCGTGCGGCCTGTGCGGGGGACCACGTTGACCAGGTTCGCGTCCGCGAACCGCAGGACGGACGCCACCTCCTCGGCGGTGCGCGGGTAGGCGATCACGGCGGGGATCGGCCCGTCGAAGATCCCGTGCACCGACTGGTACTTCTTGAAGCGGTCGACGGAGGCGAGCTCCAGCTCGCGCGGGTCGGTGTCGACCGATCCCGCGCCGAGCAGCTCGGTCACGGCGGCGACGATCTCGTCGCGGCGGAGGGGGGAACGGGAGGCGGCCATGCGGTGGTCCATCGCTTTCGGGAGGGTCGGGAGGGAGGTCATCAGCGGACGAGATAGCCGCCGTCGACGACCAGGACGTGGCCGTTGACGTAGTCGGAGGCGCGCGAGGCGAGGAAGACGGTGGCGCCCATCAGGTCGCCCGGGTCGCCCCAGCGCTCGGCGGGGATGTGCTCGAGGACCCGTCGGTCCGCGTCCGGGTCGGCGCGGGTGGCGGCGGTGATGGCGGTAGCGAAGTAGCCGGGAGCGAGAGCGTTGACCTGGATGTTGTCGCGGCCGAGCTCGTCGCAGTAGGCCTTGGTGAAGCCGACGATCCCTGCTTTGGTCGCGGCGTACGCGGGGGAGCCCTTGCCGCCGAGGAACGAGAACAGCGAGGCGATGTTGATGATCTTCCCGCCGCCCTGCGCGCGCATCCGGACCGAGGCCTCATGCGCCAGCTCGAACGCCGCGGTCAGGTTCACGGCGAGCATCGGGTCCCACTGCTCGCGGCCGAAGTCGTCGACGTCGGCGAGCAGGCAGATCCCGGCGGAGTTCACCAGCACGTCGATCGCTCCGAAGCGCTCGACGCAGGTCTCCACGACGCGGGCGGGCGTGCCCCGCACGCTGATGTCGGCCTCGACGAACTCGTAGCGCGCGCCGGTCGCCTCGACGAGCCGACGGGTGGTGCCGTCGTCCTCGGCGAGGCTCGGCACGAGCACGTCGGCGCCCGCGGTGGCCAGGGCGAGGGTGAAGGCGCGGCCGAGGCCGGTGTTGCCGCCGGTGACGACCGCGGTCCGGCCGGCGAGCGAGAAGTAGTCGGTCGAGAAGTCGGTGATCTCCATCGAGAGGTCCTTTCCGGGTCTCAGGCGCGGTGCGGATCGGCGATGCCGACGTAGCGGGTCTCGAGGTACTCCTCGATGCCCTCGGCCCCGCCCTCGCGGCCGAGGCCCGACTGCTTCACGCCGCCGAAGGGCGCGGCCGGGTTGGAGACGACACCGGCGTTGAGGCCGAGCATCCCGGTCTCGAGCTCCTCGGCGAGTCGGAGCCCGCGGTCGAGATCGCGGGTGAAGGCGAAGGCGACCAGGCCGAACGGCGTCGCGTTCGCGAGCTCCACCGCCTCCGCCTCGGTGTCGAAGACGACGATCGGGGCGACCGGGCCGAAGATCTCCTCGTCGAGGATCCTCGCGTCGCGCGGCACGTCCGTGAGCACGGTCGGCTCGTAGAAGTAGCCCGCACCCGGGACGGCGGAGCCGCCGAGGGCGAGCGTCGCCCCGTCCTCCAGGGCGCCGGAGACGAGCTCCGACACCTTCCCGCGGGTCGCCTCGTCCACGAGCGGTCCGAGAGTGGAGCCGGGCTCGGTGCCACGGGCGACGCGGAAGCCGGCCATCCGTTCGACGAAGGCCGAAGTGAAGCGCTCGGCGATGCCGCGCTGCACCAGGAAGCGGTTGGCGGCTACGCACGCCTCGCCCCCGTTCCTCATCTTCGCGAGCACGGCGCCCGAGACGGCGGACTCGAGATCGGCGTCGTTGAAGACGAGGAACGGGGCATTGCCGCCGAGCTCCATCGAGACCCGCAGGACCTGATCCGCCGAATCGGCGATCAGGCGGCGGCCTACCTCGGTCGAGCCGGTGAAGGACAGCTTGCGCAGCCGCGGGTCGCGCAGCATCGGACCCGTGACGGCTCCGGCGCTGGTCGTCGGCAGCACCGTCAGCACGCCGTCGGGCAGGCCCGCCTCGCGGAGCACCTCCGCCAGCAGCAGGGCGGTCAGCGGTGTGAGAGCGGCGGGCTTGAGGATCATCGTGCACCCGGCCGCGATCGCCGGCGCGATCTTGCGGGTGGCCATCGCCAGCGGGAAGTTCCAGGGGGTGATGAACAGGCACGGACCGACCGGGCGCTTCAGCACCAGGAGGCGATTGAGTCCGTCGGGTGCTGTGGCGTAGCGCCCGGAGATCCGCGGTGCCTCCTCCGAGAACCAGCGCAGGAACTCGGCGCCGTAAGCGACCTCGCCGCGCGACTCCGCCAGCGGCTTGCCCATCTCGAGGGTCATCAGCAGCGCGAAGTCCTCGGCGCGCTCGGTGACGAGCTCGAAGGAGCGGCGGAGGATCTCGGCGCGGGCGCGGGGTGCGGTCGCGGCCCAGTCGCGTTGCGCGGCGGCCGCGGCGTCGAGCGCGCGGGCGCCGTCCTCGGGGCGGGCATCGGCGATCTCGAGCAGCGTGCGGCCGGTGGCGGGATCCTGGACGGCGAAGGTGGAGCCGTCGGCGGAGTCGGTCCAGCCGGAGCCGAGCAGCAGCTGCACGGGGATCCGGGCGAGGAGGGCGGCCTCGTCGGCTGCGGTGGTCATGGGGGTCTCCGGGGTGGTTGTCGTGGCGGTCACAGGCGCAGGTCCCGCCCGATGAGGTCCTCGTAGAGGCGGAAGGGCGTCATCTCTCCGGCGCGATCGCCGTAGGAGGCGCGGGCGCGGCGGTAGATCTGCTCCACCAGGCCGCTGAGCTCGGCGGGCACGCCCACCGAGCGGGCGAGGTCGATCGAGAGGCCGAGGTCCTTGCAGGCGAGAGCGATGGCGAAGCCCTCGTCGTAGTCGCCGGCGGTCAGGATCGAGAGCACGTCGCGCTCGACGAAGGTGCTGTTCGCGGGGCTCGCGATGAGGGAGTCGCGCAGCACTCCGAGGTCGACGCCGGCCTTCGTGCCGATCGCCAGCACCTCGGCGGTCGCGACCAGGTGGGAGAACCACAGCTGGTTGATCATCAGCTTCACCGCGTATCCGGTGCCGTGGCCGCCGACGTGCAGGATCCGCTCCGGATCGCCCATCGCCTCGAGCACCGGGCGGACCCGGGCGACGTCCTCGGCCTCTCCGCCGACGAAGATCTGCAGCATCCCGCTGGCGGCGCCGACGGCCATGCCGCTGACCGGCGCGTCCAGGACCCGCAGGCCCCGGTGCCGTTCCTCGGCGCGGACCCGGTCCGCCACCTCGGGGACCGAGGTCGACATGTCGATCCAGGTGCCGCCGTCGGCGATCCCGGCGAGGATGCCCGAGGGGCCGCCGACGACGTCCGAGACGTGGCGCGGAGTCGGCAGCATCGTGATGACGAGGTCGCTCGAGGCCGCGACCTCGGCGGCGGTCGCCGCCCAGACGGCGCCGCCCGCCACCAGCTCGTCGGCCGACTCGCGGCGGATGTCCGTGACGACGAGCGGGAAGCCGGCCTTCTGCAGGTTCCTGGTCATCCCGGAGCCCATGTTGCCGAGGCCGATGAACCCGACGGTCGGGGTGGTGGCGGGGGGCATGGTGATCGTGTCTCCTGTCATGGGACGGCCGGAGCCGTGTAGAACGGGTTCGCCGGAGCGCCGCGGGCGGCGAGGACGTCCTCCAGCGGCGGCAGGCGTCGGGCGCCGTTGCGGAGCGCGGTGGCGGTCGCCTCGCGGTTGTGGCGGTAGACGGCGTCGGCGTCGTCGGCCGCTGCGTTCACCCAGACCGCGGCGATCACGACGCACTCGTCCACCACGGCGGGATCGACGGAGCCGTCGGCCACCGCGTCCGCCACTCCCGCCGCGACGCCGGCCTGCGCCGGGCCCCAGATCATCACGCCGTGCTCGTCGCCGGCCGGGGCCGACTTGGTGACGAAGAGCGTGAGCGGCTTCACCGGGAGCGAGGGGCGCAGCACCGCGACGAAGGGGACGTGGCCGGCGCTGGGAGTCGCGAGCGCGGTCGCCCAGGCCGTCCCGGCCGGGCCGGTGCGGGCGCCGAGAACGGTGTTGATGTGGGCGGCGTTGACGCCCTCGCCGACGAAGCTCTCGCCGACTTCGAGGATCGGGGCGGTCATCCGAGGAGCCCCTGCTCGTCGAGCCACTCGCTCGCGACGTCCTCCGGGTCCTCGCCGTCCACGTCCACGCGGGCGTTGAGCTTCTGCATCTCCTCCGTGGTGAGAAGCGGGGAGACCTCGGCCATCACGTCGGCGATCGCCGGGTACTCGTCGAGCACCGACTGCTGGAGTGTGAAGCCGCCCTGGTAGACGGGGAAGAACTGCTGGTCGTCCGCCATCACGGTCAGGTCGAGGGCCGAGATGCGGCCGTCGGTCTGGAAGACCTCGCCGAAGTTGCAGTCGTCGCCCTTCTGCGTGGCGGTGTAGATGACGCCGGTGTCCAGGAGCGTGACGTTCGAGTCGGGCACGTCGAGCCCGTAGGCCGTCTTGAGGCCGGGCCAGCCGTCGTCCCGGGTCGAGAACTCGCTCTCGATGCAGAAGGTCTGCTCGTCGGCGGGCAGCTTCGCGACGTCGCTGAGGCTCTTCACGCCGAGCTCCTCCGCCTCGGAGGAGCGGATCGCGAAGGCGTAGGTGTTGTTGAGGGGCGCGGGGTCGAGCCAGGCGATGTCCTTCTTCGCGTCGGCCTCCTTCACCGCGGCGAACTGGGCCTCGGCGCCAGGGATCGGCGACGTGTTGCCGTTGTAGGTGATCCAGGAGGTGCCGGTGTACTCCCAGTAGCCGACGAAGTCCTTGTTCTCGAGCGCCTGGCGCACGTTCGCCGAGCCGACGAGCTTGGTGTTCGCCTCGAGATCGGCGCCGTGGGCGTTGAGGAGGTCGGTGGTGATGTGGGCGAGGATGTACTGCTCCGAGAAGTCCTTCGACCCGATCTCCCCGGAGAGGCCCGAGAGCTCGTCCCCCGCTCCTCCCGAGCCCTGGGAGGCGCCCCCGGAGCATCCGCTCAGGGCGGCGACGCTCGAGACGGCCGCGGCGACGATGACGACGGTTCGCTTCTTCATGGTTGTTCCTTCTGTGCAGGGGTGTGCGGGGTGCGGAGGTGCAGGAGTGAGGGGGCGGGCCGGCGGCTAGAGGCCGCGCGGGCGCACGGCGTCCTCGACCAGGCCGGCGGCCCAGTCGATGAGCACCGCGATGCAGGCCACGAGCACGGCGCCCGTGATCAGGACGGGATAGCGCTGCAGCTTCAGGCCGTTGACGATCATGTCGCCGAGCCCGCCGGCGTTGATGAAGGTGGCGATGGTGGCGACGCCGACGCAGAAGACGAGCGAGGTGCGGAGCCCGGCGAGGATCACCGGCGAGGCCAGCGGCAGCTCGATCCGCCGCAGGACCTGGTTCGGGGTCATCCCCATCCCGCGCGCCGACTCGCGGACACCGGCGTCGACCTGCTCCAGCCCCGTCAGCGTGTTCCGCAGCACGGGGAGGAAGGAGTAGGCGACCAGCGCGACCAGTGCGGTAGCGAATCCGGTCTGCCACACGATCGCCAGCAGGATCACCACGCCCACCGCGGGCGTCGCCTGGCCGATGTTCGCCAGGCCCAGCACGACGGTGTGGAACACCTTCGACTCCGCCCGGTAGACGGCGATGCCGGCCGGGATCGCGAGGACCGCGACGAGCGCTGAGGCCGTCACGGTGAGCACGACGTGCTCGCCGACGCGGGCGAGGATGTAGCCCGGGTTGAGGGTGCGCTGCTCGATCGAGTCGAGGGTGCTGCTGCTCAGCCAGAGCAGGGTGACGGCGAGCACCACGACCACCGACAGTGGAGCGGCGACCCGGCGGAGCACACGGCCCGAGCGGCCCGTCCGGAGCGCGACGGGGGGAGCGATGACGGCCATGTCAGCGGTCCTGTCCCGGCGCGGCCAGCGGATCGGAGTCGCCGGTGAGCACCGCCGAGATCGCGGCGTGGTCGAGGGAGCCGCGGACGGTTCCGCCGCCGTCCACCACGTCGACGCAGGGTGCTCCGGTGAGCACGAGCAGGTCGAGGGCGTCGCGGAGGGTGGCCGAGAAGCCCACCCGCGGCGACCCCGAGGGGCCCGCCGCCCCGAGGCGGGCGCCCCGCACCGGGATCAGTGCGAGGCGCTTGAGCGCCGCGCCGCTGCCGATGAAGGAGGCGACGTAGTCGTTCGCCGGCGCCGCGAGGATGGCTGCCGGAGTGTCGAACTGCTCGATGCGCGACCTCTCGCTCATCACGGCGATCCTGTCGCCGAGGCGGATCGCCTCATCGAAGTCGTGGGTGACGAAGATGATCGTCTTGCCGATCTCGCTCTGCAGGCGCAGGAACTCCGCCTGCAGCTTCTCCCGCGTGATCGGGTCCGTCGCGCCGAACGGCTCGTCCATGAGCATGACCGGCGGATCGGCGGCGAGAGCCCGCGCGACTCCGGCCCGCTGCTGCTGCCCGCCGGAGAGCTGCTTGGGGTAGCGCTGCGCGAACTGGCCCGGGTCGAGCTGCACCGTGCGCAGCAGCTCGTCGACGCGCTCGGCCGTGCGCTGCTTCGTCCAGCCGAGGAGCCTCGGGACGACCGCGATGTTCTCGGCGATCGTGAGGTGCGGGAACAGGCCGATCTGCTGGATCACGTAGCCGATGTGCCGTCGCAGCTGGTTGGGATCCAGGCTGAGCACGTTCTTGCCGTCGATCCGGATCACTCCGCTCGTCGGCTCGATGATGCGGTTGATCATCTTCATCGTGGTGGTCTTGCCGCATCCGCTCGGTCCGACGAACATGACCAGCTCGCCGGGCTCGATCCGCATCGAGAAGTCCTCCACAGCGGGTGCCGACTGGCCGGAGTAGGTCTTGCTGACGCCCTCGAGCTCGATGGCGACTCCTCCCTCCCGCTGCGAGATCGCGGAGAGGAAGCCCGTGTCGGTGGGTTCGGGGGTGGTCATCTCAGGCACGCAGACCTCTCGAGGTGGTGAAGCGGGTGATCAGGAGGAAGGCGGCGTCGACCAGCAGCGCCAGGACGACGACGGCGACGGTGCCGGTGAGGGCGTAGTTGAGCGCGTTCTTCGAGCCGAGCGAGGAGAGGCCCTTGAAGATGTACTGGCCGAGGCCGGGACCGGCGACGTACGCGGCGATGGCGGCGATGCCGATGGTGAGCTGCGCGGCGACGCGGACGCCGGTGAGGATGATCGGCCAGGCGATCGGCAGCTGCGTGGTGAGCAGGACCCGCAGCGGACCCATCCCCATCCCGCGCGCCGCCTCGAGCACGTGGCTCGGGACCTCGCGGAGGCCGACCACCGTGTTCCGGATGATCGGCAGCAGCGAGTAGAAGACCAGCGCCACCACGGTCGGCGCCCAGCCGAGCCCGAGCACGGGGCTGAGGATCGCCAGCAGGGCCAGCGAGGGGATCGTGATCGCTATGCCGGCGGCGGTGATGGCGAGCGAGCGGGGGATCGGGCGGTCCCACACCAGCAGGCCGATCACGACGCCGAGCACCAGGGCGATGGCGAGCGAGACCGCCACGACGAGCACGTGCTCGAGGACGAGCTCCGCGATGTCGTCGGAACGGCGACCGAGGAAGACGACGAGTCCGGAGACGTCGGATCCGGGCACGGATGACTCCCTTCTCTTCATTGAGCGGGGCCGCCGAGTGGCGACGTGGTCAGAGTACGAAGAGCGGTGCCATAAAGACAATGGATGTTGCTCATATGACAACTGCCGTCTACCGTGGCGTCATGCAGGACGACAGCGCAGCACCCCGGCGCAATTCCTCGGGCCTGGCCCGCGACATCGAGATCCTCGAGATCCTGGGCGGTCCGGAGGCCGAGGAGTCGGGCGGGCTGGGCGTGATGCGCATCGCGCAGCTCACCGGCCGCGACAAGGCGGTCATCTCGCGCAGCCTCGCCACGCTCTCCGACGCGGGCCTGCTCGACCGCGATCCCGTCACGCTCGGCTACCGGCTCGGGAGCCGGATCTTCTCGCTCGCCGCCCGCACCCTCGAGTCGCAGCTGATCGCGCGGTCGCGCCCGCACCTGCGGAGGATCGCCCGCTCGACCCGGGAGACGACGCACCTCTGCGTCCTCCGCGGCGGCAATGTGCTCACCGTGCTGAGCGAGCTCAGTCCCCACGAGGTCCGCACCACCGGCTGGGAGGGAGTCATCACGGCCGCCTGGCGCACGCCCTCGGGGCGGGTCCTGATCAGCGACTGGGACCGCGCCTCCCTCTCGGCCTGGTACGACGAGCACGGGCACGACCGGCCGGTGGTGGGGCCGGTCGATCCGGCCATGGCCGCGGCCGGCTTCTCGGTGCTCGAGGAGCCGCCGGTCGACAAGGCGGTCGTCTCGGATTTCGACTCGCTCATCGCCGAGCTCGCGCGGATCCGCGAGCGGGGCTGGGCCACGCTCGACGAGGAGCTGGAGCGGGGGGTGGTGGGCGCCTCGGCCCCGGTCCGCGACTTCTCGGGCCGCATCGTCGCGGCGATCAACGTCAGCGCCCCGAAGTCGAGGATCGGATCGCAGCTGGACGCGCTCGGTGCCTACGTCTCGCTCACGGCGCGCGAGCTGTCGACGTACCTGGGTGCGCCGGCCTGAGCGCGGCGCGGTCGGCGCTCCGGGCGGTCGAGCCGTTCGCAACGGAGGACGAACGTCCGATCCGGCCCTCCTCGCCCGCGCCGTTCCGCGGGGCGCCGTGGATCCTTCCTCCGTTGTGAACGCGACCGCGGGGACCGCAGGCGCCGTGAGCCGATGCCACCCCCTCTGACGGGGGCCGTTGAGTTCGCGCAGACGCCCTGTTACCGTGAACAAACCGTGCGGCCGGCGGCGTCGGAGACCTCGAGGTGGAGGTCGCGCCGAATCCTGCGAGGCACGGGAAGTCCTTCTCCGAGGTCCACCGGGCCTCTCTCCGCGGCGCCCTCCGGCGCTTCCCGGAGCCCCTCAGCCCCCGGGGGCGCGCCGCCCACGGTGCGCCTCCGGGCCCCACGCCGCCCCCTGACGATGGAGTCACGATGACGACCGCACCGATGCCCGCCGACGCCGAGCGCCCCCGATCCGCGAGGCTCCGGCGCCGCCTCACGGCCGGGCTGCTGATCCTGCTCGCCGCGGTGGTGGCCCTGCCCTTCACCGCCGCCTCCCCGGCCGTCGCCCTCGGCGAGCCGACCTTCACCAACCCGATCGCTCCGGACACCGCCGACCCCACGATCGAGTTCCACGACGGCAACTACTACATGGTCGCGACGACGTGGGACAACCGCGTCGTGATGCGGAAGGCGCCCACCCTCGCGGCGCTCGGCACCACCGCCCCGACCACCGTGTACACCGACACGAACCCCGGCCGGAACGCCAACATGTGGGCGCCCGAGCTGCAGCGGCTCCAGGGCCCGAACGGCTGGCGCTGGTACCTCATGTACACGATGGGGACCGCGGGGAACTTCGACGGCCAGCACCTGCAGGTGATCGAGAGCGCCGGGGACGACCCGATGGGCCCCTACACCTACAAGGGCCGCCCCGTGCCGACCGACCGGTGGAACATCGACGGCGCGTACCTGGAGCTCAACGGCGAGCTGTTCATGACCTGGTCCGAGTTCCAGCCCGGGAACGGCCTCCAGAGCAACTACATCGCCCGGATGTCGGACCCGTGGACCGCGACCAGCACCGGCACCGTCCTCTCGGAGCCGGTCGAGCCGTGGGAGACCATCGGCATGCCCGTCAACGAGGGACCGATCCCGCTGCAGAAGGACGGCCGCACCTGGATCGTCTACTCGGCGAGCTTCTGCGGCACCGAGGACTACCAGCTGGGCACCCTCGAGTACGACGGCACCGGCGACCCGGTGCTCGCCTCCTCCTGGACCAAGAGCGACGGACCCGTCTTCTCGAAGGCGAACGGCGAGTACGGCACCGGCCACAACGACTTCTTCGACTCGCCCGACGGCACCGAGACCTGGAACCTGTACCACGCGAACCCCGGCCCGAACGACGGCTGCGGCCGCCAGCGCTCGGCCCGCGCGCACATCGTGGAATGGACGGCGACCGGCGAGCCCGACTTCGGCGCTCCGCTCGGCACCGCGGCCCGCATCCCCGTCCCCAGCGGCGAGAACGCCCCGATCACCGCTCGCGTCGAGGGCGCCCCGTGGCAGCTCGTCAGCCGCAGCACCGGCCTCTGCGCCACCGTCTCCTCCGCGCAGAGCGGCGACGGCGCCGGCGTCGTGCAGGGCTCCTGCTCGACCCCGCGCGCGAACTGGATGCTCGACGCCACCGGCGAGGGCACCCTCCGCGTGATGAACGCCTCGAGTGGCAAGGCGCTCGGACCGGTCGGCTGCGCCACCGCAACCGCCGGGCTCCAGCAGTCCGCGTGGCTCACCACGAGCTGCCAGCAGTGGACGGTCGCCCCGGCGACCGGCGGCTACTCGACTCTGACGAACCGCACCAGCGGCAAGCTGCTGGAGGCGTCCGGCTCGACCGTCCGCCAGGCGGCCGCCACCTCCGCCGCGGCTCAGGAGTGGGTGCTGCGCCCCGCCGGACCCGTCGCCGTCACGTCCTTCGTCACCGGCAAGTCCTTCGACCTGCCGAACTGCTCCACGGCCGACGGCGCCCTGCTCCAGCAGCAGGACTGGCTCGGCTCGCCCTGCCAGCGCGTCACCTTCGGCTCCGCCGCCGACGGCGCGCTCGAGATGCACCCCGTCTCGGCCGCCGCCAAGTGCCTCGCGGTCACCGGAGGCTCCGCCGCCGACGGCGCGACCGTCACCCAGGGCGCGTGCGGCGTCACGGGCAGCAGCTGGCGCCTCCGCCCGGGCAACGACGGCACCGTCGAGCTGCGGGCCGCGCACAGCGGCAAGGCGCTCGACCTGTCGAACTGCTCCGCGCAGAACGGCACCAGGATCGGGCAGTGGAGTGTCCTGAACAACGACTGCCAGCGCTTCCGCGTCTCGCTCGGCGCCCCGGCGTCGACGGTGCCGCTGCAGCCGGTGGCGACCTCGGCCGCGCGCTGCGTCGCCGGCAAGGTCGTCGTCACCACGGTCGTGAGGAACGCGGACGACCTGCCCGTCGACGTCACGATCGGCACCGGCACCGCGGCGAAGCGGGTCACCGCGCTCGCCGGTGGAGTGAGCACGTCGACCGCCGTGACGACCCGTCAGGCGAGCGTCCCGGCCGGATCCACGACGGTCGCCGTCGCGGGCACCGACGACGCCGGCCGCACCGCGACCGTCACCGCGAGCCACCCCGCCCTCACCTGCGGCTGATCCTCCTGCCGGTCGCGCAGCCGGCGCAGCGGCGTATCGAGACCTCGTGCTCCGTACACGGGTCTCGATACGCCCCTGGCGGGGCTGCTCGACCAGCAAGGGACGTCGCCGGCCGAGCCGCCCCCCTCTGCCGGCCGAGCAGCCGCGCAGCGGCGTACCGAGATCCCCCCCGTGCTCCGCACACAGGTCCCGACACGCCCCTGACGGCGCTGCTCGACCCGGCACCCCGAGACCCTCCCCCCGACCCGCACCACTCCACTGAAGGAGCACCATGCCCCCCACCACCACACCCGCGCGGCGAGCGCCGCTGCGCGCAGCGCTCGCCGCGCTCGGCCTCGGAGCAGTGCTGCTCTCGGGCCTCGTCGCCCCGGCTCCGGCCGCGCAGGCGGCCGAGGCCGTGATCCCGCAGCAGGGCCTCCTCGCCGACTACCGGTTCACGCAGACCACCGGCAGCGCGGTCCCGAACTCCGTGAGCGGAGGCGTGGGAGCCGCCACCGTCCGCAACGCGACCGACGCGCTCTGGACCGGCACGTCGCTCCGCCTCACCGGCGGCCCCAAGAGCAGCACCACCGCCCCCTGGGTGCAGCTGCCCGCGAACCTGCTGACCGGTCGCTCGTCGGCCACCGTCACGATCGAGACTCGCGCCGGCGCGTCGATGCTCTCGAACTTCCACTTCCTGTGGAACATCGGCAGCGACAGCACGAACCAGTACTGGTTCGCGTCCGTCCGCGACCGCGTGCGCACCGCGATCACGACCAGCGGAGGGAACGGCGAGAACAATGCCCGCAGCGCCTCCGCCCTCACCGCCGACCGCTGGTACAGCCTCACCTCGGTGATCGACGGCAGCGCCGGCACGATCTCGTTCTTCGTCGACGGCGTCCAGGTCGCCTCGGCGCCCACCGCCCTGCGCCCCTCGTCGGTGGCCGACCAGTCGCTGAACACGATCGGCCGCGCACCGTACCCCGACCCGTTCTACACGGGCGAGGTCTCGGCGTTCCGCGTCTACGACCGCGCGCTCACCGGGGCGGAGGTGGTGGCCGTGTCGAGCGTCGACGCGAAGCCTCACGCCTCCACGTTCTCCCCGATCGCCGCCGCCGTGCTGGCCGGGGTCGCCCCGCTCACCGTCGACGACTCGACCACCAACCTGCCCGACTACGGGGGAGCGGTGACCTGGTCCTCCAGCGACCCGACCCTGCGCGTCTCGGCCGACGGCCGCACCCTCAGCGCCGACCGCCCCGCCGTGGGCCAGGCCGCGCGCACCTCGTCGCTCACCGCGACGGCGTCGATCCGCGGAATCGTGCAGACCCGCTCGATCGCCGTGACGGTCGAGCCGCAGGTCGGCGTCGACACCCCCTACGGCTACCTGATGGTCCACTTCGTCGAGGACTCCCAGGGCTACGCCGAGAAGATCTACCTCGACGTCTCCCGCGGCGACGACCCGGAGAAGTGGGACCCGCTCAACGGCGCGAAGCCGATCCTGGCCTCCGACCTCGGCACCACCGGTGTCCGCGACCCGTACCTGACCTACAACCCCGACACGGAGAAGTACTACATCATCGCCACGGACCTCCGCGTCTTCGGCGGCGACCGGGGCCCCAGCACCTGCGACACCTGGTGCTACTGGACCACCAAGGGCAGCACGAAGATGAACGTCTGGGAGTCGAGCGACCTCGTGTCGTGGAGCGACGTCCGGCAGTTCGACGTGGCGCTCGACGCCGCGGGGACGAAGAAGCTCGAGGCCGGCATGATGTGGGCTCCCGAGGCCACGTGGGTGCCGGACTACGCGGGACCCGGCAAGGGCGCGTTCGTCGTCTACTGGTCCTCGACGGTCTACCCGACCGCGGCGCACACGCCGGGCACCGGATCCTCCCGCGTGCTCTGGGGAGCGACCACGGACTTCACGCAGGCCACCTACTCGTACGGCGGCACCTTCATCGACACCGGGGCCGACACGATCGACACCACGCTGATCCAGGACTCCGGCACGACCTACCGGATCTCGAAGGACAACGGCACCGGCAAGGGCATCTACATGGAGTCGACCACCTCGGCGACCTGGTGGCTGCCGACGACCTCGTGGACGCAGATCCAGTCGCGCATCGGCGCGGTGTGGTCCGGCGGCAACCCCGGTGGGGTCGAGGGCCCCGCGGTGTTCAAGGACCACGGCGAGGACACCTGGTACCTGTACGTCGACGTGATCCCCGCGACCGGCTACAAGCCGATGGTGACGAACGACCTCGACACGGGCTGGACCCAGCTCACCGACCCGGGCTTCTCGCTCGCCTCGTCGACCAAGCACGGCGGCATCGTCTCGCTGACCGCGGGGCAGTACGCCGAGGTCCGCTCGGCCGACGCCGCCTCCGCGGTCCGCTCGGACCTCGGCGAGGTGACGGTCGCCTCCGGCACCGACGCCGCGGCGGCTCTGCCCGCCCGCGCCGACGTCGTGCTCGCCTACAACCGGGGCACCGCCTCGCAGCCGGTCACCTGGAACACCTCCGCGGTGGCGACGGCGCCCGGCCGCTACTCCGTCACCGGAGTCGTCCGCACGATCGGTGCGAACGACAACCAGTGGGTGGGCGCGAACGGATCGACGGCCTACAACGCCGCCGACCGTCGGCTCTCGAGCTCCACGGCCGTCACGGTCACCGCGACCGTGGTGGTGACGGCACCGACCTCGACGCTCACCGCGTCCACCCGCTGCGTCGCGGGCAAGGTCGTCCTCACCGGAGTGGTGAAGAACACGGGCACGACGCCCCTCTCGGTCGTCATCCGCTCGCCGTTCGGCGCCTCGCAGACGCTGACCGCCGCCCCCGGCGCCAGCGCCTCGGCCGCCTTCACCACCCGTCAGGCCTCGGTCCCGGCCGCCTCGCTCACCGCGGGCGCCCTGACCGCGGCCTACCCGGCGCGCACCTGCTGACGCACGCGCGCCGCTGACGCCGAGACGGCCCGCCCCCGCCGAGACACCGCCCCACTGCGGTGCCTCGGCCGGGAGCGGGCCGTCTCGGCGTCGAGCGCCTCGGAGCTCCGCGGCGGCCGCCCCACATCCCGGCACGGCAGGCTGTACGGATGAGCGCGCCTGGAACCACCGACCCCCTCGACCGCGTCCGCGTGCGCGGCGCCCGCGAGAACAACCTCCGGAGCGTCGACGTCGACGTGCCGCGCGACGCCCTCGTCGCCTTCACGGGGGTCTCCGGATCGGGCAAGAGCTCGCTCGCCTTCGGCACGCTCTACGCGGAGGCGCAGCGCCGCTACTTCGAGTCGGTCGCCCCCTACGCGCGGCGGCTGATCGACCAGGTCGGCGTGCCGGACGTCGACTCGATCGAGGGCCTGCCGCCGGCCGTCGCCCTCCCGCAGCGGCGCTCCGGAGGCTCGGCGCGCTCCACGGTCGGCAGCGCGACGACGCTCTCGAGCGTGGTGCGGATGGTCTTCTCGCGCATCGGCGCCTACCCCGAGGGCGCGCCGATGCTGCTCGCGGAGGACTTCTCGGCCAACACCGTGCAGGGAGCGTGCCCCAGCTGCCACGGCATCGGCCGGGTCTACGACGTCCCCGACGAGCTGATGGTGCCGGACGACTCGCTCTCGATCCGCGACGGGGCGCTCGCCGCCTGGCCGACCGCCTGGCACGGCAAGCAGCTGCGCGACAGCCTGATCTCGCTCGGCCACGACATCGACGCTCCGTGGCGCGATCTGCCCGCGGAGGACCGCGACTGGATCCTGCACACGCCCGACTCGCCGCAGGTTCCCGTGTGGACCGACCGCTCGCCCGCGGAGGTGCGCGCCTCCGTGGCCGCCGGGGACGAGCCGCGCTACATGAGCACGTTCCTCGGGGTGCGCCGCTACGTGCTCGACACCTTCGCCGGCTCGAAGAGCGCCCGGATGCGCGAGCGCGCGGCCTCGTTCGTCGTCAGCGTCGCCTGCCCGGTGTGCGGCGGCCGGAGGCTGAAGCCCGACGCGCTCGCCGTCACCTTCGAGGGGCTCGACATCACCGAGCTGTCGGCGCTCCCGCTCGAGGAGCTGGTCGTCGTCGCGCGGCGCGTGCTGGAGCCCGGCTGGACCCCGGCCGACGGCGCTCCGCAGACCCGCCTGGCCGCGCAGCGGCTGGTCGAGGACCTCGTCGCCCGCCTCGCGCCGATCGTCGACCTGGGCCTCGGCCACCTCTCGCTCGACCGCTCCACGCCGACGCTCTCCTCGGGGGAGCTCCAGCGGATGCGCCTCGCGACGCAGGTGCTCTCGCGCCTCTTCGGCGTCGTCTTCGTGCTCGACGAACCGTCCACGGGCCTGCACCCCGCCGACACGGAGGCGCTGCTCGGCATCCTGCGGACTCTGCGGGCGACCGGCAACACCGTCTTCTTCGTCGAGCACTCCCTCGACGTCATCCGCGAGGCCGACTGGATCGTCGACATCGGCCCGGGCGCGGGTTCCGGAGGCGGCACCGTCGTCTACTCCGGCACGCTCGACGGCCTGCCGGGCGCCCGCGGCTCCGTCACCCGCCGCTATCTCTTCCCCGAGGGCGACCCGGCGCCGCTGCGCTCCCGCCGCACCGCGGAGCAGTGGATCGAGCTCGCCGGAGTCTCGCGGCACACCCTCGACGACCTCTCCGTCGCGTTCCCGGTCGGGGTGCTCACCGCGGTCACCGGCGTCTCCGGATCGGGCAAGTCGACGCTCGTGAACCAGGCGCTGCCCGATCTGCTGCGCGCCTCGCTCCGCGCCGACGTCGCCGAGGACGCGCCGGCGGAGGAGGGCGGGGAGGCGGACCCGCTGCTCGACGCGGCCGCGGCGGCGACCCGCGGCACCGCCTCCGGGCCCGCGGACCGCCTGCGCCGCGTGGTGCAGGTGACCCAGACCCCGATCGGCCGGACCTCGCGCTCGAACGTCGCGACCTACACGGGCCTGTTCGACCGGGTGCGGACGCTCTTCGCGGCCACCCCGGAGGCGAAGCGCCGCCGCTTCTCGGCGAGCCGCTTCTCCTTCAACCTGCCCAGCGGGCGCTGCCCCGTCTGCAAGGGCGAGGGCTCCGTGGAGGTGGAGCTGCTGTTCCTCCCGACCGTCGAGGCGCCCTGCTCGGCGTGCGGCGGCAGCCGGTACAACGACGAGACCCTCGAGGTCACACTGGGCGGCCGGACGATCGCCGACGTCCTCGCGCTGAGCGTCGCCGACGCGCGCGAGGCCTTCGCCGAGGACCGCGAGGTCGCCCGCCACCTCGACGCGCTGGTGGACGTGGGGCTCGGCTACGTCTCGCTCGGCCAGCCGGCGCCCGAGCTGTCCGGGGGAGAGGCGCAGCGGGTGAAGCTCGCCTCGGAGCTGCGTCGCGCCCAGCGCGGGGACACGCTCTACCTGCTCGACGAGCCGACGTCGGGCCTGCACCCCGCCGACGCCGACCGCCTGCTCGAGCACCTGCAGCACCTGGTCGACGCGGGCAACACGGTGATCGTCGTCGAGCACGACATGCGCGTCGTCGCCGACGCGGACTGGGTCGTGGACCTCGGCCCGGGGGCGGGCCGGGCCGGCGGCTCGGTGGTCGCGACGGGCGCTCCGGAGGAGGTCGCCGAGGCCGCGGGCAGCCGCACCGCTCCGTACCTCCGGGCGGCTCTGGACCGGCGCCGCTGAGCGCCCGACGACCCTGTCAGTCCTCTCACCGAAACCTCACCGAAAACTATTGTTAACGGTAACATTCGAGGCGGCCCGCCCCCCTGGGCCGGATTTCTCAACGACGAGAGGCCTCACAAATGAGACGACGACTCCCCCTGGCCACCGTGGCGGTGATGGCGCTGACGGCGGGTCTCCTGTCGGTCGGCCCCACGGCCCAGGCCGCCCCCACCACCTCGCTCGACGCCGCGAAGGTGCTCGAGCTCCCGTTCGACGGGTCGCTCGCCGACACCAGCGGTCGTGGTACCGCCCTCGGGATGCAGAAGGGCACGGCCTCCTACGGCACCGGCCTGAACGGCCGGGCGTTCGAGTTCACCGGATCGAACGCGATCTCGCTCGGCACTGCGGCGGCGCTGCAGCCCGCAGACCTCACCGTCTCGTTCTGGTACAAGCCGACCAGCGCGATGACCGGTGAGCAGGTCTTCACCTGGAACAAGACCGCCTACAACTCCGACGGCTGGTACCTCACCTCCGAGGGCGACGGCACCCCGCTCGCCCTCTCGATCGGCCCGTCCGGCGGTCAGCCGTACAAGGTCGCCGTCGAGACCGCCCGCTCCGGCTTCTTCCCCGCGGGGGAGTGGACGCACGTGGTCGCCACGTACGACAAGAGCACCAAGGCCGTCGCCTTCTACCGCAACGGGGTGAAGCAGACCGCCGTCGTCAAGACCGCGCCGTCCTCCTCCGCATCCGGCGTCCTCGGCTCCGAGAGCACCTCGACGAAGACCCTCGGCTTCAACGGCCCCCAGTACAACGGCGCGCACCTGCGCGGCCTGCTCGACGACTACGCGCTCTACAACGGCGTCGCGACCACCACCGACGTCGTCGCCCTGACGAAGGCCGGGAACCCCTCCTTCGACCCCGCGAGCATCGCCCGGGCCGACCTCGAGCTGGTCGCCCCGCCCGCGAGCACCAGCACCGGCTTCACCCTGCCCACCGTCGGCGCGAAGGGGT
Organism: Rathayibacter sp. AY1F4; assembly: GCF_002931775.1. Classification (NCBI taxonomy): domain Bacteria; kingdom Bacillati; phylum Actinomycetota; class Actinomycetes; order Micrococcales; family Microbacteriaceae; genus Rathayibacter; species Rathayibacter sp. AY1F4. Next base: position 72,420 of record NZ_PSVE01000001.1, read on the forward strand.
CCGCCCTCAGCTGGACCTCCTCCGACCCGGCGACCGTCGCGATCAGCGGAGGCACGGCCGCGGTCACGCCGCCCACCGGCTCCGCGACGCAGGTCGTCCTCACCGGCTCCGCCACCTACGGGGGCAGCACCGCGGTCACGAAGACCTACACTCTCCAGGTGCAGCCCCGGGGAGTGAAGACGTCGAACTACCTCGTGGAGGCCGGCCTGTCCGACGTCTCCGTGCAGGACCCGTACCTCGAGAACGGGGAGCAGCAGACCGTCGAGTACCTGCTGAGCCTCGACCCCGAGATGTTCCTCTACTCCTTCTACCGCGAGGCCGGGCTCGCCCCGACCACGAGCGGCGGATACGGGGGCTGGGAGCGCGAGAACGGCACCCGGTTCCAGGGCCACTTCTTCGGCCACTACGTCTCCGCGCTCTCGCAGGCCTACGCCACCACCGAGGACCCGACCACGAAGGCCGCCCTGCTCGCGAAGCTCACCGCCTCCGTCGACGGGCTGAAGAAGGTCCAGGACGCGTACGCGCTGAAGGACCCCGCGAACGCCGGCTACGTCTCGCCGTTCCCGACCCGCTACCTCCCCTCGGGCGGCGACGGCCTGCTCGTCCCCTTCTACAACCTGCACAAGGTGCTCGCGGGCCTCCTCGACGCCCACGAGCACGCCCCCGACGCCGTCTCGCAGAAGGCGCTCGTCGTCGCCGGCGGCTTCGGCAGCTGGATCACCGCCTGGGCGGGCCGTCAGGCGAACCCCGGTCAGCTCCTCAACACCGAGTACGGCGGGATGAACGAGGCGCTCTACCGCCTCTACGAGACCACGCACGACCCGGCGCACAAGCGCGCGGCGGAGTACTTCGACGAGACGGCGCTGTTCCGCAAGCTGGCGAACAACGAGGACGTCCTCAACGGGCTGCACGCGAACACCACGATCCCGAAGCTGATCGGCGCGCTGAAGCGCTACCGCGTCTTCACCGACGACCCGGCGCTCTACGCGACGCTGACCGACGCCGAGAAGTCGGACCTCGACATGTACCGCCGCGCCGCCGAGAACTTCTGGCGGATGGTCGACGAGACCCACACCTACGCCAACGGCGGCAACAGCCAGTCCGAGCACTTCCACGCCCCCGGCACCCTCCACGAGTACGCGACCAACGGCCAGACGACCGGCTACGGCGAGAACTCCACCTCCGAGGGCTGCAACATCTACAACATGCTCAAGCTCACCCGGTCGCTGTTCCAGGTGACCGAGGACGTGAAGTACGCCGACTTCTACGAGGAGGCGTTCATCAACGGCGTCCTCTCGGTGCAGAACCCGGACACGGGCATGGTGACCTACTTCCAGCCGCAGACCGCGGGCTACGCGAAGGTCTTCGGGCACGAGCACGACGAGTTCTGGTGCGATCACGGCACCGGCATCGAGAGCTTCACGAAGCTCGGCGACTCGATCTACTTCGAGAAGCCGAAGACCGTCTTCGTGAACCAGTTCCGCTCCTCCGTGCTCCGCTCCCCGGCGAACAACCTGAGGCTGAGCCAGACGGCGGACATCCCCGTCACCGACACCGCGACCCTGCGGGTCGAGGCGCTGGCGGGAGGAGCCGTGGCCGCGGGCACGACCCTGAAGCTGCGCGTCCCGTCCTGGATCGACGGAGCACCGACGCTGACCGTGAACGGCGCGACCCGCACGGTCACGGCCGAGGCCGGCTACGTCTCCGTCGCCGTCGCCGCCGGCGACGTCCTCACCTGGAAGCTGCCCGCCGCGGTCGCCGCCGTCGCGGACACCGAGAGCGCCGACTGGACCGCCTTCCGCTACGGACCGGTGCTGCTGGCGACCGAGCTCAACCGCTCGAACGTCGAGGCGTCCTACGTCGCCGGCGTCCTGGTGCGGATGGGCACGGCCGACAAGTCCGTGAACTCGAACATCGTCGTCGGCGACTCCGCGGCCTGGACATCGGCGATCCGCGACAACCTGGTGCGCCTGCCCGACGGCGCGGACGGCAACGGCCGCACCACGATGCGCTTCGGCATGAAGAACGTCGACGCCGCCTCCGCCGCCCGGGTCTTCACCCCGTACTACAGCCTCTACAACGCCCGCTACGCGACGTACATGACCCTGATCGAGCCCGACTCGGCCGCGGCGCAGGCGCTGATCCGGACCCAGAAGGAGCAGCTGCGCGTCGACGAGACGACCATCGACTCCCTCACCTCGTTCGACAACAACAACAGCGAGGCCGACAAGAACTACAAGACCGCGCGGTCCGGAGTCGGCACCTGGCGCGGGGAGGGCTACCGCGACGGCGAGCGATCGGCGGAGGCGTACTTCCAGTACGACATGATCGTCGACCCGACCCTGCCGGCCAACTACCTCGGCGTCCGCTACTACGGCGGCGACGCGGGACGCACCTTCGACGTCTACCTCAACGACGTGAAGCTCAAGACCGAGGTGGTCTCGGGAGCGGCCGGAGCGACGAGCTGGTACGTCCAGTACGACCGGATCCCGGCGTCCGTCCTCAGCGGCCTTGCCGCGAAGGACAGCTACAAGCGCGACCAGAGCGGGAAGTACGTGCTCGACGCGCAGGGACGGAAGATCCCCGTCGTCACGGTGCGCTTCCAGGGCACCGGGTCCAGCTACGTCGGCGGCGTCTTCGGGGTCTACACCACGGAGTCGACCACCTACGCGGTGGACCCGGAGCTGACGAAGCTCTCCTCCGACGTCGGGACGCTCTCGCCGGCGCTCGCCGCCGGGGTGCGGGACCACACCCTGACGGTGCCGGCCGGCACGACCAGCGTCTCGCTCGACCTCGACCCGGCCGTGCCCAGCGGTCTGGTGAAGGTCGACGGCGTGCTGATCGACGACACCCTCCGACGCACAGTGCCGCTCGCGGCGTCGGGCGCGACGAGCGTGGTCGTCGAGTCGTCGGCGCAGGACCACACGACCACCGCGACCTACCGCCTCTCTATCGTCCGCGCCTCCGCGGCGACGGTGCCGACCACCGTGACGGCCACCAGCCGCTGCGTGGCGGGCAAGGTCGTGGTGACGGTCTCCGCTCGGAACGACGCGAAGGTCCCGGCGGCGATCACCATCGCGTCCTCCTGGGGCTCGAAGTCGTTCACCGGGATCGCTCCGGGGTCGAGCGCCTCCCACGCCTTCACCACCCGCTCCGCCTCGGTGGCCGCGGGCTCGGCGACGGTGACCGCGACGGCCACCCTGGACGGAGCCGCGGTGACGACCATGAAGCAGGCCGCGTACTCCGCTCTCACCTGCAAGTGAGATGACGACGACGGCCGCCGGGCTCGCCCCGGCGGCCGTCGTCGTCAGTCGGAGGTGCGGTAGAGGCCCTGGAGCAGCCCGATGACGTCGCCCAGGACGGGCGGCGGGTCGCTCCGGATCCACGCGGCGTGCACGGGGACCGGCGGGGCATCGCGGACGACTCGGTAGGCGAGGCCCTGCCGCCGGTACTGGCTCACCGTCGACTCCGCGGTCACTCCGCGGGCGGTGCCGCTGCTGATCACCGTGAGCCAGTCGTCGACGTCGGTCGTCGGGACGGTGATCCGCGGCCGGTCGTGCTCGGGCCAGAGGTCGAGCCGGGTGCTCCCGGTCCGGTCGTCGAGCGCGAGCGGAGCGGTCGCCACCTGGGCGAGGGTGACCGTGCGCTTCGCGGCGAGCGGGTCGTCGACGGACAGGGCGCAGTAGCGCTTCTCGGTGCCGATCAGAGCCGACTCGACGTCCGCAGCCGGAGATCCGCGCCGGAGGATCGCCAGGTCGCTGAGGCCCTCCGCGAGCCCCGCGGTGGGGGTGTTGGAGCGGATCAGCCGCAGCTCGTGGCGGGGGAGCGCCGCGGCCCAGCGGCGCTGGAACTCCTGGGTGTGCTCGCCGAGAGCCGACCAGGCGTAGCCGATCCGGATCGTGTCCGTTCCGGCCGCCGCCTCCTCGCGCAGATCGTCGACGACGGCCAGGACGCGGCGGGCGTGCCGCAGCACCCGCTCGCCCGCCGGCGCGAGCTCGACGCTGCGGGTCGTCCGGTGGAGGAGCCTTCGTCCGAGGACGGACTCGAGCGCCGCGACGTTGCGGGAGACCGCCGTCTGGGAGATGCCGAGGTCGATCCCCGCGTCGGTGAAGGTCCCGGCGTCCACGACGCCGACGAACGACCGGAGGTGGCGCAGTTCCAGATCCATGACCGCATCCTATTCATGCGGTTCCCGCATCGATCGGACCGGTTATGCATTGTGAGCCGGGGCCGGACGGCTCGCAGACTTCCGGCATGACGAAGCAGCTCCCCGGCGACGGACGGACCGTCGGCGTCGCGACCGCCCTCGCGAGCGCCCTCTCGAATCAGCTCGGGGCGGCCTCCGGGACTCTGGCCTTCCCGGTCCTGGGATCCGTCGGAGTGGTCGCCGTCCGGCAGATCGTCGCCGCGCTGATCCTCCTCCCGGTCGTGCGGCCGCGGATCCGCGACCTGACCCGCGCGCAGTGGTGGCCCGTCCTGCTCCTCGCCGTGGTGTTCGGAGCGATGAACCTCACGCTCTACGCGGCCATCGACCGCATCGGGCTGGGGCTGGCGGTGACCCTGGAGTTCTGCGGGCCGCTGGCGGTCGCGCTCCTCGGCTCCCGGAGCAGGACCAGCGCGCTCTGCGCCCTCGTCGCCGGAGCGGGCGTCGTCGCGATCGCCGGGCCGAGGCCCTCGTCCGACCAGCTGGGGATCGCGCTCGGTCTCGCGGCCGCGTGCTGCTGGGCCGCGTACATCCTGCTCAACCGGATCATCGGACTCCGGCTGCCCGGAGCGCAGGGGACCGCCACGGCGACCGGGATCTCCGCCGCCGTCTTCCTGCCCGTCGCCGTCTGGACGCTCGTCACGACGCGCCCCGACGCGGGCACCGTGCTCCTGGCGGTCGGCGCCGGCGTCCTCGCGACGGCCGTCCCGTTCGTGGCCGACGTGATCGCGCTCCGGAGGCTCCCGGCGAGCGTGTTCGGGACGCTCATGAGCGTCAACCCCGTCCTGGCCGCCCTCATCGGCGCGGTCGTGCTCGGGCAGGACGTCGGCGCGGCCGGATGGATCGGCATCGCCCTCATCGTCACCGCGAACGCGGCGGTCCTCCGGCGGGGGCGTCACGCGCGGTGAGGCCCGGCGGCGGGCCGAGCAGCTCGACGACGGCGTCGAGCACCGCATCGGTCCTCCGCGCCAGGGGGGAGTCGGCGGAGACGAGCGCGCTGATCCGCTCGCGGGCGACGCGGCCGAGCGGCGTGATCCCGATGACGCGCTGCCGCTGGTCCGTCGGCGACACCCGGCGCTCGACCAGTCCCCGCGCCTCGAGCTGCCGGCAGAGGAAGGTGACGTTCTGAGGGGTGCAGTGCGCTCGGGCGGCCGCCTCGCTCATGGACGGAGCGGGCTCGCCGGGGTCGATGCTCCAGAGGAGGTGGGCGGTCGTGGCGGTGATGCCGTACTCGCGCAGTGCCGGAGCGAGCGCCTCGTCGGTGCGCGCCACCACGTCGTAGACCGCGGCCAGTGCGTCCGCCAGCCGCTCGTCCCGTCGCGTCGCCATGCGATCAGAATATCGCTTCAAGTCCTGAAGCATGTACCTTGAAGCTTCAAGGATTGAAGGGAATCTGAGCCCTTCCGAGACCACCGCGCCCCTTCTCGGGCGCCGAAGGGAGACCGCCGTGGAGATCGCACGACTCGACGGGCGCACCGTCGTCGTCACCGGGGCCGCCGGTGGCATCGGCTTCTTCGTCGCGGAGGGACTCGCCCGCCTCGGCGCGCGGGTCGTCGTCGCCGCCCGCTCCGAGGCTCGGGCGCTCGCGGCCATCGGGCTGCTCCCCGACCCGGGCCGGCACCGCCACCTGCCGCTGGACCTCTCCGACCGGGAGTCGATCCTGTCGGCGGGGGACGCCCTCCGGCGCCTCGGCACCCTCGACGGCATCGTCCTCAACGCGGGGATCATCACCGCGCCGAGGATCGCTGCGACGGGCGCTTTCGGCGTCGAGTCGACGGTCGGCGTGAACGTCCTCGCGCATGTCGAGCTCCTGCGCTCCGCACTGCCGGCGCTCGAGGAGGCGCCGGCCGCACGGATCGTCAGCACCGGCAGCATGCTCACCCGGCGGATCCCCTTCGACCCCGACGACTGGCTCTCGCAGAAGTCCTACCGCCCCCGCGTCGCCTACGCGATGTCCAAGCACGCCGCGGAGATCCTGGGGTTCGAGCTCGACCGGCGCCTCCTCGAGGCGGGGTCTCGGATCCGCTCCGTCGTCGCCCACCCCGGCGGCGCCATCGACGCCCTCACCCCCGAGCGGCCGCCGCTCCACGAGCGGCCGCTGCCCGTGCGGCTCCTCGCACCCGCCCTCGCGCCGCTGGTCTCGCGCCTGGTGCAGGGGAAGGACTCCGCGGCGCGACCCGCCGTCGCCGCCGTCGCCGCACCGACACTGCCGCGGAACGCCTACATCGGCCCCCGCCACGGAGCCGCGGGAGAGCCGGTGCTCGCGACTCCCGTGCCCAGCTCGACCGACGCGGCGCTGGGCGCGCGGCTCTGGCACGAGGCGGAGGCGATCCTCGGCGGCCCGGTCCTCGGGGCGCTCTGACGGACGGGGCCCTCGAGGGGGGGCGGCGGAAGAGGAGGCGCGGCGGCGAGCAGCCGACCCGAGCGGTCCGCGGCACCGTCACTCCGGACCGCGGAGGGGGAGAGGGGACGCGCGTCCGTCGCGCGGGTCCGAGCGCGCCTGCGCCGAGCCCACCGCACGGGACCGGCGTCGACGATCCTCATCGTCGGCGATCTCGAGACGGATCCGGGCCGACGCCGGGCCGACCTCGCGGGTCGGCCCCTCGACCGACCCGCCCGCGGTCCCGCCGCTGTGCGTTACCTGTTCGTTATGAAAAAGGGGCTTACACGACCAAACCAGGGACACCCTGGGAAACGGCAGGTCGCGGGAGAAAACTCTCCTCCATGAACCAGACAGCGGCACCCGTGCGCGAGCATCGAGCTCTCTACTTCCTGCTCGCCGCCCTCGCGGGCATCGTCACGGGCGGAGTCCTCCTCGCCGTCGCCGAGCTCATCGCCCTCGCGGTCGCCCGCACCGCGAGCCCCGTGCTCGCCCTCGGCGCCTTCATCGTCGACATCGTCCCGCGCCCGCTCAAGGAGTTCGCGATCGAGACGTTCGGCGAGAACGACAAGACCTTCCTGCTCGGCAGCGTGGGCGCCGCGGTCGTCGTCGCCGCCGCGATCGCCGGAGTGCTCCAGCTGGTCCGCCCGCCGCTCGGCCAGGTGCTGCTCGTGATCGCCGGCGGCCTCTCGATCGCCGCCATCGTGACCCGTACCGGAGCGTCGCCGCTCGCCGCGGTGCCCACGCTGGTCGGACTCGTCGTCGCCGTCGTCGTCATGCACCTCCTCTTCACGCGCCTGCGCGGCTGGCGTGCAGCCCGGGCCTCGGAGGCCAGGGGAACATCCTCCGAGGCCCGTCCGGGCGCCCTCGAGCGCCGCGGCTTCTTCCGCATCGCGCTGATCTCCGCCGTCGGCGCGGCCGTCGTCGGCACCGGTGCCCGACTGGTCAACGCGGCGACCTCCTCCCTCGCCGGTGTGCGCGACGCCCTGCGCCTCCCGTCTCCGCGCAGCACCGTCTCGGTCCCCGCGGGCGCCGAGCTCGACATCGAGGGCATCACGCCGCTCTACACGCCGAACGCCGACTTCTACCGCGTCGACACCGCCCTCACCGTGCCCAACCTGGACCCGTCGGCCTGGTCGCTGAAGATCACCGGCATGGTCGACCGCGAGGTGACGCTGAACCTCCAGCAGATCTTCGACATGGGCCTCGACGAGTACGGCATCACCCTCACCTGCGTCTCGAACCAGGTCGGCGGCAATCTCGTCGGCAACGCCAAGTGGCTCGGCGTCCCCCTGCGCGACGTGCTGAAGATGGCCGGCGTGCAGAGCGGAGCCGACATGCTCCTCTCGACCAGCAGCGACGGCTACACGGCGTCCACCCCGATCACCGCGGTCACGGACGACAACCTCGACGCGATCCTCGCCGTCGGCATGAACGGCGAGCCCCTCCCGTTCGAGCACGGCTTCCCGGTGCGGATGATCGTGCCCGGCCTCTACGGCTACGTCTCGGCCACCAAGTGGCTCACCGAGCTCAAGGTCACCACCTTCGAGGCCGACCAGGCCTACTGGACCCCGCGCGGCTACTCCGCCGAGGCCCCCATCAAGATGTCCTCGCGGATCGACACCCCGCGGATCGGTGTCCCCGTCACCTCGGGCGCTCTCAAGATCGCTGGCGTCGCCTGGGCGCAGAGCATCGGCATCGAGAAGGTCGAGGTGAGCATCGACAACGGCGACTGGCAGGAGGCGACGCTCTCGACCCCGGTCAACCTCGACACCTGGGTGCAGTGGTTCGTCGACTGGGACGCCCAGCCGGGCTCGCACTACGTCGCGGTCCGCGCGGTCGACAAGAACGGCATGGTCCAGATCGAGGACCGCGCGCCGGTCGCGCCCGACGGATCCTCCGGCTGGCAGCGCACGCTCATCAACGTCACCTGACGCCCGGTGGAGGCGCCGATCCCCGTGGGTCGGCGCCTCCGGTGCGTCCGGCGTCCGTCGCGAGGACGCCCCCGCACCGGGCACCGCGGCACGTCCCGGCCCGGCGCGCAAGCCTCCGCGGCGGCGCGGCCCGCGAGGAGGCGCCGCTCTAGCCTTCGAGGATGCGCTCCCGGCTCCTCCACCTCCGCGAATCCTTCTGGTTCCTCCCGGCCCTGTTCGGCGTCCTCGCCGTCGGGCTGGCGCTGGGGCTGGTCGAGGTCGACCATCTGCTGGTCCGCGCCGGCGTCAGCGACATCCCCCTGATCGAGGACCTGTCGCCGACCGGCGGCCGGGCGATCCTCTCGGCGATCGGCGGGACGATGCTCGGTGTCGCCGCGACCTCGTTCTCGATCACGATCTCGGTGCTGGCGACCACGTCCTCCGCCTACGGGCCCCGGCTGGTCCGCAACTTCATGGCCGACCGCGGCAACCAGGTCGTCCTGGCGGTGCTCACGTCCACGTTCCTCTACTCGCTGATCGTGCTGCGCGCGGTGCACACGGAGGAGGACGCGTCGCTGACGTTCGTGCCGGTGGTGGCCGTCTCGTTCTCGGTGCTGCTCGCGGTGGGCGACGTCGCGGTGCTCGTCTACTTCATCCACCACATCGCGCTGTCGGTGCAGGTGACGACGCTGCAGCAGCGGGTGCTCGGCGAGCTCGTCGACGTCATCGGGCGGCTGCATCCGGAGGACGGGGAGGAGTCGACGGATCCGGAGAAGGCCCTGCTGGCGGAGGAGGCCCTGCCGCCGGCGGGGCGCGAGCCGGTCGTCCTGCGGGCGGTGCGGGGCGGCTACGTCGAGCAGGTCGAGATCGAGCGGCTGGTCGCCCTGGCCCGCCGCGGCGACGCGCGGCTCCGGGTGCTCGCGCTGCCCGGCGACCACGTCCTCGTCGGCGACCCGGTGCTCGAGGTCCTGGAGGGGTCCGTCGCCCAGGAGGAGGCGGTCGCCGCGGTCGTCGTCGCCGACGCGCGCACCCCGCACCAGGACCTCCGCTACGCCGTCCAGCAGGTGGTCGAGATCGGAGTCCGCGGGCTCGCGACCGGCACGAACGACCCGTACACCGCGGTCGGCGCCGTCGAGGCCCTGACCAGCGCGCTCGTCGACCTCTGCGGCCGGCCGGAGGCGCGCGGCCGCTACTCCGACGCCGACGGAGTCGTCCGCCTAGTCGTCCCGTGGCCCCGAGCGGGCGAGCTGCTGGCCGACGTGTTCCTCGCCCTGCGCTCGTACGCGATGGAGCAGCCGCTCGTCGTCCGCGCCGGCGTGCGCCTCGCCGAGCGGCTCGCGGTCGTCGCCCGCGGCGGGACCCGCGTCGAGCTGCACCGCCAGGTCCAGGCGTTCGCCGCCGCGCACGCCGCCGCCGACGGCGACGCCCTCGAGGCGCCGGCCCTGCGCGCGTCGCTCGCCGCGCTCGAGGCGCGCCTCGCGGCCTGACGCCCGCCCTGCCCGGCGCTCCGGGAAGCCGCACCACCCGTGGAGTGCTCGAATCGATTCGAGTAGGCTCGGCGCATGACAGAGAACACCACTGAGCTGCGCGTGGGGGTCGTCGGCCTCGGCTTCGCCGGCACCACCCACCTCGACGCCTTCCAGTCCCTGCCCGGCGCCCGCGTCGTCGCGCTCGCCGGCCAGGAGGAGGCGCGCCTGCACGAACTCGGCGCGACCCGCGGCGTCCCCGACCTCTACGCCGACTGGGAGGACCTCGTCGCCCGCGACGACCTCGACGTCGTCTCCATCGGCGTCCCGAACCACCTGCACCACCCGATCGCCGTGGCCGCGCTCGCGAGCGGCAAGCACGTCTTCTGCGAGAAGCCGCTCGCCACCACCGCCGAGCTGGCGGCCGAGATGGTCGAGGCCGCCCGCACGAACGACCGCGTGCTCGAGATCGCCTACAACCACCGCCGCCGCGCCGACGTCGCCTTCCTCCGCGACTACCTCGACGACGCACCGCTCGGCGACGTCTACCACGCCCGCGCGAGCTGGCAGCGGCGCACCGGCATCCCCGGCATCGGCTCCTGGTTCACCAGCAAGGAGCTCGCCGGCGGCGGCCCGCTCATCGACCTCGGCTCCCACGTGCTCGACATCGCGCTGCACCTGCTCGACGAGCCGCGCGTGACCAGCGTCTCGGCGGTCGCGTACGGCGAGATCGGCCGCTCCGGCCGCGGAGGGCGCCCGCACGGCGTCGCCGCCACCGGCACGCACGCGTTCGAGGTGGAGGACTTCTCGAGCGCCCTGCTGCGCCTCGACAACGGCCGCTCGCTCCAGCTCGACGCCTCCTGGGCCAGCTACTCCAAGGTCGACGAGGACATCGAGGTCGAGCTGCTCGGCTCGGCCGGGGGCGCGCGCCTCCACATCGCCGACTACGCCACGGAGGGGACTCTGACGCTCTACTCCGAGGTCGCCGGAGCGCCGACCGTCTCGCACCCCGACGTGAAGGTCCCCGCCGGACACCACCGCTCGGTCATCGCCGAGTTCCTGGAGGCGATCGCCTCGGGAGCCGACGCGCCCGCGGGCGGCCCCCGCTACTCCGGCCACTACGGCGAGTACGCGCTGCACCGCAGCCGGGTGGTCGACGCGATCTACCGCTCCGCCGCCGAGAAGAAGGAGGTGGCGGTCGCATGAGCGCCCCGATCGAGGTCCTCGTCTGGAACGAGTTCCGCCACGAGACCCGCGGCGACGAGACCGTGCTGCGCCACTACCCGGACGGCATCCACCGCGTCATCGCGGACGGGCTCGCGGAGTCGCTCGGCGACGCCGTCTCGGTGCGCACCGCGACGCTCCCCGAGCCCGAGCACGGGCTCACCGAGGAGGCGCTCGCGACGACGGACGTGCTGCTGTGGTGGGGGCACATCGCGCACGAGGAGGTGTCGGACGAGGTCGTCCAGCGCGTCCTGCGGCATGTGCAGGAGGGGATGGGGATCCTGGTCCTGCACTCCGGCCACTACTCGTCGATCTTCAAGGCGCTCATGGGCACGACCTGCTCGCTGAAGTGGCGCAACGACCGCGACCGCGAGCTGGTCTGGACAATCGCGCCCACGCATCCGATCGCCGAGGGCGTGCCCAGCCCGCTGATCATCCCCGAGCAGGAGATGTACGGCGAGTACTTCGACATCCCGGTGCCGGAGGAGACGGTGTTCCTGTCGACGTTCACCGGCGGCGAGGTGTTCCGCTCCGGCGTGACCTACACCCGCGGCCTCGGGAAGGTCTTCTACTTCTCGCCCGGCGACCAGGACTACCCCGTCTACCACCACCCGGACATCCGGCGCGTGCTGGCGAACGCCGTCCGCTGGGCCCGCCCGACTCGGCCGCGCACGCCCCTCACGGCCGACCACCACCCCCGGGGCTGGTTCGAGTCCTGACGCCCGCTCCCGCGCCTCCGTCTCCCTCTCCGCGGGATGCCGCTCCGGTACGCGACACGCCGTGCCGGCCGTACCGACGTGGCGTCCCGCGGGGAGGTACTGGGGGGATGCAGCAGTCGGAGGGGCGCGAGCCGGACGAGGTGCGCCGGTACGGGGAGGCGCCGGAGCAGATCGCGGACGTCTTCCGCGGGGCGCCCGGCGGGGCGCGCCGGCCGGTCGTGCTCGTGCACGGCGGATTCTGGCGGGCGCGGTGGGACCGGCGGCACGCCCGGCCGCTCGCGGCGGCGCTGGCCGACCGCGGGCACGACGTGCTCCTCCCCGAGTACCGGCGCACGGGCGACACGGGAGGCGGGTGGCCGGGCACCGGTGACGACGTCCTGGCCGTGCTCGCGGCGCTCCCGGCACTGCTGCCCGGCGCCGGACCGGTCACCCTCGTCGGCCACTCCGCCGGCGGCCACCTCGCCGTCTGGTCGCAGGCCGCGCGTCCGTCGCCGCACGTCGCCGCTGTGGTGGCATTGGCGGGCGTGCTCGACCTGGCCGCCGCCTCCACCGACCGCCTCAGCGACGACGCCGTGGGAGAGCTCCTCGGCGGCGACCTCGCGCTGCTCCCGATCGCCGACCCCGCGCAGCTGCCCGCGCCGCCGCAGCCGACCACGCTGATCCACGGCGTACTCGACGAGGACGTCCCCGTCGCCTACAGCCGCCGCTACGCCGACCGGCACCCCGCCGTGCAGCTGCACGAGCTCGCCGACGCCGACCACATGGCGCTCGTCGATCCGACGACGCCCGCCTTCGCGATACTCCTCACAGCGCTCGGCTGACGCGCGCCGGGAGCAGGACTGCGACGCTCCCGCCCGCCGACGCGCGACGGGAACGGGCCCCCTACAGGACCGGCGGATACAGGAAGAGCGGGACCTGCGCGGTGGGGAAGGTGCGGGTCACGTAGCTGTGCTTGCCGCCGTAGTTGTACTCCTCGAGGAGCACGGTGCCGTCGTCGTTGACCTTCTGCACGTACGAGACGTGGTTGTAGGTCCACCACGCGACGCAGCCGACGATCGGGACGCTGCTGGTCGCCCAGCCCTTCGCGGCCCAGTTGTCCGGCCACTCGTAGGCGCTGCCGCCGAGCGGGGTGATGTTCCCCCACGTGTACTTCCACGGCGCGGAGGTGCGACCGGCGTCGCGGTTGAGGCGCCAGGCCACGAAGTCGACGCACTCGCGGTAGTAGTAGCCGAGGGGCGAGAGTCCGCCGCCGTCGTCGTCGATGGTCTCGTAGGGCCACGGGTAGTCGTCGCCGACCGCGCGGGTCTGCACGGTCGAGAACTCGCCGCCGTTGGATCCGGAGAGCACGGCCGCCTGGCGGCTGGCCTCGTCGAGCTGCGCCTGGGTCGGGGCGGCGAAGGCGTCGCGGACGGCGGTCTGACCGGCGGCGTCGGAGGAGACGGTGAGGTTCTGGAGGCCGACCCGGTTCGCGGCGGTGCGGCCGGTCGCGGTGGCGGAGGAGCTGCGGGCGCCGTACGCGGGGATCGCGGCCGTGGCGAAGAGGCCGCCGACCACCGAGAAGGTGCCGAAGGCGAGGGCGCGACGGCTGAGGCCACGGGCTCGGGCGGGTTCGGCGGCGCGGGGAGCGACGGGGCGGGAGGCGGACGCGCGGCGCGGTGAGGCCGGGATCGACCGGGAGGCGGGGGAGGCGACGGCGGGGACCTCGACCGAGACGGTCGGAGCGGTCGCCGCGGCCGTTGCGGCGTCGACGGCGGTGGGCGCGGAGTCGCCAGCGCCTGCGGAAGCGGCGGAGTCGTCCGATCCGCTGCCCTCGACCGCGGCACCGGCGGTCGCCGCGCCCGTCTCCGCCTCGGCCAGGGCCGCACGGCGCTCGGCCTCGCGCGCCTCGCGCCGGGTCAGGGATGCAGTGGTCGGGGTGCCGGCACTCTCCTCAGGGGTGGGAATGCCTGGCTTCGACACGCGTGCGTTCTCCTCGGATGACGGTGGTGACGGGGGTCGGGCGCCGGTGGGGATCCGGCGACGAGCCACTCTAGCCCGAGGCCCGTGCATAACGGAACGATCACGACGGATCCGGCACAGATGCTCCGACCGCTCGCGCCCGCGCGGTGCCAGGATGGGGCGCAACCGGGAAGGAGCTCCTCATGACCGCACCCACCCCCACCGGGCCCGTCCTCGTCGGCATCGTCGACGGCCAGCGACCCGAGGTCCTGCGCACCGCCGCCCGCGTCGCCGCCGACGCCGGAGCCGCACTGCTGCTCGTGTCGGTCTCGGCCGATCCGTACCTCGTCGGCGAGTACGTCGATCCGATGACAGGCGGCATCCCGCTCGGCTTCGTCGGCGCCGCGGCCGACCGCGGCGAAGGCCCGTCCCTCCCGCCCGGGCTCCGCGAGACGGTCGAGCACGAGCTGGACGGCAGCACCGTGCAGTGGTCGCTGCGCGCGGCGCGAGGCGAGCCCGCCCTGGCGCTCGCCGAGGTCGCCGAGGAGGTCGACGCGCGGATGATCGTGGTCGGCACCCGCGACGCGGGCGTGCTCGCGAGCATCGCCGAGTTCCTCAGCGGGAGCGTCGCCGCCCACCTCGCTCACCGCCAGCACCGCCCCGTGCTCGTCGTCCCGCGCGCCGACCGCGACCCGTCGCGCCCGGCGCCCTGGGACCTCGCGGAGTGACGCGACCCCTCCACCTGCGCCCCTCCGCGATCCTCCTCGTCGCGGCGGGCGGAGCCGTCGGCACGGCTGCCCGCGCCGCGATCGGCGCCGCACTGCCCCCGCTGGGCGTCGTGCCGGTCGCGACGATCGCCGTGAACCTGCCGGGCGCGTTCCTCCTGGGCCTCCTGCTCGAGGCGCTGGCGCGGCGCGGGCCGGACGAGGGCGGGCGCCGCACCCTCCGCCTCCTGCTCGGCACCGGCGTGCTGGGCGGATTCACGACCTACAGCACCTTCTCGCTCGACACGGTCGCGCTGCTCGAGGGCGGCCACGTCGTGGAGTACCTGCTCTACACCGGCGGCACGCTCGTGCTGGGCGTGCTCGCCGCGGCGCTGGGCATCGCGGTCGCGGGGCGGCGGAGGGCGGCGGCGTGACGCCCGGCCTGCTGCTCGCGGTCGCTCTCGCGGGCGGAGTCGGAGCGGCCGCACGGCTCGTCGTCGACGGGGTCGCGCGGTCGCTCGTGCCGGCGCGCTGGCCGGTCGGCACCGCGCTGATCAACGTCAGCGGGTCGCTGCTGCTCGGAGTCGTCACCGGGCTCGTGCTGGCCGGCGTCCTCGACCCGGTGTGGCGGGCCGTGCTCGGGACGGGCGTGCTCGGCGGCTTCACCACGTTCAGCACGGCGAGCGTCGAGACCGCGCGGCTGCTGCTCGACCGGCGCTGGGCGGCCGGCCTGGGCTACGGCGTCGGCACGGCGGCGCTCGCCGTCGCGGCGGCCGCCGCGGGCCTCGCGCTGACGGGCGTCCGGCTGTCCTGAGCGGCGCGGTGGGGTGCTCAGGAACGGCGTGCGGCTCCGCTCCTCGCCGCCCTTCGCCGCCACCCGCCCCTCCGCGCGACGACCCCCGGTCGAGGGACGCCTCGACCTCCGGAGCATGGGTGAAGATGGGCGGATGACATCCGTGGGGGGCGTTCCGGAGCTCAGGCTGGCCGTCGTCGACGACCAGCCCCTCTACCGGCACATGCTGTCGTCGCTGCTGCGCGCGGTGCCGGGCGTGAGGAGCGTCGTGGAGGCCGGATCCGCCACGGAGGCGCGGTCGGTGCTGCGGCCCGCGGAGCTCGACGTGGCGATCCTCGACATCGAGCTCGGCGACGGGGACGGCATCGAGCTCGGGCGCCGGCTGCGGTCCACCGCGCCGGGGCTGGGCATCGTCCTGCTCTCGGCCGTCGACGCGATGCACCGCTTCCTCCGCCTCGACCGCGCCGAGGCCCGCGGCTGGAGCTACCTCTCGAAGACCTCCTCCCTCTCCGCCCCCGCCCTGCTCGCCTCCGTCCGCGCGACGGCGGACGGCCGCACCGTGCTCGATCCGGCGCTGGTCGCGGCCCGCGCGGCCCGCCGCGACTCCCCGGTCGCCGCGCTGAGCCCGCGCCAGTACGAGGTGCTCTCGGGTCTCGCATCGGGGTTGACCAACGCCGCGATCGGCGAGCGCCTCGGCATCGCGGTCCGCTCGGTCGACAACCACGTCAACGCCGTCTACGCGTCCCTCGGCGTCCGCTCGGACGGCGAGCGCAACCCGCGGGTCGACGCGACGCTCCTCTTCCTCGAGCACACCGGATGAGCGCCGGCCCGCGCGACGCGCGCGAGGACAACCGCATCGTCCTCGGAGCGATGGCCCTCCTGGGCGGCGTGCTCTCGCTGCTGGCTGCGCTCCAGGCCGTCTTCGCGCTCGGGATGCTGTCGCGGACGCTGCGGGGCGTCGATCCGGGGCCGCTGCTCGACGTGACGACGCGCGTCCTGGTCAACGTGTCGACGATCGGGCTCGCGATCGCCCTGGTCGCGGTGCTGCGTCCCGAGGGCTCGACCGGCAGCGGCCGGGTGGCCCGGACGGCGGTCATCGCCGTGGGGATGGGACTCCTCCGCTGCTGCCTCCAGGTGCTGACCGGCGTCTACCCGCTCTCGGCCCTCCCCGCTCTCGCGGTCGAGCTGGTCGTCGGTTCCACGGTGATCGCGCTGATCACGGCCTACGGCTACCTGCTCGTGCGCGCGGCGCGGCGGGTTCGCGAGAAGGAGCGGGAGCACGCCCGCGCCTCCGTGCAGGCGCTCGAGGCGGTGCAGGCCCTGCAGCGGGAGGAGCTGCGGGTGCGGCGCGACGTCGCGCAGAGCCTGCACGGCGGCCTCCAGAACGGACTCGTGGTGCTGACCGCCGAGCTGCACGCGGTCGCGAGCACATCCGACGAGGCGGCCTCGGAGCGGCTGCTCGCCATCGCGGCCCGGCTCGACCGGCTCCGCGAGGACGAGGTGCGCGCAGTCGGCCACGCCCTCTACCCGGTCGAGATCGACCACGGCCTGGTCCCCGCCGTCCGCGACCTCGTCGCGCGCCTCCCTCCCGAGATCGCCGTCGACGTCGACCTCGGCCGCATCCCGGCGCTCGCCGCCGAGGGTGCCGAGCCGCCGCTCGACCAGCGGATGCTCCTGGTCCGGTTCCTGGAGGAGGCGGTCACCAACGCGCTGAAGCACGGCGGCGCCTCCTCGCTGCGGGTGCGCGGCGACGAGGAGGCGGGCGTCGTGGTGCTCACCCTCGACGACGACGGCCGCGGACTCGTCGAGGGGTCGACGCGCTCGGGCCTGGCGCGGCTGGAGCGGCAGCTCGCGGTCTACGGGGGCTCGCTGGAGCTCTCGGACTCGCCCGTGCTGGCGGGGGCGCGGCTGAGGGCGCGGCTCCCGCTGTCCGGCGCTGCGCCCGGCGGGGACGGCGGCGGGGCGGAGTAACGGGACGGGCGCTCCCGCCGTCCCTCGCGTCGAACGCAGGGCGGTCCGAGGGACGGATTCATGCCGGATGGCGAGCCGTCTCCTCGTGCCCGCCCCTCACGCCGGGTAGACCAGCAGATCCTCCGGAGCGACGGTGAAGCCTGCCTCGCGGCCGGGCGCGAGGTCGAGGCGCGCCGCGTCGGCCGCCGGGACGTCGGCGGTCAGGAGCGCGCTGCGCACCCGCACCGCGTCTCCCCGCTGCTCCACATCGGTGATCACGGCGCGGAGGCCTCCCTCTCCGACGGAGACGGCGGAGGGGCGGACCGCGGCGAGCACCGCGGCGCCGACCGCGACCGGCTCGGCCGCGACTCCGGACAGCTCGTGGCCGTCGGCGGTGCGCAGACCCGTCGCGGTGCGGACGCCCTCGAGCAGCTCGAGCCCGGCGAGCTCGGCGGTGAACGCGGTGCGCGGGCGCGTGAGGACGCGGGCGGTCGGCCCCTCCTCGACCACCCGGCCGCCGTGCAGCACCAGAACCCGGTCGGCGAGGGTCCAGGCGTCGAGCACGTCGTGGGTGACCACGATCGCCGAGCGGTCGGCGAGCACCTCGCGGAGCATCCGGCGGAGGAGCGGGGCGGTCCGGGCGTCGACCGCGGCCAGCGGCTCGTCGAGCAGGAGGAGGCGCGGGTCGGTCGCGAGGGCTCGGGCGAGGGCGACCCGCTGAGCCTGGCCGCCGGAGAGGCTCCCCGGGCGCCTGTCGGCCAGGTCGGCCACGCCCGCTGCGGCCAGCTCGCGCTCGGCCCGCTCGCGGGACCGCGCCCGTCCGGCGCCGGCGCTGCGCGGACCGAACGCCGCGTTCTCGCGCACGCTGAGGTGCGGGAACAGCAGCGGGTCCTGCGCCAGCAGGGCGACGGGGCGGCGGTGCGGAGGAGTCCACCGGCGGTCGTCGAAGAGCAGGTCGCCGCCGGCGGTCGCCCGCCCGGAGTCGGCGCGGACGAGGCCGGCGATCAGCGCGAGCACGGTCGACTTGCCCGCGCCGTTGGGCCCGAGCAGCGCGATCGTCTCGCCCTCGGCAACGTCGATCCGCACGTCGATCCCGCGCGCCGCGAGCCGCGCCTCCAGCAGCAGGCTCACCGCGGCACCCCCCGGGCGGAGCGGCCGTGCGCGAGACCGATCACGAGCACTGCGACCACCACGAGCACCAGCGCGAGGGCGACCGCCGCGTCCGGATCGCTCTCGCGCTGCAGGTAGATCTCGAGCGGGAGGGTGCGCGTCGTGCCCTCGAGGCTGCCGGCGAAGGTCAGCGTCGCTCCGAACTCGCCCAGCGCCCGCGCGAACGAGAGGATCGCGCCCGAGGCGAGGCCCGGCAGGATCAGCGGCAGCGTGATCCGCCGGAGCACCGTCCCGGGGGAGGCGCCGAGCGTCGCGGCGACCGACTCGTACCGCGCGCCGGCGCTGCGCAGCGCGCCCTCGAGCGTCAGCACCAGGAACGGCAGGGCCACGAAGGTCTGCGCGATCACGACGGCGGTGGTCGAGAACGCGATGCGGACGCCGAGGGCCTCCAGTGCGCCGCCGAGCAGGCCCATCCGCCCGAAGGTGAAGAGCAGCGCCAGCCCGCCGACCACCGGCGGGAGCACCAGCGGCAGCAGCACCAGCGAGCGGAGCAGGCGCTGGCCGGGGAAGGCCGTGCGGGCGAGCACGAGGGCCATCGGGGTGCCGAGCAGCAGGCACAGCAGGGTCGCGACGGCGGAGGTGCGCAGGCTCAGCAGGAGCGCGGCGACGGAGGAGTCGGAGGTGATCAGCGGCAGGAACTGCGGCCAGTCGACGCGGGCGAGGATCGCGGCGAGCGGGAGCAGCACCAGCAGGGCGCCGAGCGCGGCGACGGCCACGACCCAGCGCGGCAGGCCGGACCCGGTGCGCATCAGCCGCGGGCGAGCGGCGTCTCGACGATGACCGTGGTCGCCTTGACCACCGCCACCGCGGGAGATCCGGGCTCGAGCCCGAGCTCGCGGACCGCCTCGCTGCTCATCAGCGAGACCACGCGGTGCGGACCGCACTGCAGCTCGACCTGCGCCATCACGGTGTCCATCACGATGCCGGTGACGATCCCGACGAAGCGGTTGCGGGCCGAGCGCGCGACCGGGGACGGATCCTCCGGCAGCACGGCGTTCGCGCGGGCGAGCCGGGCGACCTCGAGGCCGTCGACGACGCGTCTCCCGGACGCGTCCTTCGCGCTCTCGAGCGTCCCGTTCTCGATCCAGCGCCGCAGCGTGTCGTCGCTCACGCCGAGCGCGGCGGCGGCGTCCCTGATCCGTATCTGCGGCATGGAGTCGATCCTACGTCCGCGGCTGAGGCTGTGCCATGTCCGTCTCCTCTCCACGAGGCGCCGCCGCGGTGCGCCTCCTCCGGCGCGCCGCGTACCCGCACGGCATCTCGCGGAGAGGGAGGAGCGGAACGCGGAGGAACGGGCGCTGGGGATCCCGGGCCCCGCGCGCAACCCCCCGGAGGACCGGCGGGAGCACGACGCACGCTGAAGGGACGACGACACAGGAGGCGGCATGCGCGCGATGGTCTACCGGGGCCCCTACAAGGTCCGCGTGGAGGAGAAGGACCGGCCGAGGATCGAGCACCCGAACGACGCGATCGTCCGGGTGACGATGGCGGCGATCTGCGGATCCGACCTGCACCTCTACCACGGGCTTCTCCCGGACACCCGGATCGGCCACACCTTCGGCCACGAGTTCATCGGCGTGGTCGACGAGGTCGGCTCGTCGGTGCAGAACCTCAGCGTCGGCGACACGGTGATGGTCCCCTTCACCATCTCCTGCGGCTCCTGCTGGTTCTGCTCCCGCGGCCTCTACTCCAACTGCCACAACGTGAATCCGAACGCCACCGCGATCGGCGGCATCTACGGCTACTCGCACTCGGCGGGCGGCTACGACGGCGGGCAGGCGGAGTACGTGCGCGTCCCGTTCGCCGACGTGGGCCCGACGAAGATCCCCGAGTGGCTGCCGCACGAGGACGCCCTGATGCTCACCGACGCCTTCTCGACCGGCTACTTCGGCGCGCAGCTCGGCGACATCGTCGAGGGCGACACGGTCGTGGTGCTCGGAGCCGGACCGGTCGGCCTGGCCGCCGCGCGCTCCGCCTGGCTGATGGGCGCCGGCCGCGTCATCGTCGTCGACCAGATCGACTACCGCCTCGCCAAGGCCCGCGACTTCGCCTTCGCCGAGACCATCGACTACACCGAGGAGGACGACCTCGTCGTCACCCTCAAGAAGACCACCGGCGGGCTCGGCGCCGACGTCGTGATCGACGCGGTCGGCGCGGAGGCCGACGGGAACCTCCTCCAGCACGTCACCGGCGCCGAGCTCACGCTGCAGGGCGGCTCGCCGATCGCGCTCAACTGGGCGATCGACGGCGTCCGCAAGGGCGGCACCGTCTCGGTGATGGGCGCCTACGGTCCGCTCGCGAGCGCCGTCAAGTTCGGCGACGCCGTCAACACGGGCCTCACGCTGCGGATGAACCAGGCCCCCGTCACCCGCCAGTGGCCGCGCCTGTTCGAGCACATCCGGACCGGGCACATCACGCCCAGCGACCTGATCACGCACCGCATCCCGCTCGAGCACGTCGCCGAGGGGTACCACCTGTTCTCGTCGCGCACCCGATCGCCTCGAGCCGCGGCCGGACCGACGTGCGCCACCAGATCCTCGACCCGCTGCTCGTCGGCGGCCCCTGGGTCCTCGCCGCCCTCGGCGCCGTGGCCGTCGCCCGCCGCCTCCTGCGCTGACGCCCGTTCCCCTCTCGCGAGAGGCCGCTCCGGTACGCCGCCGTCGGCGTGTCGCGGACCGGAGCGGCGTCCCGCGGAGGAGGACGCAGTCAGCGGCTGCGGGGCGCGGCGCCGGCGGTCGGCGCGGTGCGGGTGTCGACGCTCGCCGTGAGTGCCGCGGAGTAGCCGGACGCCGGGCTGCCGGACATCGTCGCGAGCTGCAGGGCTCCGCCGTCGTCGCCGAAGACGGAGTCGGTGTCCAGGCCGACCCGGGCGAGGTTCGCGGCCGAGCCCGCGTACGCGTCGAGGGCGTAGACCGCGGTGCACGCCTCCTCCTGCAGGGCGACCTGCGAGGTCGCGATCGCGTTCGACGCGTCGGTGATCGAGTCCACTCCCGGGTACACCTCGAAGTGGATGTGCGGCCAGCGGCCGGAGTAGCAGGCCGGGACGATCGAGGCGAAGGAGACGACGCCCGACGCGTCGGCGACCTGCACGCCGCGGAGGTACGTCTCGTCCTCGACGCCGCTGGAGTACATCGAGTAGTCCCCGTTCGCGTCGCAGTGCCAGACGTACACGGCGGCTCCGGCGAACGGCACGTCCCCGTTCGCCGCGTCGAGGATCGTCAGAGTGAGCGCCAGGGGGACCCCGTCGGCCGTCGCGCCGCCGCCGATGCTGGTGCGCAGGTCGCTGCGGACGATCCCGGAGCGCTCGAGGACGTCGACCCCGTTCGAGCCGTCGCCCGGGTAGGGGCCGGCCGTCTCGTCGGGGATCTCGCCGGCGACCGCGGTGCCGGCCCCGGCCGTGGCGGTCGCGGTGGGAGTCGCGGTGGCGGTCGCGGCGGCGGAGGAGGCGGATCCCGATCCCCCGGTGGCGCATGCTGCGAGCCCGAGGGTCGCCGCCCCCGCGCCGACCAGCGTCAGCACGCCGCGCCGTGAGAAGAGGGTCCCCACGTCGAACGGGAGGCCCTGGTCGACCACCTCCTCCTCGGGGCGGTCGAGCCGGCGGCCCTCGTAGGCCGGTCCGTCGGGCGTGCTGCGGGGCTCCGGGATGCGGGTCATGGTCGTGCTCCTCGTCGGTCGTGGTGTCCGTCGCGAGCAACCCTGGCGGCCGGGGCTCTGCGCCTCCGATGACCGTCCTACGACCCTCCTATGACCGACCCGCTGACCGTCCTGCACCCCTCGTCCGACGCCGCGACGCTCCTCACGGCGCTCCGAACCCGGCCGCCGCGAGCACCGCGCGCCCGGCGTCGGAGGCGACGTACGCGACGAAGGCCGCCGCCGTGGCCGGGTCGCCCGCTCCGGTCAGCGCCGCGATCGGGTACGTGTTCACCGCCTCCGAGGCCTCGGCGAAGGGGATGCCGGTGACCGAGCCCGCAGCCCCGCGGACGTCGGTCGCGTAGACGAGCCCGGCGTCCGCCTCGCCCGAGGACACCTTGCCGAGCACGTCGGTGACCGACGACTCCTCGCTCACGGGGGAGATGTCGACCCCGGCGGCCTGCTCGACCGCGACGGCCGCTGCTCCGCACGGCACCTGCGGCGCGCAGACGACGGTGGCGGTCCCGGGCCGGGCGAGGTCGGCGAGCGAGGCGACCTGTGCCGGGTTGCCGGGGGGCACGGCGATCTCGAGCGTGTTCGTGGCGATGTCGACCGGGTCCCCGTCGACGAGCCCGGCCTCGGCGACGGTGGACATCGTGCGCTCGTCGGCGGAGGCGAAGACGTCGGCCGGGGCGCCGTTGACGATCTGCGTCGCGAGGTCGGAGGAGCCGGCGAAGGAGAGCTCGACCTCGGCTCCGGGCTCGGCGGCCTCGAACCCCGTGGCGAGCTCGGTGAACGCGCCCTTCAGCGAGGCGGCGGCGAAGACCGTGATGGAGCCGCCGGCCGAGGACGTCGCGCCGCCGGTGGCCGCATCGCCGGCGGGGGTCGACGGAGCGGAGCAGCCGGCGAGCAGGAGGAGCGCGGCAGCGGCCGGGACGAGGGGGAGCAGGCGACGACGCACGGGGACCTCCGGATCAGGAGTCCGCAGATGCGGCGGACAGCTGATCCTAAGACCTCAGGTGCGGAGAAAGGCTGTAAGTGAGGCCTCAGGTGCGGCGGAGAGACGATCCGAGGATCGGACCGGCCGGGCGACGCGCCTGCGCGAGGACCGACGGGCCGCGCGACGCACAGCGGCGGGCGGACCGCAGCCCTCCGGCTCCGGCCCGCCCGCCGCTCGTCGCGGCCGCCTCGACGGCGGCCCTCCGCTCAGCTCTGCGGCGGCGAGTAGAACTGGAGGTCGTTGCCCTCCGAGTCCTTGAAGGGGAGGATGCGGCCCCACTCGTGGTCGCTGATCTCGCCCTCGATCGACGCGCCCCGCGCCGTGAGGCGCTCCAGCTCGTCCTCGATCGAGCCCTCGGGCTGGAACGAGATGACCGCCCCGCCCTGCTCCGCGACCGCGGCCGATTCGCGGGCGTTCAGGCCGATCATCAGCCCGCCGGCGTCCAGCTCCGACCAGTCGGCCGAGGTGTCCTTGACCTCGAGGCCGAGCGTGTCGCGGTAGAACGCGACCGCCCGCTCCATGTCCGTGACGGGGACCCAGACCGTTGCGACTCCTGATGCCATGCCGTGCTCCTTCGCTCGATGATGCCGTTCCACCGACGCTAGGTCGGGGACGCCCGGAGCGGGGGCCCTTGCGCCGACGCGTCGAGGCTGCTCTCGCGCGGGCGCCTCCTCGCCGAGACGCCACCCCTCGCCGAGACGCCGCCCGCGCGCCGGTGTCCCGGCGCGCAGCGGGACGTCTCCGCCCGGCCTCTGCGCGAACGCTCCCCGCCTCAGCGCTCGGCGACGAAGCGGTGCACCACCGCGAGGTCCTCGTCGCCGAGGCCGGCGTCGACCAGTTCGTGGAACACGGTGCGGAGCGTGCCGAGCAGCGGAGCGGAGGTGCCCGTCGCCTCCGCCTCGTCGGCCGCGGCCCGCAGGTCCTTGTCCATGAAGGAGGCGACGCCGGTCGGCGTGTAGTCGCGGGCGACCAGGGCATTGCGCTTGGTCTCGAGCACGCGGCTGCCCGCGTAGCCGCCCTGCAGCAGGGCGAGCAGCGTGTCGAGGTCGAGGCCGGAGCGCTCGGCGATGACGGCGGCCTCCGCGATCGCGGTCATGGTCGCGGCGACGACGAGCTGGTTGCAGGCCTTCGCCACCTCGCCGGCGCCGAGCGGCCCGAGGCGGACGGCGGTCCCGCAGGCGGACAGCACGGGCAGCGCCCGGGCGACGTCCTCCTCCGCCCCGCCGACCATGATCGAGAGGGTTCCCGCCTCGGCGCCCTCGGTGCCGCCGCTGACCGGGGCGTCGACGAGGCGGAGCCGCGGGTGGCGCCCCGCCAGCTCGCGCAGGCCGGAGGCGGACACGCTGGAGCAGACGACGAGCACGAGGTCCGACTCCGCGGCGAGCACTCCCTCCTCTCCTTCGAGCACCTCCTCGAGCTGCGGCAGGTCCGGCACCATCACGATCAGCACGTCCGAGGCGGCGGCGAGCGAGCGGGCGGAGTCGTGCCACTGCGCCCCGGGGACGGCGCGGCGGGCGCGGTCGGCGGACGCGGGGCGCGCGGTGATCCCGAGCGGGACGCCGGCGGCGACGAGGTGCCGGGCCATCGGGGCGCCCATACTCCCGAGCCCGACGAAGCCGGTGCGCGCGGGCGGGAGGGCGGCGGTCGTGGTGTCCGGCATGCGCCCAGCATATCGAACACGGTTCACAGGAGTGAAGTAGGGTGGGCGCGGGCCGATCCGGGGGAGAGCCTCCCGCACCGTCCCGCGAAGGGACACCCGTGACCGATCGCCTCCGCGTCGTCATCGCCTCGCCGCTCAGCTCCGAGCTGATCGCCCGCATCGTCGAGCTCGAGCCGCGCCTCGACGTCGTCGCCGACCAGAGCCTCCTCCCTCCGATGCGCCACCCCGGCGACCACGGCGGAGACCCCTCCTTCCGGCGCACCCCGGAGCAGCAGCGCGCCTTCGACGAGCTCGTCGACTCCGCCGACGTGCTCTACGGAGTGCCGGACGAGACCCCCGCCGCCCTCGCGCGCACGGCGGCCGCGAATCCGCGCCTCCGCTGGGTGCAGACGATGCCCGCGGGCGGAGGCGCGCAGGTGCGGGCCGCGGGGCTCGACGACGCGCAGCTCGAGCGCATCGCGTTCTCGACCTCCGCGGGAGTCCACTCCGAGCCGCTCGCCGAGTTCGGGGTCTTCGGACTCCTGGCCGGCGCCAAGTCCCTCCCGCGCCTCCAATCCCTCCAGTGCGAGCGCGTCTGGGGCGGCCGGTGGACGATGGGGCTGATCTCGGAGCAGACGGTCCTGATCGTGGGGCTCGGCACGATCGGGCGCGCAACCGCCCGCAAGCTCCAGCAGCTCGGCGCCCGCGTGATCGGCACGAGCCGCCACGAGACCGAGGTGGAGCACGTCGACGAGATCGTCGCCCCCGACGCGATCGCGGAGGTGGCGGGCCGGATCGACGGGGTCGTCGTCACGCTCCCCGGCACCGCCGCCACCGAGAAGCTGGTCGGCTCCGAGTTCTTCGCCGCGCTGCGCCCCGGCGCCTCGTTCGTCAGCGTCGGGCGCGGGACGGTCGTCGACGAGGAGGCGCTGCTCGCCGCCCTCGACGACGGCCGCGTCGGCTTCGCCGCGCTCGACGTGGTGGCGGAGGAGCCGCTCGAGCAGAGCAGCCCGCTCTGGAGCCACCCGAGCGTCCTGATCAGCCCCCACACCGCGGCGCTGAACGTCGCGGAGGACCGCCTGATCGCCGAGCTCTTCGCGCGCAACGCCACCCGCTTCCTCGACGGGGAGCCCCTGATCAACCGAGTCGATACGGTGGAGTTCTACTGACCCCGCCCCCGGAAGAGGACGCCATGGCCCGCCCCGATGCGCCCCCGACGACGGTCGACTCCGACAGGGGCTCGGGCGCCCCGGCCGTGTCGCGCGCCATGCGGATCCTCGACCTCCTCGCCGACGCGGGCGGCCCGCGCACGCTGACGGACATCGCCCGCGAGCTCGGGATCGCCAAGTCGTCGACCTCGAACCTCTGCGCCGCGCTCGAGGAGGGCCGGCTCATCCGCCGCGTCGGCTCCGGCTTCCTCCTCGGCCGGCGCACCGTCGAGCTCGGCAGCCACTACCTCGCCGGCTTTGACCCGGTGCGCGAGTTCTACCGGCTCTGTGAGGAGTCGCCGGTGCTCTCGCGTCAGCTGGTGCAGATCGCGCTGCTCGACGGCACGCGGGTCCTCTACCTGGCGGTGCACGAGGGGCGGGAGCGGTTCGCGCTCTCCGCGAGCGTCGGCGACCGGTACCCCGCCTCCGCCACGGCCGTCGGAACGGCGCTTCTGGCCGAGCTCGACGACAGCGAGATCGCCGAGCGCTTCGCCGACGACCGCGACATCGTCGTCTTCACCGACCGGTCCACGTCCTCGACCCGCGAGCTGCTCCGCAAGGTCGCCGCGGCGCGCGTGCGCGGCTACGCGATCGACGACGGCGAGCTGCACCCCAGCGTTCTGGGCGTCGCCGTCGCGGTCCCGGCCGCCACCCGCTCCGATCTCTCGGTCGCGGTCGGCGTCTCGCTGGTCCGGCCGGTAGCCGACGATCAGGAGGAGGTCGTCGCGGCCCTCCGCGAGGCCGCCGCGGCGCTCGGCCGCCCGCCCCTCGTCGCCGGAGCGCCCGCCTGACGCCTCGCCGTCCATTCCGTTGAATGCCGTTCACTGGGCTGTTACGCTCGGCCCATCCCGCCTCCGCGGGCCGGAGTGAGCGAGGCACCGTGGCGACCAGCAGAACGAGCAGCAGCACCGGCGTCGAGCCGAGGGGCGTCCGCTGATGCGCCTCGCGCGGATCCGGGCCGAGGACGGACCGGCCGTCGTCCTCCAGGTCGCGGGGGACTGGCGCGAGATCGAGGACGCCTTCGCCGCGGAGCCGGTCGAGACCGGCCGCCGCTGGCCCGTCGAGGGCGCGCAGCTGCTGGCCCCGGTGGAGCCGCGCGTCATCCTCGGCATGGCGCACAACGGCTCCGCTGCCGACCGGCTGCTGCCGCCGCAGGCCTTCCACAAGACCGCGCACACGCTGGCCGGGCCCGGCGACCCGATCGTCCTCGATGAGGGCATCGGCCCGGTGGTCGTCGAGGGCGAGCTCGCCCTGGTCATCGGCCGCACCGCGCGGCACCTCACGCCCGAGGACGCGCTCGCGCACGTGCTCGGAGCGACGGTCGCGAACGACGTCACCGCTCCCGGGATGATCGCCGCCGACGGCCTCTTCCTCCAGGGCAAGAACGGCGACGGCTGGACGCCGCTCGGACCGTGGATCGAGACCGGAGTCGACGTCGACGCGGTCGGCATCACGGTGAGCGTCGACGGGGAGGTGCGGGCCGTCTCCTCGACCGAGCGCCTCGGCTGGCGCGCCGCCGAGATCCTGGTGCACCTCACCTCCCACCTCACGCTCCACCCGGGAGACGTCGTCCTCACCGGCTCGCCCGGCACCGCCGTCGAGGTCGGGCCCGGCCAGGAGGTGCTGATCGCCCTCGACGGGATCGGCGCGCTCGCGAGCCGCACTGTCGCGGGCCCTCCGCGCGCGGCGCCTCCGCAGCCCTGACATCCGCTCCGACCCTCTGGAGGAACCGTGCTCTTCGACCTGACCGACCGCGTGGCGCTCGTCACCGGATCCAGCCGCGGCATCGGCCGCGCCGTCGCCACCGGCCTCGCCGAGGCGGGCGCCACCGTCGTCCTGAACGGCCTCGACCCCGAGCGCCTCGAGGCCGCCCGAGCCGAGCTCGCGGAGCGGTTCGCCGGCACCGACGACCGCCCGCGGATCCACGCCCGCGCCTTCGACGTCACCGATGACGCGGCCGCCGAGGCGGGCGTCGCGTGGATCGAGGAGGCGGTGGGCCCGCTGCGCATCCTGGTCAACAACGCCGGCGTCCAGCACCGCGTGCCCCTGCTCGAGCTCGAGGTCGCCGACTGGGAGCGGGTGCTGCGCACGAACCTCACCAGCGCCTTCGTGGTCGGCCGGGCGGCGGCGAAGCGGATGATCCCGCGCGGCGCCGGGAAGATCGTCAACGTCGCCTCGGTGCAGGCCGATCTCGCGCGGCCGACGATCGCGCCCTACACCGCCTCGAAGGGCGGGATCCGCAACCTCACCCGCGCGATGACGGCGGAGTGGGCGCAGCACGGCATCCAGGTCAACGCGATCGCGCCGGGCTACATCCACACCGAGATGACGCAGGGCCTCGTCGACGACGAGGCGTTCAACAGCTGGATCCTCGGCCGCACTCCCGCCGCGCGCTGGGGCCGCGTCGAGGACCTGATCGGCCCTGCCGTCTGGCTCGCCTCCGACGGCTCGGACTACGTCAACGGGCAGGTCGTCTTCATCGACGGCGGCATGACCGTCGTCGTCTGAGCCACCCCTCGACCCACCGAACGGAACCCGCATGACCGCGCTCGTCCCCGCCTCCACCACCCGCGTCGTCGTCCACGCCGCCGGCGACCTCCGCGTCGAGGACGCGCCGCTCGCGCCGCGCGGCCCCGGCGAGGCCCTCGTCGCCGTCGCGTACGGCGGGATCTGCGGCTCCGATCTGCACTACTGGACGCACGGCGCCGCGGGCGAGTCGATCCTCCGCGAGCCGCTGACGCTCGGCCACGAGGTGGTCGGCACGGTCGTCGAGGCAGCGGCGGACGGCTCCGGACCCCCGGTCGGCGCGGCCGTCGCCGTGCACCCCGCGACCGCGCGCGGCGAGTGGCCAGACGGGCGCCCGAACCTCGCGACCGAGGGCACCTACCTGGGCAGCGCCGCGCGGATGCCGCACACCCAGGGCGCGTTCGCCCGCCACGCGGTGCTGCCGGCGCGCATGCTCCGCGAGCTGCCCGCCGGTCTCGGGCTCCGGGAGGCGGCGCTCGCGGAGCCGGCGGGCGTCGCCTGGCACGCGGTGTCCCGCGCGGGGGAGGTGTCGGGACGGCGCGCGCTGGTGATCGGCAGCGGCCCGATCGGAGCGCTGATCGTCGCCGTGCTGAAGCGGGCGGGGGCGGCCGAGATCGTCGCGGTCGACCTGGCCGAGGAGCCCCTCGCGATCGCCCGCGCGGTCGGCGCGACCCGGACGATCCGCGCGACCGACGCCGACGCGATCGCCGAGGTCGCGGCCGACGTCGTCTTCGAGTCCTCGGGCAGCCCGCGCGGCCTCGCCTCGGCCGTCCGGGGCGCCGCCCGCGGCGGCACCGTCGTGATGGTGGGACTCCTCCCCTCGGGCGAGCAGCCGGCCCTGATCTCGCTCGCGATCACCCGGGAGCTGCGCCTGATCGGCTCCTTCCGCTTCGTCGACGAGATCGACGAGGTGCTGGCGGCGCTCGCCGACGGAAGCCTCGCGGTGGCGCCGGTGGTCACGCAGGTGGTGCCGCTGGAGCGCGCGCTCGAGGCCTTCGAGCTCGCCCGCGACGCCTCGCGCTCGAGCAAGGTGCTGCTCGACTTCACCCCGTGACGGGCGCTCGAGGCGCCTCCGGAGGGTCGGGATCGCCCGAGCGTTCGGGGTTCCCTCGGACGGCGGCGCCGCCGGAGCACTACCGTTGCACCATGGCGTCCACCGATACCCCCGATTCCGCCCCCGAAGCCGACACCGCTTCCGAGAGCGCCCCCACGCTCACCTTCTCCGACCTCGGTCTCTCCGACCCGGTCCTCAAGGCCCTCAAGGAGGTCGGCTACGAGACGCCCTCGGCCATCCAGGCCGCGACGATCCCGTCCCTCCTCTCCGGCCGCGACGTCCTCGGCGTCGCCCAGACCGGCACCGGCAAGACCGCGGCGTTCGCGCTGCCGATCCTCTCGCGCCTCGACGTCTCGCAGAAGACGCCGCAGGCCCTCGTGCTGGCCCCGACCCGCGAGCTCGCGCTGCAGGTCTGCGAGGCGTTCGAGCGCTACGCGTCCGGCCTCCGCGGCGTCCACGTCCTCCCCGTCTACGGCGGCCAGGGCTACGGCACCCAGCTCTCCGCGCTCCGCCGCGGCGTCCACGTCGTCGTCGGCACGCCCGGCCGCATCATGGACCACCTCGAGAAGGGCACCCTCGACCTCTCGCAGCTGAAGTTCCTGGTTCTCGACGAGGCCGACGAGATGCTCAAGATGGGCTTCGCGGAGGACGTCGAGACGATCCTCGCCGACACCCCCGTCGAGAAGCAGATCGCGCTGTTCTCGGCCACGATGCCCGCGCAGATCCGCCGCATCTCGGGCAAGTACCTGAAGGAGCCGGAGGAGATCACGGTCAAGAACAAGACCACGACCTCCGTCAACACCACCCAGCGCTACCTGATGGTGTCGTACCCGCAGAAGGTCGACGCGCTCACCCGCATCCTCGAGGTCGAGAACTTCGAGGGCATGATCGTGTTCGTCCGCACGAAGAGCGAGACGGAGACGCTGGCCGAGAAGCTGCGCGCCCGCGGCTACACCGCGGCGGCGATCAGCGGAGACGTGGCCCAGGCCCAGCGCGAGCGCACCGTCGAGCAGCTGAAGTCGGGCAAGCTCGACATCCTCGTCGCGACCGACGTCGCCGCCCGCGGCCTCGACGTCGAGCGCATCAGCCACGTCGTCAACTACGACATCCCGATCGACACCGAGTCGTACGTCCACCGCATCGGCCGCACCGGTCGCGCGGGGCGCAGCGGAGCGGCGATCAGCTTCGTCACGCCGCGCGAGCGCCGCCTCCTCGCCGCCATCGAGAAGGCCACCCGCCAGCCGCTGACCGAGATGCGGATGCCGAGCGTCGAGGACGTCAACGTCACCCGCCTCTCGCGCTTCGACGACGCGATCACCGCCGCGCTCGCCGACACCGAGCGCCTGCAGCGCTTCCGCGACATCATCGGCCACTACGTCGAGCACCACGACGTGGTCGAGTCGGACGTCGCCGCCGCGCTGGCCATCGTCGCGCAGGGCGAGGAGCCGCTGCTGCTCTCGCCCGACGACCCCCGCTTCGCCCGTCGCGAGCGCGAGGACCGCGACTCCCGGCCCGACCGCGGCGACCGACCCGAGCGCGGCGACCGCTTCGACCGCGGCGGCGACCGCGGCGAGCGTCCCGAGCGCCGTCAGCGCCCGGCGAACAGCAACCTCGCCTCGTACCGGATCGAGGTCGGCCGCCGCCAGCGCGTCGAGCCCCGCCAGATCGTGGGCGCGCTCGCGAACGAGGGCGGCCTCAACCGCGGTGACTTCGGGCACATCGACATCCGCCCGGACTTCTCGATCGTGGAGCTGCCGGCCGACCTGCCCCAGGACGTGCTCGACCGCCTCGCCGACACCCGCATCAGCGGCCAGCTGATCGAGCTGAAGCCGGACCGCCGTCCGAGCCGCGCCGGCGCCGACCGCGGCGCACGCCCCAGCGGCCCGAGCCGCTCGAGCGAGCGCCCGGAGCGCAAGCCGCGCTACTGACGCCTCCCGCCCCGGCGGACGGGCCTCCACGAGACGCCACTCCGGTACAGCGACCCTTGCGTGTCGCGTACCGGAGTGGCGTCTCGCGTTCGTGCGGGGGGCGGCCTCAGCGGCGCAGGACGCGCCGGGCCAGCACGTTGCCGAGCAGCTGCACCAGCTGCACGATCACGATGATCACGAGCACCGCGGCCCAGGTGACGACCGGCTCGAACTGCCGGTAGCCGTACTGGATCGCGAAGTTGCCGAGCCCGCCGGCGCCGATGTAGCCGGCGACCGCCGACATGTCGATCACGGCGACGAACACGAACGTGTAGCCGAGGATCAGCGGACCGAGCGCCTCCGGCAGCAGCACCGTGCGGACGATCCGGAATCGGCTCGCTCCGACCGACCGCGCCGCCTCGATCACGCCGGGCTGCACGGTCAGCAGGTTCTGCTCCACGATCCGCCCGATGCCGAAGGCGGCGCCGAGCGAGAGGGTGAAGACGATGGCGTCCGTGCCGATGCCGGAGCCGACCACCAGCCGGGCCAGCGGCTGGGCCGCGGCGATGAAGATGATGAACGGGATCGGCCGGAACACGTTCACGATCACGTTGAGCAGTCCGTAGACCACCCGGTTCGCGTAGAGGGCGCCGCCGCGGGTGAGCGCGAGGCCCAGTCCGATCAGCAGTCCGCCGAGCCCGCCGAAGAGGAGGCTCAGCGCGACGATGTAGAGCGTCTCGCCGGTCGCCTGGACGAGCTTGGGCAGGAGCGGGATCAGCTCGTTCATCGGGGCACCTCCGTGAGGGCGACGCGTTCGCCGAGGCGGGCGAGGAGGGGGTCGACGACGCCGTCCGGCGCGTCGAGGGCGACCGTGAGGTGGCCGAAGGCCCGCCCGCGCACGTCGGTGATGCCGCCGTAGACGAGCTCGAGCGGCACGCCGGCGGCCGCGACCTCGGCGAAGACGTCGCCCTGGGAGGCGGAGTCGTCCGAGAACGAGAGCGTGACCAGCCGGCCGCGGTGGCGCGCGCGCAGCACGGCCGCCTCCGCGGGCGAGGGCACCGAGCGGACGACCGTGGAGACGAAGCGGCGGGTGACCGGCTCGCGCGGGGCCGAGAACACGTCGAAGACGGGCCCGCGCTCCACGATGCGGCCCGACTCCATCACCGCGACCTTCGTCGCGAGCTGCTGGACCACGTCCATCTCGTGGGTGATCACGACGATGGTGACGCCCAGCTCCTCGTTGATGCGGCGGAGGAGGGCGAGCACCTCGCCGGTGGTGTCCGGGTCGAGCGCGCTGGTGGCCTCGTCGGCCAGCAGGATGCGCGGGGAGGCGGCGAGGGCGCGGGCGATGCCGACGCGCTGCTTCTGCCCGCCCGAGAGCTGCTCCGGGTGGCTGCGCGCCTTGTCGCTCAGGCCGACGAAGCGGAGCATCTCGTCGACGCGGGCGCGCTGCTCCGCGCGCGGGACGCCCGCGACCTGCAGCGGGTAGGCGACGTTCTGCCCCACGGTCTTCGAGCCGAACAGGTTGAACTGCTGGAAGATCATCCCGATCCCCAGGCGCAGCCGGCGCAGCTCGCGCTCGGGCAGGCCCACGGTCTCGCGGCCGTCGATCTCGATGCTGCCGCTGGTCGCGGGCTCCAGGGCGTTGACGAGGCGCGCGAGCGTGCTCTTGCCGGCGCCGGAGTAGCCGATCACGCCGTAGACGTCGCCCGCCTCGATCTCGAGGCTCACGCCGTCGACGGCCGCGGTCGGGGCGGCGCCGCGCCCTGCGCCGGGGTACACCTTGCGCACGTCGGTCATGCGGATGAGCGGCACGGGGCGCCCTTTCTGTTGCGGGGGAGGCGCGGGACCGCGCCGGTGGGGAGCTCCGCGAGCGGAGGACCCGACCGGCGCGGTGCCGCGGGTGCCGGAGTCAGGAGGCGGCGGAGATGTCGGTCTCGGCGGACTCGAGCGAGGTCTCCAGCTCGGAGGCGGGGGTCTTCAGGAAGACCGCGGTGCCGCCGGACTGCTCCGAGACGCCGTCGAGCACGTCCTGGCTGTCCTGGTAGATCGAGACGAGCTTCGTGTAGGTCTCGTTCTCGGCGTCGTCGGCCCGGGCGGCGAAGATGTTCGTGTAGAGCAGGGAGGCGGGGTCGCTCGGGTCGTCCTGGGCGATCGCGTCCGAGGCCTTGAGGCCCGCGTTCTCGATGAAGTCGTTGTTGATGATCGCGGCGGCCACGTCCGGGAGCGACGTCGGGGTGAGGGAGGCCTCGAGCGCGGTGACCTCCACCTTCGAGGAGGACTCGACGTCGTCGACGTTCGAGAGCACTCCGCCGCCGTCCTTCAGCTCGACGAGCCCGGCCGACTGCAGCACCAGCAGCGCGCGCGCCTGATTGGTCTCGTCGTTGGGGATCGCGACGGTGGAGCCGGCGGGGATGTCCGCGACGTCGTCGTACTGCGAGGAGTAGAGGCCGAGCGGGTAGATCGCGGTCGCGCCGATCGGCACGAGGTCGGCGTCGGCCGAGGTGTTGTACTGCGCCAGGTAGGCGATGTGCTGGAACTGGTTGAGGTCGATCTCGCCCTCGGTGAGGGCGGGGTTGGGCTGGTTGTAGTCGCTGAAGTCGACGATCTCGACGTCGATCCCGGCGTCGGCGGCGGCCTTCTCGTAGGTGGCCCAGTAGGGGTCGCTCGCGCCGACCACGCCGATGCGGACGGTGTCGTCGCCGCCGCCCGCGCCGGAGCAGCCGGCGAGGAGGAGGGCGGCGGAGGCGGCGATCGCGGAGGTCGCGAGGAGTCGGGTGCGCAGGGTCATGGCTGTGGGGATCCTTCCGTGGAGAGGATCCGGGCACTCGGCACCGACCGGGCGGTGCTGGTCACCGCCGGCGCTGCGACCGGCCTCCGGTCGCTCGGCGCCGCGACTGCGCGGATCCCGGGGATCACCTTACGAAGGCGGTCGGACCCGCGCGGAACCCGCGCGTAACACGGCGACTCGGAGGCAGCGGAGGCGCGCGCTCACCGCCTGAGCGCGCCGTGGCGGCCGCTCATCGCGGGATCGCGCCGTGCCGCGCGCACGAGCTCTCGAGACCGCTGGGGCTGCAGCTCAGCGCCTGACCGCGCCGCGCCGGGCGCTCAGCTCGCGAGCGCGCCGTCCTCGCCCGCCGACGCCTCGTGCTTGGCGATCCGCTTCGCGATCGCGTCGCGCTCGGCCCGGAGCGACGCGATGGTCGGCTTGTCCAGGCGGGGGTCGGCCAGGTCGGCGAAGGGGCTCGCGGCGCCGGTGCGCGCGGACACGAGCGCGGCGTACGCCTTCGTCGCGGCGCGGAGCTCGGCTCCCGCCCGTTCGACCTTCCGCGGCTTCGACTCCTTGTCCGAGACGAGTCGGGCGTGCTTGTCGAGGGCGTCTACCAGCGCGCGATGCGCGGCGTCAATCTTCTTGCTCATAGGCGCATTATGGCGCAGGATCGGCGCACGGCGCCGAACGCGTCCCGCACCAGCCCTCCGTCCCCCTTCGCGAGAGGCCGCTCGGGTACGCGACACGCAGGGGAGGCGTACCGGAGCGGCATCTCGCGGGGAGGGGACGGGCGGGTCAGCGGGCGACCGGCGTGGAGACGGACGACGCGCCGGCGCTGGTGGCCACCGCGTCGAGGACTCGCTGCACGTCGAGGGCGTCGGCGAAGGTGGGCGTGACCGCCGTGCCGCCGGCGATCGCCTCGACGAGGTCGACGACCTGGTGCGTGAAGAGGTGCTCGTAGCCGATGCCGTGCCCGGTCGGCCACCAGGCGGACATGTACGGGTGCGCCGGCTCGGTGACCTGGATGCGCCGGAAGCCCTGCGCCTCCTCGGGGTCGCGGGCGTCGTAGTACTCGAGCTCGTTCATCCGCTCGAAGTCGAACGCGATCGAGCCGAGCTCGCCGTTCACCTCGATCCGGTTGGCGTTGCGGCGGCCGGTCGCGACGCGGGTCGCCTCGAAGACGCCCAGGGCGCCGCCCTCGAAGGAGGCGGTGAAGGCCGCGGCGTCGTCGACGGTCACGGCGCCGCGCGGGGCGTCGGCACCTGCGCGGCCGCCGAGGCCGACCTGCTCGCTGAGCACGGGGCGCTCGGTGGTGAAGGTGCGCAGCGTCGCCGAGACCGAGGTGATGCCGCGGCCGGTCAGCCACTGGGCGGTGTCGATGCTGTGCGCGCCGATGTCACCGAGGGCGCCCGAGCCGGCGCGCTCCTTCTGCAGGCGCCAGGTCAGCGGCGCCTCGGAGTCGGACAGCCAGTCCTGCAGGTACTGGGCGCGCACGTGCCGGATGTCGCCGAGGCGGCCCTCCTCGATGAAGCGCTTCGCGAGGGCGAGGGCCGGGGTGCGGCGGTAGCTGAAGCCGCACATCGCCACCTTCCCGGAGGCGGCGGCCGCGGCGACCATCCGCTCCGCCTCCTCGACGGAGTTGGCGAGGGGCTTCTCGCACAGCACGTGCTTGCCGGCCTCGAGGGCCGCGATGGCGATCTCGGCGTGGGTGTCGCCCGGGGTGCAGATGTCGACGAGGTCGATGTCGTCGCGGGCGATGACGGCCCGCCAGTCGGTGGAGGCCTCGCTCCAGCCCAGCCGCTCGGCGCGCTCCGCGGTCGAGTCGGGGTTGCTCCCCACGAGCACGGCGAGCTCGGGGCGGAGGGGGAGGGGGAAGAAGCGGGAGGCTGTGCGCCAGGCGTGCGAGTGGGTGCGGCCCATGAAGGCGGTCCCCACCATCGCGACGCGCAGGGCTCGGTCGTTCGACATCGTCGTCCTTTCGTCGGCCGTACGACCCTGCCACGGGTCGGGGCGCGGGCGCTACCGCGCTCGGCGAGGCTCCCTCCGGGGCGACGCGCCCGGGCTGCACGGACATGAGCACGTTCATAGGGTTCGGAGAGCGCTCTATCACGGACGGAATGTCTCAACAGCCGCCGTCAGATGTCGCGTAATCCCGCGGATCCCTGCCCTGACGCGGTAGCAGGAAGCCTCCCGGGCGACTGGGCGATCACCCGAACCGCCTTCGAATCGGTTCAGAACTTTTGCTTGACCCGCGACGTAAGTGGAAGTAGCTTCATCCGCATGGTCACCGCAGACCCCCGCAGCACTGCTGCACAGCCTCTTCCCCGCACCTCCGACGAGTCTCAGCAGCTGCTTCTGCAGATGCGCGGCATCGTGAAGGTCTTCCCCGGCGCCCGTGCTCTCGACGGCGTCGACCTCGATGTCCGACCCGGTGAGGTGCACTGCCTCCTCGGCCAGAACGGCGCCGGCAAGTCCACCCTCATCAAGACCCTCGCCGGGGCCCACCAGCCCACCGAGGGCGAGATCCTCGTCGACGGGAACGTCGTCACGATCCCGTCCCCGACGGCGGCCCTCGCCCTGGGCATCGCGACGATGTACCAGGAGCTCGACGTCGTCGACGGCCTCTCCGTCGCCGAGAACATCTTCCTCGGCCACGAGCTCTCCCGCGGCGGCTTCACCGCCCGGGCGAAGGCCACGAGGATCACCCGCGAGCTGATGGAGCGCCTCGGCCACTCCGAGATCTCGCCGAACCGCGAGGTCGGCACGCTCTCCGCCGCCGGCAAGCAGATCGTGCAGATGGCCCGCGCCCTCTCGCACGACGCGCGGGTCATCATCATGGACGAGCCCTCCGCGGTGCTCGACTCCGAGGAGGTGGAGAACCTCTTCCACGTGGTGCGCCAGCTCACCGCCTCCGGCGTCGCCATCGTCTACATCTCGCACCGCCTCGACGAGATCCGCGCCATCGGCGACCGGATCACCGTGATCAAGGACGGCGCGACCGTCGCGCAGAACCTCGCGGTCGCCGACACCCCCACCTCGAAGCTCATCACCCTGATGACCGGCCGCGCCGTCGAGTACGTCTTCCCGGACCGCCAGGAGCTCGACGTCGAGGCCGAGACGCTGCTGAAGGTCGAGAAGCTGGGCCTGCAGGGCTCCTTCTCGGACGTCTCCCTCGAGATCCGCGCCGGCGAGGTCGTCGGCCTCGCGGGGCTGGTCGGCTCCGGCCGCTCCGAGATCCTCGAGACCATCTACGGGGCGCGCCGCGCCACCACCGGGACGGTCAGCGTGGCGGGCAAGCGCCTGCGCGCCGGCTCCGTCACCTCGGCGGTCGACGCCGGCATCGGCCTCTGCCCGGAGGAGCGCAAGAGCCAGGGCCTGCTCCTGGACGAGCCGGTCTACCGCAACATCACCCTCTCGACCTTCGACCGCTTCGCCAAGCGCGGCTTCCTCGACGAGCGCTCCGAGCGCGCGGCGGCGGCCGAGCAGGCGGTCTCCCTCGACCTGCGGCCCTCCGGGGTCGACCGC
The DNA here is from genome assembly GCF_002931775.1 of Rathayibacter sp. AY1F4. Classification (NCBI taxonomy): domain Bacteria; kingdom Bacillati; phylum Actinomycetota; class Actinomycetes; order Micrococcales; family Microbacteriaceae; genus Rathayibacter; species Rathayibacter sp. AY1F4. The sequence goes on from NZ_PSVE01000001.1 coordinate 110,140, forward strand.
GACGCCCGCACCCTCTCCGGAGGCAACCAGCAGAAGGCGCTCCTCGCCCGCTGGCTCGTGCGCGGCTGCCGCGTCCTGCTGCTCGACGAGCCGACCCGCGGGGTCGACGTCGGCGCACGGGCCGAGATCTACACCCTGATCAGGGACCTCGCGACCAACGGCGCCGCCGTGCTCGTGGTCTCCAGCGAGATCGGCGAGGTCCTCGGACTCTCCGACCGAGTGCTCGTGATCTCCGACGGCGCCGTGGTCCACGAGGGCCCGGCCGATTCGATCGACGAGCACCGCGTGCTCGATCTCGTCATGGAAGGAAGTGCAGCGTGAGCGGACAGCTCGACACCGCGTCGCCGTCGATCGGCGGTCCGCAGGAGGACGCCGCCCGTCACGCGTCGGCCGCGACGGGAGGCTCCTCCGGGGGCGTGCCCTCGAAGGACTCCCGCTCCGGGATCGCCCGCCTCATGCAGGGCTCCCTCGGCCGCAACGTCGGGCTGCTGCTCGCGCTGGTGATCCTCTGCATCGTCGGATTCGCGACCGCGGGGGAGCGCTTCGCCAGCGTCGACAACGTCCTCACGATCCTCCGCCTCGCCGCCGTCATCGGCGTGCTGAGCATCGGCATGACCTTCGTCATCACCTCCGGCGGCATCGACCTCTCGGTCGGCTCCGTGATGGGGCTCGCGACGGTCTGGGCGAGCACGGTCTCGACCCAGTACTACGCGGCCAACACCTCCTGGCTGGTGATCGTGCTCACCGCGGTCGTCGTCGGCCTCGTCTGCGGCCTCATCAACGGCGCGCTGATCGCCTACGGCCGGGTCGTCGCCTTCATGGCGACCCTGGCGATGCTCGTCGCCGCCCGCGGCTTCGCCGAGCTGATCTCGAACCGCCAGACGCAGGTCGTCACGGTCACGCCGTTCCTCGACTTCTTCCGCGCCGACGTGCTCGGCATCCCGGTGCTCGTGCTGATCTTCGTGGTCGTCGCCGTCGCCGGCTGGATCCTGCTCAACCGCACCACCTTCGGCCGTCGCACCATCGCGGTCGGCGGCAACCCCGAGGCCGCCCGCCTCGCCGGCATCAAGGTCCGCCGCCACACCATGTACGTCTACGGCCTCGCCGGGCTCACCGCCGGCATCGCCGCCGTCATGATGCTCGCCCGCACCACCGCCGGCAGCTCGACCAACGGCCTCCTCTACGAGCTCGACGCCATCGCGGCGGTCGTCGTCGGAGGCACGCTGCTGGCCGGCGGCCGCGGCACCATCGTCGGCACCGTGTTCGGCGTCCTCATCTTCACGACCCTGACCAACGTGTTCACACAGAACAACATGTCGACCTCGACTCAGGCCGTCGCGAAGGGCGCGATCATCGTCGCCGCCGTCCTGCTGCAGCAGCGGTTCGCCGCCCGCGGCAGGAAGTCCTGACCCCGGGGCTCCGGCCCCGCTCCTCCACACACAGCAACCCACCCGACCACTCAGGTCACCTCTCCGCAGGACACGTGTGCCCTCGGACCCCTCGGATCGATCGAAGGAGATCACTTCCATGCCCGCACGCCCCTTCACCCGCAGCCGCCTCTCCCGCACCGCCCGACTCGGCTCGGCCGGCGTCGCCTTCGGCGCCGTCGCGCTGATGCTCACCGGCTGCATCTCGAACGCCCCGGTCGAGACCGGCAACGCCGCCTCCGACGGGACCGCCGCCGCCGTGGCCGCCTCGGACAACGACGCCTCCGGCGACAACGTCGTCATCGGCTTCACCGCTCCCGCCGCCGACCACGGCTGGATGGGCGCGGTCAGCCGCGCCGCCATCGCCGAGGCCGAGAAGTACGACGACGTGGAGCTCCGCACCGCGGAGGGGACCAACGACGTCAACCTCCAGATCAGCCAGGTCGAGACCTTCATCAACGACGGCGTCGACGCGATCGTGCTCCTGCCGATCGACGGAGCGGCGCTCACGCAGGTCGCCACCCAGGCGATGGAGGCGGGCATCACCGTCATCAACGTGGACCGCGAGTTCTCCAGCCCCTTCGCCGCCCGGTCGACCATCCTCGGCGACAACTACGGCATGGGCGTCAGCGCCGGCACCTACATCTGCGAGGAGCTCGGCGACAACCCCGACGCCGTCGTCGCCGAGATCGCCGGCATCGACTCCCTCCCGCTGACGCAGGAGCGCAGCCAGGGCTTCTCGGACGCGCTCGAGGGCTGCGGACTCGACGTGGACAACCGCGTCGCCGCCGACTTCACCGTCCAGGGCGGAGAGCAGGCCGCGGCCAACCTCCTCCAGGCCGCGCCGAAGATCGACGCCATCTGGAACCACGACGACGACCAGGGCGTCGGCGTCCTCGCGGCGATCGACACCGCCGGACGCGACGAGTTCCTCTTCGTCGGCGGCGCCGGCTCGGCCAACGTGATGCGCGCGATCGAGGCCGACGACTCCGTCGTCAAGGCCACGGTCGTCTACCCCTCGACCCAGGCCGCGGACGGCATCAAGCTCGCCCGCCTCGTCGAGCAGAACAAGTCGATGGCCGACACCAGCTCGCTCGGCGTCCCGCGCCAGATCCAGCTCTTCGCGCCGGTCGTCACCAAGGACAACGTCTCCGAGTACCTGCCCTCGGCCTTCGAGTCCTGATCGGCCCCACCAGCCCGGGTCGGCGCGGGAACCATCCCGCGCCGGCCCCCACCTCGGCGCCGCCCCGGGATCACTGACGACCCGCAGCGCAGCGCCACCGGCATCCGCGAGAGGAGGAGGAGTGCAAGACACCGGCCCCAGGGCCGGACAGGAGGAGACCGGATCCGCTCAGTCGTGCGGACAGCGACGGACCCGGCCTCTGCGATGAACACCTCATTGAAGGAATCACATCACGCATGAATGGTAAGCGATCCTCGAGAAGAAGCATCAGGCGTCTTCTCGCACTCGGCATCGCCGGGATGGTGACGGTCTCCGGACTCACCGCCCTCGGCCTGCCCGCCTCGGCCCACGACGGAGTGGACCACGGTTCCGAGGGCGGAGCATCCGCTCTCGACTGGAGCAACTACGAGAAGGTCCTGCTGACGAAGAACGTCGGCGAGCCCCTCGACCTGGCCGTCCTCCCGGACAAGTCGGTCCTCCACACCGCTCGGAACGGCGAGATCCGCCACACCGACCCCAAGACCGGCACCACCCGTGTCGTCAACACGATCCCCGTGTACCAGAACTCGGAGGACGGACTGCAGTCCGTCGGCATCGATCCCGACTTCGCCGAGAACAAGTGGGTCTACCTCGTCTACGCGCCCCCCGGGAACACCCCGACCGGCGCGGCTCCGAACATGCTGCCCGAGGGCGCGACCGACAGCTACTGGGACCAGTGGAAGGGCATCAACCGCCTCTCCCGGTTCAAGTGGACCGGCTCGGGCCTCGACCTCGCGAGCGAGCAGAAGATCATCGACATCGAGACCCAGCGCGGGCAGTGCTGCCACGTGGGTGCCGACTTCGACTGGGACGCCGACGGCAACCTGTACCTCTCCACCGGCGACAACACGCCGGCGAGCGCTCCGGGTGCCGCGGGCTTCGCGCCGAACAACGACGCGCCCCGCATGAACCCGGGCTTCGACTCGCGTCGCGGCGCCGGCAACACGAACGACCTCCGCGGCAAGATCCTCCGGATCACCGTGCAGGAGGACGGCTCGTACACGATCCCCGAGGGCAACCTCTTCCCGGTGGGAACCGAGAAGACCCGCCCCGAGATCTTCGTGATGGGCGTCCGCAACCCGTTCAAGATCGACGTCGACGCCGAGACGAACACCCTCTCCTGGGGCGACTACGGCCCCGACGCCACGAAGGCCGCTGCGGCCGACGGCGTCCGCGGCCCGATGGGCCTCGTCGAGTGGAACGCGACCGGACTGGACGAGCCGCACAACTCCGGCTGGCCCTACGTCCACGGACCCAACGCGCCGTACAACGAGTGGAACTTCGAGACGTCGACGCCCCGCGGCTTCTTCGACCCGGAGAACCTGAAGAACAACTCGCGCTGGAACACCGGCCTCGTCGACATCCCGGACGCCAAGGCGGCGACCGTCTACTACGGCGACAACCCCGGCGACCAGCCGTTCGACGAGCTCGTCAACTTCGGAACCAGCAACGGCCAGGGCCCCATGGGCGGACCGGTGTACCACTTCGACGCGGAGAACACCTCGACGTCGAAGTTCCCGGAGTACTGGGACAAGAAGACCTTCTTCGGCGAGTTCTCGCAGGACTACATCGCGGCGTTCACGCTCGATGAGGACCGCGCGGTCACGCACATCGAGGACTTCCTCCCCAACGCGGCGCTCAGCCAGGCCGCGCAGCCGATCCACGACAACCCGATGGACATGGAGTTCGGCCCCGACGGGTCGATGTACGTGATCGAGTACGGCGACGGATTCTTCCGCGCCAACCCCGACGCGGGCCTGTACCGGATCGACTACGCCGAGGGCAACAAGGCGCCGCAGGCCCGCTTCACCGCGACCCCCCTGTCCGCCTCGCAGACCCCGCTCGAGGTCACGTTCGACGCCAAGGGCTCGACCGACCCCGAGGGCGACGCGCTCACCTACGACTGGGACTTCGACGGCGACGGCACCTTCGACGCCACCGGAGTGACCGTCAAGAAGACCTACACCGAGCTCGGACAGTTCACGGCCCGTCTGCGCGTCACCGACGCCAAGGGCAAGTTCAGCCTGACCTCGCGGGTCATCTCGGTCGGCAACCAGGCGCCGCAGATCCAGATCCAGACGCCCGGCAACGGCTCGTTCTTCAACTGGGGCGACGCGATCCCCTACCAGGTGACCGGCAAGGACGCTGAGGACGGCGACCAGATCGTCAGCAGCCGCGTGGGCTGGACCTACGGCCTCGGCCACGACGAGCACGCCCACCCCGAGGTCACCGGCACCGGTGCCAAGGGAGCGTTCCCGACGTCGAAGGACTCGCCCGAGCACGGCCCCGGCGCGCTGCTGTACGGCACCGTCGTCGTGACCTACACGGACGGCGGCTTCAACGGCCTGCCCCCGGCTGCGGCCGAGGCGACGCTGCGGCTGAACCCGAAGACGCAGGAGGCGGAGCACGCCGCCCGTGAGGGCGTCCTGCCCTACGCGGACACCACCGCCAGCGGCGGCAACGCCGTCAGCGGACTCGGTGCGGGATCCTTCCTGCGCTGGGACCCGGTGAACTTCGCCAACCTGACCGGCGTCGTGGTCCGCGCCACCGGTGAGGGCACCGTCGACCTCCGCTGGAACGCTGCCGACGCAGCGCCCTTCGGAACGGCGACCATCCCCGCGGGAGCCGGCTGGAAGGACGTCCTCGTCCCCTTCGGCACCAACGTCCCCCGCGGCACCGGCTCGCTCTACGTGACCTCGCCCAGCGGCCTGTCGCTCGACTCCCTCACCTTCCAGGGTGTCGGCGCCGGTGACAAGACGGCTCCGACCGTCGCGGCGACCCTCGACCCGGCAGCGCCTGCGGGCGTCGGCGGCGTCTACAACAAGCCCGTGACCCTCGGCCTCACCGCCACGGACAACGGAGCGATCTCCACCGTCCAGTACTCCGCCGACAACGGCACGACGTGGACCACGGTCCGCGCCGTCAACGGCGCGTACACGGTCCCGTTCACCACGAACGGCGCCCGGACGATCCAGTACCGCGCCACCGACACCGGCGGCAACGTCTCGGCGGTCGGCACGGTGAAGTTCACGATCGACCTGGCCGCGGCGAACGCCCCGACCGCCGCGTCGACCACCACCGTGGCGCTCTCGGCTCCCCGCGTGACCTTCGGGGCACCGGGCGAGGCGACCGTCACGGTCACCGGTCAGGGTGGGAACCCCGGCGGAGAGGTCGTCCTCTACGAGGGCGCCACCGAGCTGGGCCGCGCGACGCTGAAGGACGGCAAGGCGACCTTCGCCCTGCCGAAGACCCTCGGCGCCGGCACCCACACCCTCCGTGCGGCGTACGGCTCGGACGCCACCTTCAAGGCCTCGGAGGGCACCGCCCGCCTGATCGTCTCGAAGGCAGCCTCGGAGCTCACCGCGACCGTCTCGCCCAACCCGGTCAAGCCGGGCGCAAGCGCGCAGGTCACGGTCGACGCGAAGTCCTCGACGGGTGTCGCCGGCACCGGTCAGGTGAGCGTGATGGTGAAGAGGAACCTCTCCACCGTCGCGATGCTCACCGGGACCCTCGACGAGAACGGGCACGTCGTGGTGACGCTCCCGAAGCTCGCGGCGGGCAGCTACAAGCTGACCGTCACCCACACCGCCACGGCGGACACCAACGCCGCGTCGGCGCTGCTGAACCTCACCGTCCAGCAGTAGCCCCCGCGCAGGGGCCGGCCGGCTCGACCGGGCCGGCCGGCCCCCCACCCCCTGCACCATCTGCCATTTCGAAGGAGAAATGATGCACCACCACCACGCATCCATCACGGCCAAGCCGATGAGCCGGCGCTCGCTGATGACGGCCCTGGCCGCATCGACCGTCGCGGTCGGCGTCGGAGCGGGAGCCCTCGCGGCGCCCGCCACGGCCGCCCCCGCGCCCTCGTCCGGATCCACGCGCCTGGTCCCGATCAACCGCATCGGCATCCAGCTCTACAGCGTCCGCGACAAGGTCTCGTCGCTCGGCTTCCGGGCCGTCTTCGAGGAGCTCGGCCGCATCGGCTACAGCGAGATCGAGTTCGCCGGGTACACCCAGGGCAACGTCGGAGCGATCACGCCGCAGCAGATCCGCCAGCTGCTCGATGACAACGGCCTCCGCGCCGTCGGCTCGCACGTCGGCACCAACCTCCTCCGCTCGGAGCTGGGCAAGCAGATCGAGATCGCGCAGATCCTCGGCACGCCGCACCTCGGCACCGGCAACGCGCCCACCAACGTCAACACCAAGGCGGGCTACCTCGCCGCGGCGGAGGAGTGGAACAAGTGGGGCCAGCAGGTCTCGGCCGCGGGCATGAAGCTCTACCAGCACAACCACGCCGGTGAGTTCGGGTTCGCCACGGACGACCCCAAGACCCGCCTGTACGACCTCTTCTACGACAACACCGACCCGCGTCACGTGTACCTCGAGATGGACGTCTACTGGGCGTACGTCGGCAAGAAGCTCTACCCGGGCTTCGAGCCGCTCGACTACATCAAGCGCAACCCGCGCCGCTACCCGATCCTGCACCTCAAGGACGGCAAGACGAACAACGCCAACACCAACGGCTACGACATCGTCGAGTTCGGCGCGGGCAACCTGCCCTACCAGGCGTTCCTCTCGGAGCTGCGCGACCGCGGCCAGCGCTTCGGCGTCTGGGAGCAGGACACCGCTCCCACGCTGGCGACGCCGCCGAGCACGGGGAACTCCCTCGAGGCCGCTTCCCGCAGCTACTCCGCGATCGCTGCGCTCCGTGGCTGAGCGCACCCCGCGCCGCGCGCGCCGCACCGACAGCACCACCACCAGCACGACGCGCACGAGCGCACCGAGGAGAACCCCCATGAAGTGGAAGACGCCCACGGCGGTCCTCGCGGCCGCCTCCCTCGCGATGGTCGCCGCACCGTCCGCCTTCGCGGCGACGACGGACTGCACCACCGAGCTCGGGAACCAGACGATCACCGGAGACCTCAACGTCGGCGCGGGCCAGACCTGCGTGCTCGGCAACGTGACCGTCACCGGCAACGTCATCGTCGGCGACGACGCCTGGCTGGACGCCACCTCGGCGACCATCGGCGGCGACGTCATCGGCACCGACGCGTACGGCATCTCGATCGACGGCACCAGCGTCGGCGGAGACGTCGTGTCGTTCTCGGACGGCAGCCGCAGCGGCTTCCTCTACCTGCGCGACCTCACGGTCGGCGGCATGGTCGAGGCCGGCGGGATCGACGTCGAGTTCAGCGACCTCTCGGTCGACGGCTCGGTCAGCACCGACGCGGCGAACTACGTCGACGTCGACCGCACCAGCGTCGGCGGCGACGCCACCTTCGCCGGCAGCGACTTCGGCGTGAACGTGCAGGGCGCCATCGTCGGCGGCTCGCTCGCCGTCACCGGCTCCTCGCGCGGCGTTCTTCTGGGCGCGAACGAGGACGGCTCGGCCTCGGCCCTCGGCAACACGGTGGGCGGGGATCTCACGCTCTCGGGCAACTCCGGCAACGTCCAGCTCGCGGGCTCGACGGTCGGCGGGCGCATCGCGCTCACCGACAACGCGCCGGCGGTCAACTTCGGCGCGGGCAACACCGCCGCCGGAGTCGACGGCACCTTCACGGGAACGGCGGCGGGCGCTGCGGCGGCCGGCGACCAGGCCGTGGCCGTCATCGTCCCCGAGGCCAACAAGGGCGAGCTGACCTGGACGCTCGAGGGCACCAGCAACCTGGTGAACCTCGGCGTCGCCGAGGAGCAGGGCGACCACTTCGCCGCCTCCGGTGAGCTCGTGCCGGTCCGCGTGACCGACACCCGCCTCAACGGCCCGGCCTGGTCGGTCACCGGCCAGCTGAGCGACTTCCGCTCCGGCGAGAAGACGTTCTCGGGCAAGCACCTCGGCTGGACCCCCGAGGTCCTGGAGAACACGGGCGGTGCCGTCGCCGGCGCTGCCGTCCCCTCCGGGTTCGACTCGGGCAACGGCCTCGCCACGCCCCGCGTCCTCGGCTCCGCCGCGGCGCAGCACCCGACCGGATCCTCGGTCCTGGGCGCCGACCTCGACCTGAAGCTCCCGCTCTCGGTCGGAACCGGCACCTACACCGCGACGCTGACGCTCACCGCGCTCGGCTAGCACCGGTGGGGCGGCCTCCGGGCCGCCCCACCCTCCCCCCGTCTCCCCGCGAGACGCCACTCCGGTACGCCCCGCTCGGCGTGCCGCGCACCGGAGCGGCGTCCCGCGGGGAGGCATCCCCCCTTGCAACGGAAGCCTGATCGATGTCGCTCATGCCACGCACCTCCCGCACCACCGCCGCCCTGCTGCTGATGACGCTCCTCGCAGCCGGCGGCCTCTCGGCTCAGGCGGGTGCCCAGGAGGCGGACCCCGCCTCCACGCCGGTCACCTGGGGGGTGCGCCCCGCCGACACCGAGCAGGGCAGCGAGCGGCCGAACTACGCCTACGCCCTCGATCCCGGCGGACGCCTCAGCGACGCCCTGATCGTCTCCAACTACGACGACGAGGAGCAGACGTTCCGCGTCTACGGCTCCGACGGCTTCATCACCGAGGCCGGCCAGCTCGACCTGCTCCCCGCCGCGGAGCCCTCGACGCAGCTCGGCAGCTGGATCGCGTTCCCCGAGCCCGAGGTCACCGTGCCCGCCGGCGAGAGCGTGCAGGTCCCGTTCGAGGTCGTCGTCCCCGACGACGTGACCCCGGGCGACTACGCCGCGGGCGTCGTGTCCTCGATCCTGGTGCAGGGCGAGACCGGAGTCTCGGTCGACCGGCGCCTGGGCTCGCGCATGTACCTCCGCGTCGGCGGCGAGCTCGCCCCGCGCCTGTCGATCGACGACCTCGCCGTCTCGTACGAGGGCGGCTGGAACCCCTTCGCCCCCGGCTCCGCGACCGTCGACTACACCGTGACCAACGCGGGCAACACCCGCATCGCGCCGGGCGCCGAGATCAGCGTCGCCGGCCTCTTCGGCCTCGCGCCGGTGTCCGCGACCGACCCGGAGCCGCTGCCCGAGCTCCTCCCCGGAACCTCCGTCTCGCGCACCGTGACCGTCGCCGGAGTCTGGCCGCTCTTCGTCGCGACCGCCCGCGCCGCGCTCTCGGGCACCGTCGTCACCGCCGACCAGGCCGCACAGGCCGACTCCGCCGTCGTCGTCCCCGACGTGCCGGTCGCCACCGCCGAGACCTCGGCCGCGGCCGTGCCGTGGAGCGCCGTGCTCCTCCTCGCCCTGCTCATCGGGCTCATCGTGCTGACCGTCGTCCGCCGCCGCCGCCGGGCCGCGGGGGAGCAGGCGCGCATCGACGCCGCCGTCGCCGCCGCTCTCGGCGCCCAGCCGGAGGACGCCGACCGCGCGGAGGTCCGCTCCTGACCGGGTGCGGCCGACGCGGTCCGCGGGGGATCGCGCCGGCACGGCCCGCCGCCTCCGGGCCCGCGGCCGCCGCTCTAGCGGACCGCCCGCCCCTCGGCGCGCAGCTGCTCGAGGAAGCCGTCCACCACGGCGGGGCTGAGCAGGTGCCCGCGCAGCATCAGCGCGGCACCGCGCACGCCCCCGCTGCCGCCCAGCTCGGCGGTCACCACGTCGAGCCGCTGCGTCGCGAGGGGGAGAGAGCGCTCGTCGATCACCGAGCGCACGGCCGTCAGGATCTCCGGGCTGGCGAGGGCGACCGCGCCGCCCAGCACGATGACGGAGGGGTTCAGCAGGCTCACGCAGGTGGCCAGCACCTCGCCGAGCTGGAGTCCCGCGATCCGCGCCGCCTCGACGGCTTCGGGATCGCGCGCCTTCAGCAAGTCGATCAGCTCGCGCACCGACTGCACGTCGCGGCCCGCCCGGGCGAGCCCGGCGGCCAGAGCGGAGCCGCCCGCGACCGCCTCGAGGTCCCCCTCCTGACCGCCCGCCGCGGCCGGGGCCGTGCGCGGCACCTGGACGTGGCCGAGATCGCCGGCGGAGCCGAGGGCTCCGCGCTGGAGCAGCCCGGACGAGACGATGCCCGCGCCGATGCCGGTGCCGACCTTCACGAACATCAGGTCGAGGGCGTGCGGGAAGCGCGAGGCCCGCTCGCCGAGCGCCAGCAGGTTCACGTCGTTGTCGACGAGCACCGTGGTGTCGTAGCGCCGGCGCACGAAGGCGGGGATGTCGAAGCCGTCCCAGCCGGGCATGATCGGCGGGCGCACCGGGCGGCCGCTCGCGTGCTCCACCGGGCCGGGCACGCCGACCCCGATGCCCGCGAGGGCGGAGCGGTCGACGCCGGCCGCGGCGAGGATCCCGTCGCAGACGTCGAGCGCGTGTCCGAGCACCGCCACGGGGCCCTGCGCGATGTCGAGCTCCTCGCGGCGCTCGGCGATGATGCGGCCGTCGAAGTCGGTCAGCGCGATGGTCGAGTGCGCCGCGCCCAGGTCGATGGCCAGGAGCGAGCGGACGGCCGGGTCGAAGACGAGACGCGCGGACGGACGGCCGCCGGTCGACGGAGCGCGGTCGAGGTGCGCGATCAGTCCGAGCTCGAAGAACTGCTCCAGGCGCGTCATCACCGCGGTCCGCGCGAGGCCCGTCTCCTCGACCAGCTCGGCGCGGGTGCGCGGCCGACCGTCGGCGAACAGCCTCAGCATGTCGCCGGTCGCGGTACCCGCGCGCTCGGCCACGCTCAGCTCCTTCTCTCGGCCCGGAGGACGGGTTCGGGGGACAGCACACCTGAGGAAACCAGGCGTCGCACGGTCGCGCAATCTCAGCGGGCCCCCCGTGCGGGTCGTGCGCGACACGGCCAGGCGGAGGCGCGTCGCGCGCCCCGCCGCGGCCCCTCCCCACTCCGATCGCCCGGGTGCGCCCCGACGATCGCCGCTCAGCCAGCCCTTCCAGACAGGAGAGAACGATGACCTCGTCCGACACCACCACCACAGGCGCCCCCCGATCGAGCGGGCGCATCGGCCTCTGGCTGATCGGGGCCCGGGGCAGCGTCGCCACCACGGCCGCCGTGGGCCTGCACGCCATCGCCGCCGGAGCCGCGCCCAGCTCGGGGTGCGCCACCGCGACCCCCGCCTTCGAGGACGTCCCGCTCGCCGGGTTCGCCGACATCGTCATCGGCGGCCACGACGTCTCGCCGACTCCGCTGCTCGAGAAGGCCACGGGCCTCGCGGCCGGCGGCATGTTCCCGACCTCGGTCGTCGCCGAGGTGGCCGACCGGATCGACGCGACCGACGCCGAGATCCGCCTCGCCCCCTCCGACGCCGCGTCGCAGCAGGAGGAGATCGACCGCCGGGCCGCCGACATCGTCGCCTTCCGCGAGCGCCACGGCCTCGCCCGGGTCGTCGTGATCGACGTCGCCTCGACCGAGGTGCTGCCGGTCGACCGTCCCGAGTTCCACGACCTCGCCGCTCTGCGCGCCGCCCTGGCGCGTCCGGGCGAGCGCCTCCTGCCGCCGAGCTCGATCGCCGCCCTCTCGGCCGTCGTCGCGGGCGCGGCCTACGCCTGCTTCACTCCCTCGACCGCGCTGGCCCTGCCGGCCCTGGAGGAGTGGGCCGCCGAGGCCGGGATCCCGATCGCCGGGCAGGACGGCAAGACGGGGGAGACCCTGCTCCGCAGCGTGCTCGCGCCGATGTTCACGGCGCGCGGGATGCGCGTGCTCTCGTGGGCGGGCGCGAACCTCCTCGGCGGCGGCGACGGGCAGACCCTCGCCGACCCGGAGGCGGTGCGCTCGAAGCTCGTCTCGAAGAACCGCGGACTCCGCAGCCTCCTCGGCGACGACGTCGTCACTCCACTCCACATCGACAACGTCCCGGACCTCGGCGACGTCAAGACCGCCTGGGACCACGTGCACGCGGAGGGCTTCCTCGGCTCGCGGATCACGGTGCAGACGATCTGGTCGGCATACGACTCGGCCCTCGCGGCGCCGCTGATCCTCGACCTCGCCCGCCTGCTGGCGCTCGCGGACGAGGCCGGCGTCTCGGGCCCTGTCGGCGAGCTCGGCTTCTTCTTCAAGGACCCGTGGGGCAGCGACGTGCACGGCTTCGCCGAGCAGACCGCGGAGCTGGTGGCCTGGTCCGCCCGCACAGGCGCGCTCGTCGCCGAGCGCCGCACCCCGGTGACGAGCGGGACGCGGAGCGATGGCTGAGCTGCGCGACTACCTCGAGCTCGTCCGCGCGAAGGCCGCGCTGACCGTGATCGGCGACACCGTCGCGGGCGGAGCGTGGGCGGGCCGCGGAGTGGGAGCGCGCACGGTCGCGCTCCCGCTGTCCTCGGCGCTGCTCTACTCGGCGGGCATGGCGCTCAACGACTACGCGGACGCCGAGCTCGACGCCCGGGAGCGGCCGGAGCGGCCGATCCCCTCGGGGCGCATCCGGCGCTCGGCGGCGCTGGGCACGGCGGCGGCGCTGACCGCGGCGGGGATCGCCGTGGCGGCCGTCGTGGACGGGCGGCGCTCGCTCGCGCTCTCGCTGCCGCTCGCGGCCGGGATCTGGTCGTACGACCTGCTCGCGAAGCCGACTCCGCTGGGCCCGGTCGTGATGGCGGCCTGCCGCGGTCTCGACGTGCTGCTCGGCGCGGGCGTCGACGGCGTGCGCGCGGCGGCCCCCGCCTCCGCCGCCGTGGCCGCGCACACGCTCGGCGTCACCGTGCTCTCGCGCGGCGAGGTGCACGGGACCACTCCGGTCGCGGCGGGAGCGGTCTCGGCCGGCACCGCGGCGATCGCGCTGTCCACCGCGGCCGGCGCTCTGGCCGAGCGCCGGGCCGCCCCCGCCGCGGTCGTCGCCGCGGGCCTCGGGCGCTGGCTCCTGCTCGTGCTCACCGCGCAGCTGCAGGCCGTGCGGACGCCGACGGCCGCGGCCGCGCGGACGGCGACCCGCGCGGGCATCACCGGGATGATCCCGCTGCAGGCCGCGCTCGCCGGCCTGAAGCGTCCCGAGCTGGGGGCGGCGCTGCTCGCGCTCGACGCGCTCGGCTCCCTCCTGCTCCGCCGCCCGCGGACGGCGGACATCACATGAGCGCCACCGGACCCGTCCTCGGCTACGGCACCAACGGCTTCACCGACCACACCCTCGACGACGCGCTCACGGTGATCCACGCCGCGGGGTACCGCGCCGTCGCGCTCACCCTCGGGCACCCGCACCTCGATCCCTTCGCGGCCGACTGGCGCGAGCGGACGCTGGCGCTCCGGTCGCGGCTCGACGAGCTGGGCCTGCGCGTGGTCGTCGAGACGGGAGCGCGGTACCTGCTCGACCCGTTCGCGAAGCACCGCCCCACGCTGGTCGACGAGGAGGCCGGCCCCCGGGTCCGCTTCCTCGAGCGCGCGATCGAGATCGCCGCGCTGCTGGGCGCCGACGCCGTCTCCCTCTGGTCGGGGGTCGTGCCGGCGGGCGCCGATGCGGCCGCGGCCTGGCGGCTGCTCGTCGAGCGGATGCGCGGCGTCGTCGCGACGGCCGAGCGCCACGGCGTGCGGCTGGCCGTCGAGCCCGAGCCGGGGATGCTGGTGGAGACGGTGGCCGACGCGCTGCTGCTGCGCCGCGAGCTCGGCGACCCGGAGTCGGTCGGTCTGACGGTCGACCTCGGCCACTGCGTCGTGGTGGAGCCGGACGGCGTGGTCGGAGCCCTCCGCAGCGCCGGGGACCTGCTCCTGAACGTGCAGGTCGACGACATGCTCCCGGAGCGGCACGAGCACCTCGAGCTCGGCACCGGATCGCTCGACCTCGCGGCCGCCTTCGCGACCCTCGCCGAGATCGGCTACCGCGGGATCGCCGCCGTCGAGCTGCCCCGGCACTCGCACGACGCGCCCCGCCTGGCCGTGGCGAGCCTCGCGGCGATGGAGGAGGCGCTCGGCGGCGCCTCCTCGCACGCCGAGCACCCGTGGACCGCGGCCGCCCGCTCCGCCGTCCTCGAGCGCCCGTCGCGGATCGAGCGCTTCTTCCCCGCCGCGGGCCGCGAGGCCGGACGCGAGCCGCTCCGGCCCGCCGAGGACCCGCACGGCCTCGTCCACGGCACGCACGACGACGCGGCCCGCGCCGCCCTGGTGCAGGCCGCCGCGCAGGCGCTCGGCGACGACGACCTGGCCGCTCTCCTCCTCCGCCTCTACCGCGGCGGGGACGGCGCCGAGCGCCGCGGAGTGCTGGCCGCGCTGAACGCCCTCGGCGACCCGGGACCGGCGACGGCCCTCGCCGGCCTCGAGCTGACCGCCGACGCCCTGCGCGCCAACGACACCCGGCTCGTCGCCGCGGCGATGGGCTCCTTCGCCCGCCGCCACCTCGACGCGCACGCCTGGCGGCACGGGGTGCTCAAGCTCGTCTTCCTCGGCGTCCCGCTCGCGGCGGTCGCCGGGCTGGAGGAGCGCAGCGACGCCGAGCTGCGCGCGATGGCCGGCCGCTTCGCGGACGAGCGCCGCGCGGCCGGGCGCCCGCTCCCGGACGATCTGGCGGTGCTCCTGCCGAGCTGACCGCCCCCGAACGCCGCCCCGACCGCGGGGCACCACCACCGATGAGAAAGGCGCGACGATGCGCATCTTCGACCCGCACATCCACATGACCTCCCGCACCACCGACGACTACCAGGCGATGTTCGACGCCGGCGTCCGCGCGGTCGTCGAACCCTCCTTCTGGCTCGGCCAGCCGCGCACGAACGTCGGCTCGTTCACGGACTACTTCGACGCCCTGATCGGCTGGGAGCGCTTCCGCGCCGCGCAGTTCGGCATCCGCCACCACTGCACCATCGGGCTCAACCCGAAGGAGGCGAACGACCCGCGCTGCCGGGCCGTCCTGCCCGAGCTCGACCGCTACCTCGCCAAGGACGGCGTCGTCGCGGTCGGCGAGACCGGCTACGACTCGCTCACCCCCGAGGAGGACCAGGTCTTCCGCCAGCAGCTCGAGCTCGCCGGCGAGCACGGCCTCCCCGCGATGGTGCACACTCCGCACCGCGACAAGGAGTCGGGCACCCGCCGCACCCTCGAGGTCGTCGCCGACTCGGGGCTCGAGCCCGGGCGGGTCCTCGTCGACCACCTCAACGAGGTCACCGTCGACGCGGTCCGCGACTCCGGCTGCTGGATGGGCTTCTCCATCTACCCCGACACGAAGATGGACGAGACGCGCCTGGTGACGCTGGTCGAGCGGATCGGGCTGGACCACGTGCTGGTCAACTCCGCCGCCGACTGGGGCCGCTCCGACCCGCTCACGACCGCGAAGACCGGCCGCCTCCTCCTCGTCGCCGGCTTCAGCGCGGGCGACGTCGACCGGCTGCTCTGGCAGAACCCGGTCGAGTTCTACGGGCAGAGCGGACGCCTGGACCTCTCGCCCGTCGCGGGCTTCGACGTGCAGGAGTCGGCCGGCCGCACCTTCGAGGGCAACTCCGTGCTCCGGGGCGCGCCGCGCGTGGCGGAGGTCGTGTGATGCACCTCTCCTACTGCACCAACGTCCATCCCGCCGAGGACCTGGCCGGAGTCGTCCGCCAGCTCGACGTGTACGCCGGACCCGCGCGCGTGGCCGCCGGGCTCGCACTGGTCGGAGTCGGCCTGTGGATCCCGCGCGACCTCGCGGCCCGCCTGGTCGCCAGCGCCGAGGACCGCGCCGTCCTCCGCGCGGCCCTGCAGCGCAACGGCCTGGAGGTGCGCACGCTCAACGCCTTCCCGTACGCCGCGTTCCACGCCGAGGTCGTGAAGCTCGACGTCTACCGCCCCGACTGGACCACGCCGGAGCGCCTGCAGTACACGATCGACTGCGCGCGGATCCTGGCCGACCTGCTGCCCGCCGGCGCCGACGGCAGCATCTCGACGCTGCCTCTGGGCTGGCGCGAGGGCTGGGGACGGGAGCAGGACGAGGCCGCCTGCCGGAACCTCGCCCGGCTCGTCGAGGAGCTGCGCGACCTGCGCCGCTCCACCGGCCACGCGATCCGCCTGGCGATCGAGCCCGAGCCCGGCTGCATCCTCGACACCGTGGACGACGTCGTCGACTGGCTGCACCCGCGCATCGGAGTGGTCGACCCGGCGTACGTGGGCGTGTGCCTCGACACCTGCCACCTCGCCGTCTCCTTCGCCGACCCGGTCTCGGCCGTCCGCCGCATCCGCGACGCGGGCCTGCGCGTGGTCAAGGTGCAGGCCTCGGCCGCGCTCCACCTGGAGGACCCCTCGGGCCGCGCCGCGCTCACCCCGTTCGTCGAGAAGCGCTACCTGCACCAGACCCGCGAGAACGGGATCGACGGAGTGCTCCGCGTGGACGATCTGCCCGAGGCGCTGGACACGCTCCCCGGCACCGGCCCGTGGCGCGTGCACTTCCACGTGCCGCTGCACCACCGGCCGGAGGCGCCGCTCTCGGCCACCACGGCCGTCCTGGCGGAGGCGGTCTCGGCGGTCGACGCCGCCTGGCCGTACGACGAGATCCACCTCGACGTCGAGACCTACACCTGGTCGGTGCTCGCCGACGCCCCGAGCGACCTCTCGACGGGCATCGGCGCCGAGCTCGCCTGGGCGGCCGCGCACCTGCTCACGCCCGCCTCCCGAGAGGCGCTGCTGGCGCCCCTCCTCCCGCAGGCGGCGGCGCTGTGAGGCCCGTGCTGCTGCTCGACGTGGTCGGGCTGACCTCGACGGCGCTCGCCGACATGCCCCGCCTCTCGCGGCTGGCCCGCGGGGGCGGGCGCCTGCCGCTGGACACGGTCCTGCCCGCGGTCACCTGCAGCGTGCAGTCGACCATGCTCACCGGCTCGATGCCCGCGCAGCACGGGATCGTCGGCAACGGCTGGTACTTCCGCGACCTCGGCGAGGTGCACCTGTGGCGCCAGCACAACCGCTTGGTCACGGGGGAGAAGGTCTGGGAGACCGCGCGCCGGCTGAGCGGCGAGCCGTACCGCGCGGCCAACATCGGCTGGTGGTACGCGATGGGGGCGTCGACCGACGTCACCGTCACTCCGCGCCCGATCTACCACGCCGACGGCCGCAAGTCGCCGGACGCCTACGTGCGCCCGCCGGCGCTGCACGACGAGCTGGTCTCGCGCTTCGGCGCCTTCCCGCTGTTCCAGTACTGGGGGCCGACCGCGTCGCTCCGCTCGACCCAGTGGATGGTCGACGCGACCCGGCACGTGCTGGCCGGAGACGGGTCCGGACCGCCCGAGCTGACCACGGCGTACCTGCCGCACCTCGACTACGACCTCCAGCGCTTCGGACCGGACTCGCCCGAGGCGCGCCGGGCCGCGTCGGAGCTCGACGTGGTGCTCGCTCCGCTGCTCGACGACGCGGAGGCGCTGGGCGCCTCGGTGATCGTGGTCGCCGAGTACGGGATCGCCGACGCCGACACCCCGGTCGACGTGAACCGGGCGCTCCGCCGCGAGGGCCTGCTCGAGGTCTACGTGCAGGACGGCCGCGAGCAGCTGGACCCGTGGACGTCGCGCGCGTTCGCCGTCGCCGACCACCAGGTCGCGCACGTCTACGTGCAGGACGCGGCGGACCTGCCGCGGGTGCGCTCGATCCTCGAGGGGCTCGACGGCGTCGACGAGGTGCTCGACCGGGAGGCGCAGGCCCGCTACGGCCTCGACCACGAGCGCTCGGGCGAGTTCGTCGTGGTCGCCCGGCCGGGGGCGTGGTTCACCTACTACTACTGGCTCGACGACGACCGCGCGCCCGACTTCGCCCGCGGCGTCGACATCCACCGCAAGCCCGGCTACGACCCGGCCGAGCTCTTCTTCGATCCGGCCGACCCGCTGGTGAAGGCGAAGGCGGCGGGCAACCTCGCCAAGAAGGCGCTCGGGCTGCGCTACGCGATGAACCTGGTGCCGCTGGACGCGTCGCTCGTGCGCGGCACGCACGGGAGGCTGCCGTCCTCGTCGGCGGACACTCCGCTCGTGCTGGCCTCGGACGCGGACCTGCTGCCGGCCGGAGCCGCGTCGCTCCCGGCCACCGCGGTGCGCGACCTGGTGCTCGCGGCGCACGGCCCGGCCCTCGCGAAGGAGGCGTCGGCGCTCGCGCGCTGAGGGAGGGGACGCCCGGCGGCCTGCGCTCGTGTGCGGGCCGCCGGGTGTCGGCGGATCAGCCGGGTTCGCCGCGGACCTTGCGAGCTCAGGCGAGCTCAGGTCCTCGCCGCGGGCTCGCCCGGGCGGCCGGGCGGCTCAGCGCGGCACGAGCCCGGTGAGCCGCGCCGTCAGCCGCTCGACGGGGCCGGCACCGAGGAACCGCCACCACAGCACGGCGGCCGTGCACAGCCCGAGCACCAGGGCGAGAGCGGCGAGCGGAGTGTCGGCGGAGTAGCCGAGGCCCGCCCGCGCGAGCGCTGCGACGAGCGCCACCTGCAGCACGTAGACCGAGAGCGCGAGCGTGCCGATCGCCCGGAGCGGCACCAGCAGCCGCTGGACAGCGGTGGAGCGCGACGTGGTCAGCAGCACCACCGCGACGTAGGCCAGGAGCACGAGCCCGAGGTCGTGCAGGGTGTCCGGGAGGCTGCCGGAGGGCGACTCCACGCCGAGCAGGAGCGCGACCAGCGGCCGCACCGGATACGCGACGACCGCGACCGCCGCGAGCACCGGCAGCAGCCGGTCGCGCTGCGCGCCGTGCCGCAGCAGCAGGGCTCCGAGGAGGAAGAAGGGGAGCAGGTTGGTCGCGCGGTAGCTCGGCCCGGTGAAGAGCCAGAGAGCGAGCGGAGAGCCGGGTGCGGCGGCGGCGACCGCGGCGTTCACGGGCCCGGCGGCGAGCGCGAGCACGGCGGCCAGCGCGGCGATCGTCCGGGAGCGGAGGAGGAGCAGCGGCGTGCCGAGCACGAGCACGACGCCGAGGTACTGCAGCACGATCGCGATCCAGCTGCCCCAGGTCTCGAGCCAGACGCCGAGTGCCACGAGCACCGCGCCGCGGATCGCGTTCCGCAGCAGCACCCGCCCGGGTGAGGCACCGGGCCGCGCGAGCACCAGGGCCGCCGACATCCCCATCACCAGCGCGAACAGCGGCGACGCGAGATCGTTGACGTTCCACGCCAGGAACCCGACGACCCCTGTGCGCGCGCTCGGCACGAGCGGCATCGCGTGCGCGACGAGCATGGCCGCCACCGCCACTCCGCGCAGCACATCGGGGGCGACCAGTCGGTCGTGCCGGAGTCGCGGAGCCGTCGCAGTCATCCCGCGAGAGTAGGCGCGCCCCCGCCGCCGCGCCCCGCGCGAGCGCACCTCGCGCCACCGGCCGTCCGCCGGGCCGTCGGCCGGGCCGTCGGCCGGGGCGCCACCCGCTCCGCCGACGTGCGCTGCTGTCCGCTCCCCTCCGTCGGCCGGGGCCTCCGGCCGCCCGCTCCCAGCCGTCGCTGACCGGGCGCGGCGCCGCCCGCCCCGCCCACGTGCGCTGCTGTCCGCTCCGCTCCGTCGGCCCGGGCCTCCGGCCGCCCGCTCCGATCCGTCGCTGACCGGGCGCGGCGCCGCCCGCTCCGCCGACGTGCGCTGCTGTCCGCTCCGCTCCGTCGGCCCGGGCCTCCGGCCGCCCGCTCCGATCCGTCGCGAACGGCCGCGGCGCCGCCCGCTCCGCCGACGTGCGCTGCTGTCCGCTCCGCTCCGTCGGCTAGGGCCTCCGGCCGCCCGCTCCGATCCGTCGCTGACGGCCCGTTCCGTCCTCCCGCACGGGCCGTTCGTGACGGATCGACGCCCGGCGCCTTCCGGCAGGCCCGCGCTCGCTCCGCATGCGGCGCCCAGGCGCGCCCGGCCCGCTCCGATCTGTCACGGACGGCCCGTCCTGCGCTCCTCCGCGGGCCGTGAGCGACGGATCAGCGCCCGCGCGCGCCGCCGCCTCGCGCGGATCCCCGCCGCGATGCCCCGTCCGTGCCCTCGGCCTGCTCCGATGCGTCGCGAACGGCTCCTTCCGTCCTTCCGAAGCGACCGTTCGTGACCCCTCGGCGCGCGTTCGTCCGTACGCGCGCTCGCGGCGCCGCCTCGCGCTCGGCGCCGGGATGTCCCGGCCGTGCCCCCGGACCGCTCCGATGCGTCGAGAACGGTCCCCTCCGCCCGTCGGAAGCGACCGTTCGTGACCCCTCGGCGCCCGCCCGCGAGCGGCCCGCACTCGGCCCGCACCGAGCACGACCGGGCATGCTGGGCGGATGACCGACGCCGCCCCGTCCCCCGACCGCCCGCGCCGCGCCCGCAGCCAGCACGTGCTCACCGTGCTGCGGACCGAGCGCCTCACCGGCCACCTGGTCCGCGTGCACCTCGGCGGCGACGGGCTCGACGCGTTCCTCGCCGAGTCCGACCCCGAGCGCCTCGCCGCGACCGACCGCTACGTGAAGCTCCTGCTCCCGCCGCGCGGCTCCGACCTCCAGCCGCCCTTCGACCTCGACGCGCTCCGGGCGAGCGTCGCCCCCGAGCAGCTGCCCGTGCGCCGCACCTACACCGTCCGCTCGGTCGACCTCGAGCGGCGCTCGATCGCCGTCGACTTCGTCGTGCACGGCGACGAAGGGGTGGCGGGTCCGTGGGCGCTCGCCGCGGCTCCCGGCGACCGGATCGCCCTCTCCGCGCCCGGCGGCGCCTGGTCGCCGAGCGCCGACCCTGAGGTCGTGCACCTGCTGCTCGGCGACGACTCCGCTCTGCCGGCGATCGCCTCGGCCCTCGAGGGGATGCCCGCGCACGCGCGCGGCCTCGTCCTGATCGAGGTGGACTCGGCCGCCGACGAGCTCGATCTTCCCGCTCCGGCCGGAGTGGAGGTGCGCTGGCTGCACCGCGGCGGTCTCGAGGCCGGCCGGGCGCTGGTCGCGGCCGTGCGGGCCGAGCCGAGGCCCGAGGGCGTGCTCGAGGTCTTCGCGCACGGCGAGCGCACCGCGATGAAGCAGCTGCGCGCCCTCCTGCAGGACGAGTGGGGCGTGGAGCGCCGGGCGCTCTCGCTCTCGGCCTACTGGGCTCTCGGCCGCGCCGAGGACCGCTTCCAGGCCGAGAAGCGCGAGCCGGTCGGCGCGATCTTCGCCGACTGACGCGGGAGCGCACTCCGTCCGCACACCTCCGGGAAGGGACTAGCCTCGGACCCACCTCTACTCCGGTCCCCACGGCAGGACCGTCCGATGGCGGTCCGGCCCTGCGAGCCTCGCGCCCGCCGCCCCCGCCGTTCTGCGGGCTGCTCGACCGACACGATGAGGAGAGCCACCCTTCGCGGAGGTCGGCGAGGACGGAGGCGCCCGGGCCCGAGCGGACCGTCCGCGGCAGCCGCACACGGGAGTAGAGGACCGCGGCCAGGGCGAAGCCCGCGGCGTCGACCGCCAGCCCCCACCCGGGACCCACCAGTGCGACGAGCGCGGCCCCGCCCGAGGCGCCGACGATGCTCCCGGCGTTCAGGCCCAGGCGGAGCAGGGCGTTGGCCGGGCGGAGCTCGCCGACCGGCACCGTCTCGGGGACGAGGGCGGCCGCGGCGGGCAGGCTCATCGCCGCGACGGCGCCGTTGAGCACGCTGAGCACGACCAGGGCCGCGACGGTCGCCGTGCCCGTGATCACCGTCACGGCGACCACGGCCTGCGTGGCCGCCGCCGCGAGCGAGGTGCCGACGAGGATCACGGAGCGGGGGATCCGGTCGGCGAGGACGCCGCCGAGCAGCAGGACGGCGACGTTGGCGAGGGAGCGCGCGGCGACGACGAGTCCGAGGTCCGTCGGCGAGCCCGTCAGGTCCAGCACGGCGAAGGCCAGGGCGATCGGAGCGACGGCGTTGCCGAGGACGCCGGTCGTGCGGGCGGCGAGGAGCCAGCGGAAGGGGCTGTGCGCGAGAGGCCCGTGCGCCAGCGGCCCGCGCCCGTCGCGGGTCACGGCCGGCGGAGCGGGAACATCGCGGTCGTCATCGACACCGGCGCGGTCCCGGGCGTCCTCGGCGGCCGGGCCGCCGCGTGCAGCAGCGCGGACGCCTCCCCGACGTGCCGCACCACCCGCCGCCAGACCTCGGGGTCGACCCAGAGCTCCGCGTCCGTCGAGAGCTGAGGACCGTCCGCCCGGCTCGACGAGCGCCGCCGGAGCTCCTCGATCAGGGCCTCGAGGTGCAGGTCCCGCTCCTCCTCCGGCCCGGCGTCCACTGACGCGGTCACGTCGAAGGGCCTTCCGGAGGCCTCGTGCCGGTACCTCTTCGCCTCGCCGCCCCGCAGGCGCACGGTCTCGACGACGGTCACGAGCCCGGCGCGCTCCAGCACGCGGAAGTGGTAGCTCGCCGTCGCCTGTGACAGCTGCAGCTCGCGGGCGGCCTCCGCGGCGCTCATCGCCGCTCCCGTCACCAGGGACAGCAGGCGGAGGCGGATCGGGTGCGCGGTGGCGCGCAGCTCGTCGAGAGAGGACATGCGGCCAGGGTGTCCGGCGGCTCCCGCACCGTCAAAAAGGGCTTTGGGGGTGGGGCGGCGCTCACCGGGCCGCTCCGGTGCACATCGGGTGGCGCTCGCCGGGCCGCTCTCACGAGCGATCCGGAGGCTCCACCGGTGCTTCCGGGCTGCTCGCTCACCCCGGCGATCCGGGAGCGGGGCCCGGAGTCGTCCTCCGGGCCCCGTCGCTCAGACCTGGGCGGTGCCGCTGTCCTCGACCGGGCCGGACGCGTCCGACTCCTCGGTGATCTCGGTGTCGGTCTCGTCGGCGCGGTCGCGGAGCGCGTCGGCCATCGCGCCGGCGCCCTCGGCTCCGTGGTCGTGCTCGACCTGGTCGATCAGGCCGCCGAGCTTCTCGTCGTTGCTGGCGTCCTCGGCTCCGTCCATCACGGGGCTGTTCTGCTCGTTGTCGCTCATGGCGCTCCTCCTGGGTCGACCGGCCTCTGCGCCGGTGGTCCGACGCTACGCGCGCGGACCGTGCGGTGCAGGTGATCGACGGGAATCGGCCAGTCCGCTATCGAGCGCTCTATGGGCGTTCGCGGTCATCCCCGAACCGAGCGGATATCGCTTTCCACCCGCCGGAGAAGTGAGCGGATATCGCCTGTCGAATGAGCCGCTATCGCTTTCCGGCGAGGTGAACAGTTCTCTCAGAGAAGTGCCCCTCGGAGACCCTCCCTGCTATGATCGGGCGACTTCTGCACCAGGGACCGGGGGGTCGTTCTCGGCGGACGATCGATCATCCACACGCCTGTTATCTCGATCATCACCAGTGAAGGCGCGTATGGCTTCGTATCTCTTCGTCTGCTCCGGCGGCGGGCATCTCAAGGAGATGTTCGCCCTCTCGGGGCTCCTCGCAGTCGACCCGGAGGAGCAGCACTGGGCGACCGTCGACAGCGCCCTCAGCCGAACCCTCCTCGCCGACCGGCGCGTGACCCACCTCGCCGATCCGCCGCCCCGCGCCGTGGTGCCGGTGCTCCGCAACGCGATGATCGGCCGCTCCCTGCTGGCCCGCGGGTCCTTCGACGCCGTCTTCAGTACCGGCGCCAGCCCCGCCCTCTCCTTCCTGCCGCTCGCGGCCTCGCGCGGCATCCCCGCGCACTACATCGAGAGCGCCGCCCGCGTGCTCGGCCCGTCGATGACCGGTCGGATCCTCGCCCGGGTCCCCGCCGTCTCGACCTACACGCAGTACCGCTCCTGGGCCGACGACCGCTGGAGCTTCGGCGGCTCGATCTTCGACACCTACCGCGTCGAGGACGTCGTCCCGCAGCCGATCCGCCGCGCCGTGGTCTCGGTCGGCACGCAGGACGGCTACCCGTTCCCCCGCTTCTTCGCCGCGCTCGCGCCGCTGCTCGAGGGCGTGGAGGTGCTCTGGCAGACCGGAGCGAACGACGTCTCCGGGCTCGGGATCGACGGCCGCCACTCCGTGCCGCACGACGAGCTCAACGCCGCGATGAAGGCGGCCGACGTCGTCATCGCCCACGGGGGAGTGGGCACCGCGCTCAGCGCCATCGAGCAGGGCCGGGTGCCGATCCTGGTCCCGCGCCGCGCCTCGTTCGGCGAGCACGTCGACGACCACCAGGTGCAGATCGCCACGCGCCTGGCCGACTCCGGCCTCGCGGTCACCGTCGACATCGAGGGCCTCTCCCGCGAGACGCTCGAACTCGCCGCGGCGAGGCGGGTCGTCTCCGCCGATTCCGCCGTGCCCTTCGTGGTGCACGAGACGGCCGAGAAGTCCTCGAGCCTCTCCCGCCGACTCTTCCCCTCCTCCCGCTGATCCCCGCCCGAGCGACCAGACGTGATGAGAACGACATCCACGCGTCATCCGCGGCCCGTACACTCTCGAATGGGTTGGGGGGCCGGACGTCACTTCATGTGCGTCGAATTCGGAATGGTCGGCCGACTCGACACTGATGGCGAAAGCTCCGAAGGATTCTCGATATGACTGACACCCCGCGCGGCCTCTCGCGCCGCCTCCTGCTCGCCGCCTCCGCCGTCGGAGCCGCAGCGACCGCCTCCGCGCTGGTGGCGACCCCGGCGCTCGCCGCGCCGAACTACAGCGTGATCCCGAAGCTCCCCGGCGAGGTCTCGCGACTCGACACCGCGATCTCGAGGAACGGCAGGAAGCCGTACGAGATCATCGATGTGAAGATCGGCAACGACTCCACCCGTCTCTTCGTCCCGCACTCGGCGAAGCCGAATTCAGGCTCCTCGGTGCCGGTCGCCTGGTTCTACCACGCCAGCGGCAGCAGCTACAAAGCCCTCGACAACGCGTACAGCTACTCGGCGGATCCGCTCGTCGACCTGGGCTTCGTCAGCATAAGCCCCGACTTCGGCGGCCCGAGCAACTACACCAACCCCACCGCGCTCGCCGTGCAGACGGCGGCCACGGCCTGGGTCCAGAGCCTCTGGAACGTCCGCGCGAGCTTCCTCCGTTCGAACTCCGGCGGCGGAGCGATGATGTGCTGGGCCTACGCGAAGAAGATGGTGCCGAACATCTACGGGGCCTACCACGCCAGCAGCGTCTTCGACGTCGAGGACCTCGCGGCGCGCGACGACACCCAGCCGAACCGCGTCCTCGCCGTGTACGGCGGAGACCGGGCGCTGATGCGCGCGACCAACCCGGCCCGGCTGCCGCAGGACGCGTGGAAGGGCATCCGCCTGCGCGTCAGCGCCGGCACGGCCGACCAGCTCGCTCCGGCCGAGCTCCACGGCGGACGCCTGCGCCGACTCGCGCTCCCCGTCGCCAAGGAGGCGACGATCGCGTACCACAGCAGCGACGGCTACCAGGGCGGCCACATCGTCCCGACCACCACCAACAAGGACTCGGTCGAGACCTTCCGCCGCTGGCTCCAGGAGGGCCCCGCCTGATCTGCGGCAGGACCGACGCGACCCCTCCTCCCCGGGGGTCGGCGCCAGGGTCGAGCAGTGGAGGAGGAGGGCACGGCATCGCAGGCGTCCCAGCCGCCGAGAGGCGGCTCGCGAGGGCATCGCGATCCTCATCGAGGCCGACGGGACCGCTCCCGTGAGCGCCGCACCGCCCGCCCCCTCCTCCACCACTCCGCTCCGACGCCAGAAGGACTCCCTGACGTGATCGACATCCTCCCGCGACGACTCCTCGTCGGCGCGCTCTTCTCGGTCGCCCTGGTGATCGTCCTCGGGATGGGGTACATCTTCTCGACCCGGGAGCCGGCCACCGGCCTCCTGGTGATCGCCGCCGGAGTCGGCGGCATCGTCGGCGCCTACGTGCTGCTGCGGGTCCCCGCGCACTGGCTGCCGGCGATGGCGCTCGCGTTCTTCGCGCTCGTCCCGACGCCGCTCACCCCCTCGACCCTGACGTTCCGCATGACGCTCTGGGCGGTCATCCTCGTGATCTGGGCGATCCGGCGCGGGCTCGCCCCCGAGCTGTGGCGCGCCCCCGTCAAGGCGTGGACCCGTGAGCTCGTGCTCTCCCCTTGGCGGGCCGTGGTGATCCTCGCGTTCATCGCCCTCATGCTCTGGTCGGCCGTCGCGACGGTGCGCAGCTCCTTCGCGAGCGAGGGAGTCTCGTGGCTGTTCAGCTTCGCGATCTGCGTGGGCGTGCCGATGCTCGTCTTCGACGCCCAGCGCGAGGCCGTGCTGCTGCGCAAGACGTGGGTGATCCTCTCCGGACTGCTCGCCCTCTACGCCGCCCTCGAGCTGGTCGCGCAGAGCTCCCCGATCCTCGGTGCCGTCTACGGCGCCCTCGGCTACGAGCAGGACCAGCACTGGTCGCTCTACCGCGCCGAGATCACCTTCGGCCACCCGCTGCTCGCCGGCACCTTCCTCACCGTGGGCGCCGGGCTCGCCTTCGGCTCCTGGCTCCAGGGCTCCCGCAAGTCGGACCTGCTGCTGGGCATCCTGGCCTCGGGCGGTGTCGTGGCGACCGTCTCGCGCGGACCGATGGCGGCCATCGCCGTCGCGGTCGTCGTCGCGCTCGTCGCCGTCGGCTTCCTCAACCCGGACCGCTCGCTGCTCCGGCCCGGCTCGATCCTGATCGCCGGCCTCATCGCGGGCGTCGGAGTCCTGAACTTCGAGCCCGTCACCGCCCGCAACAACAACCTCGACGCCTCCATTTCGGCCGGCGCCCGCGACCTCGCGGTGACCGTGTCGTTGAAGGCGGCCGAGCTCACGCACTGGCTCGGCTCCGGAGCGGCGACGTCCGGCATCAGCGGCAGGCGGTTCTCGGACGTGGTCATCGAGAACTCGTTCCTGCAATTGCTGATCAGCGTGGGCATCCCCGGCCTGCTGTTCTTCGTGATCATGGTGGCCGCGATGTTCGGCGCTACGCTCAGCCGTCGCGACGTCGGCCCCGCGGCCGGCCTGCTCGGCTTCATGGTCTGCCTCGCCGGCTACAACGCCATCGACGCGGTCCGCCCCAGCCACCTGCTCCTGGGCTTCCTCGTCATCATCTGCCTGAACCCGGTGCACGTCCCCGACTTCTCGAAGGGCATCCGGATGCGCCAGCCCCTCGGTGCGCGGATCTTCGACGCGCCGATGGCCGTCGGGATGCGGGGCGACCGGTGAGCCGCCGCTCCCGCCGGAACGACTCGTCGCCGGCCGCGCTCGTCGTCCAGCAGTCGCTCGCGCCGCCGGACTCGACGACGCAGTACGTCGACTCGATCGTCGACGGCCTGGCGCCCGGCGTCGAGCTGCTGTTCTTCTCCTGGCGCAGCGCCCTGCTCGCCGACTACGACGTGCTGCACGTGCACTGGCCCGAGCTGATGATCCGCGGCCGCAGCCCGCTGCACCGCTTCCTGCGCCGCCGCGCCCTCGACGTGCTGCTGGTGCGCCTGGCGCTCCAGCGCATCCCGCTCGTGCGCACGGTGCACAACCTGCACCCGCACGAGCTCGGTCCCGCCGCCGAGCGCCGCTCGCTGGCCCGGATCGACCGCGCGACCGACCTGTTCGTCCGCCTGAACCCCACGACCGTCACTCCCGGCCGGGCGCCCGCCGTCACCGTGCTGCACGGCCACTACCGCGACCAGTTCGCCCAGCACCCGCTGCCCGAGCCCGAGCACGGCCGCGTCCTCTACTTCGGCATCATCCGCCCGTACAAGGGCGTCGTCGAGCTGATGGACGTGTTCCGCGGCGTGGAGGACGACTCCCTCTCCCTGCACGTGGTCGGCAGCCCCAGCACGGGCCAGCGCGAGCTGGTCGAGGAGCGGGCCGCCCGCGACACCCGGGTGCGCACCACGCTCCGCCGGGTCGACGACGCCGAGATGGTCGACGAGATCGGCCGGGCCGAGCTGATCGTCCTGCCCTACCGCGAGATGCACAACTCCGGCTCGATCCTGGTCGCCCTCTCGCTCGGCCGGCCCATCCTGGTGCCGCGCACGCCCACCAACACGGCCCTGGCCGAGGAGGTCGGCAGCGACTGGGTGATCGAGTACGACGGCGATCTCACCCCCGAGCTGATCACCTCCGCCCTCGAGCGCACGCGCACCCGCCCGCCGGAGGGGCTCCCCGCCCTCTCCGGTCGCGACTGGGACGTGCTCGGACTCCAGCTCAAGAAGGCCTACGAGGGCGCGATCGCCACCAAGAAGGGGTCGACCCGATGACCGGGACCACGCAGAAGCCGTCCCCGAGCCTCGGCCGCTCGGCGAGCCGCGGCGCCGCCGTCACCATCGGCGGGCAGGCGATCCGCATCGCCGTCCAGCTGGGCAGCATCGTCGTCCTCGCGCGCCTGCTCGCGCCGGCCGACTACGGCCTGCTCGCGATGGTCACGGCGATCATCGGCATCGGCGAGATCTTCCGCGACTTCGGCCTCTCCTCCGCCGCCATCCAGGCGAAGGAGATCACACCGGGCCAGAAGAGCAACCTGTTCTGGATGAACGCGGGCATCGGCCTCACCCTCACCCTGCTGGTCATCGCGGCCTCGTGGCCGATCGCCGCCCTCTACGGCGACGACCGGCTCCAGCTGCTGACCGTCGTGCTCTCCTCGACGTTCCTCCTCAACGGGATCTCGACGCAGTTCCGCGCCGACCTCGCCCGGCACCTCCGCTTCGTGAAGCTCACCCTGGTCGACATCGTCGGCCAGGTGCTGGGCCTCGTGGTCGGCGTGCTGATGGCGCTCGGCGGCGCCGGCTACTGGGCGCTGGCCGCGAGCCAGGTCGTGCAGCCGCTCATCGGCGTGCTGATGCTGGTCTTCATCACGGGCTGGCGTCCCGGCCGCTACCGCCGCGGCGAGGCGATGGGCCACTTCCTCCGCTACGGAGGCGGCGTCTTCGCGACCCAGGCGCTGACCTACGCGAGCAAGAACGTCGACTCCGTCATCATCGGCGCGCGCTTCGGCCCGGTCGACCTGGGGCTCTACAACCGCGCGTTCCAGCTGATGATGCTGCCGCTGCAGCAGCTGAACGCGCCGGCGCAGCGCGTCGCCCTGCCCGTGCTCTCCAAGCTGCAGGACGAGCGCGAGCGGTTCCGCACGTTCATCCTCTTCGGCCAGTCGGCGATGCTGACGGTGATGGGCCTCGTGCTCGCCGTCCTCGGCTCCCAGTCCGACTCGGTCATCCGGATCCTGCTGGGGGAGCGCTGGCTCGCCTCGGTCCCGATCTTCCAGATCCTGCTCGTGGCCGGGTTCTTCCAGGCCACGGCGTACTGCTCCTGGTGGGTGTTCCTCTCCAAGGGCCTCGTGCGCCAGAGCGTCTGGTACAGCCTGGCGACCCGCCCGCTGATGGTCGTCCTGATCCTGCTCGGCTCCAACTGGGGAGTGACGGGTGTCGCGGTCGCGTACGCCGGCTCGCTCGCCCTCACCTGGCCGATCGCGCTGATCTGGATCGGCCGCACCTCCGACGCCCCCGCCCGCGAGATGTTCACCAACGGCCTCCGCAGCGGCATCGCGTTCGGCTCGATCACGGTGGGCTCCTCCTTCTCCACCGTCTGGATCGCCGCCGACCAGCCCGTCCTCCGCCTCCTCGTGGGCGGTGCCGCCGTCCTGGTCGGGGTCGGGCTCTGGATGCTGATCCTCCCCGCGTTCCGCCGCCAGATCCTCGGCCTCGCCGACCTGCGCCGCCACTTCCGCCGCAGCCGCCCGGCCGCCGCTCCCGCCCCGGCCACGGTCGACGCCACCAGCCCCACCGGTGACAGCGCGCTGGTCGACGGAGCCGTCACGGCCGGCACCCCCGACTCCGAGCGGCCTCCCGCCGCCGTTCCCCCCACCGAAAGAGATCGATGAAACTCAAGCTCGGCGTCGTCAAGTCCTGGAAGAAGGACTTCGTCACGACGACCCGCCTGCCCGCCCGCCGCGACGCGGCGGTGCTCCGCGCCGCCCTCGCGGACCTCCGACCCGAGCCCGAGTCGCACCTCGTGATCGCCGCTCCCGGCAGCGGCAACATCGGCGACCAGGCGATGCTGGAGGCGTTCCTCGAGAACACCACCGGTCCTGTCGTGGTCGTCCAGCGCTACGCCGGCGACGTCGTGATCCCCGAGGAGCAGGCCGACCGGGTCGAGGTCGTCGAGCTCCCGCACCTGGTCTACGGAGTGGGCGACGCGCACGCCGCCGACCTCCGCGCCTACGCCGCGCTGATCCGCCGCGCCCGCTCGGTCTCGGTCGTCGGTGCCGACATGATGGACGGCAAGTACAGCCTCCGCGGCTCGGTCCGCCGCTCCCTGCTCGCGCAGGCGGCCGCCGAGGCAGGGGTGCCCACGCGCATCCTCGGCTTCTCCTGGAACGCGGCGGCCCGCCTCGCCGCCCGCCGCTCCCTGATCGCCGCCTCCCGCGCCGGCGTCGTCCCGATGCTCCGCGACCCGCTCTCGGCGGAGCGCGCCCGGAGCATCGGAGTGCAGCGCGTCGAGGAGGTCACGGACATCGTCTTCTCGGCGCGCACCCGCGACCGCAGCTTCCGCGAGGGGCTGGGGCTGCCCGAGGGCGTCCCCTTCGCGCTCGTGAATGCGAGCGCCCTCGTCGCCGGCATGGTCGACCAGGTGCCGGAGTACGAGCGCATCGTCGACCGCCTCCGCGCCGCCGGCGTGCACGTCGTGCTCCTCCCGCACGTCTCCCGCCCCATCGGCGACGACAAGGTGGCCGTCCGCGCGGTCGCCGAGCGCGTGGGATCCGAGGGCGTCACCGTCGTCGACCGCGTGCTCATGCCCGCAGAGATCCGCGGCCTCGCCGAGGACGCCCTGCTGACCGTCACCGGCCGCATGCACCTCGCGATCATGTCGCTCTCGCTCGGCGTCCCCGCGATCACCCTCGCCACCCAGGGCAAGGTCGAGGGCATCATGCGCCTCATCGGCCTGCCGCAGCTGTGCGTCGAGCCGGTCCCCGGCTTCGCCGACCGCGTCCTCCCGGTGATCGACCGCATCCTCGCGGAGCCGGGCGACGGCGGCGTGCGCGCCACCATCGACGCGGCCATGCCCGAGGTGCGCCGCCTCTCGGCGCTCAACACCCGCGGCCTCGGCGCGGAGGTCGTGCGATGAGCGCGGCGCAGGAGAAGGGACCGCGCATGCGGATCATGTTCGTCGTCACGTCGCTGCACGGCGGCGGGGCCGAGTTCGTCGCCCGCACCTGGATGGGCTGGCTCCTCGAGCAGGGCCACCACGTCGACGTCGTCACCACCTCGGTGAAGGGCACCGACGAGTACCTCCCCGAGGGCGCGGTGCTGCACCGCATCGGCGAGGGCAAGGGCCACGTCGGCAAGGCGCGGATGCTCAAGGAGCTGTTCCGCCGCCGCACCCCCGACGTCGCGATCGCCCTGCAGGGCTACCCGAACATCGTGCTCCTGGCCTCGGCCGAGATGACCGCGAAGGCGGACCGCCCGAAGACCATCGTGAGCGAGCGCAACCTCGTCTCGCTCGGCATCCCGGGCTTCTCGAGGACCCAGAAGGTGCAGCTCGGGCTCGCCAAGACGCTCTACCGTCGCGCCGACCACGTCATCGCGATCTCGCACCCCGTCGCGGGCGAGCTCGTCGCCGGCTTCGGCGTCTCGGGCGAGCGCTGCACCGTCGTGCCGAACCCGGCGACCGCCAAGGTCGACCGCTCGCGCCAGGTCTCGCGGACCCCCGGCACCGCGGCGGGCCTGCAGATCGTGCTGCCCTGCCGCCTCGTCGTCCAGAAGCGCCCCGAGCTCGCGATCCTCGCGGCCGAGGAGCTGGAGCGCCGCGGCATCCCCGCGAAGGTCGTCTCCTTCGGCGGCGGCCCGCTGCTCGGCAGCATGAAGGCGGAGGCGACCGCGCGCGGCGTGGACTTCCAGGACATGGGCTGGGTCGAGGACTGGTTCCACCACTTCGACGAGAACGCCGTCGTGCTGCTCCCATCGCTGCGCGAGGGCTTCGGCAACGTGCTGGTCGAGGCGGCCGCCGCCGGCGTCCCCTCGGTCGCCGTGTCCGGGGCGCTCGGAGTCGCGGACGCGATCGTCCCCGGCCTCACCGGCGAGCTCGCGCTCACCCCCTCCGCCTCAGACCTCGCCGACGCGCTGATCCGCGCGAGCGAGCTCGAGATCACCGGCATCGACCGCTGGCTCGACCGCTTCTCGCTGGAGTCGAGCGGCCGCGACCTCGAGACGGTGCTCCGCCGGGTCGTGGGGCAGAAGTGACCCTCGTCTCGGTGGTGGTCCCGGCGCACCAGGAGGAGGCGCACCTCGCCTCCGCCCTGGAGCGCCTGCTGCGGCAGACCCACGCCGAGCTCGAGATCCTCGTGGTCGACGACGCCTCGACCGACGGGACCGAGGCGATCGGCCGCGCGTTCGCCGAGGAGCACGAGCGGATCCGCTACCTGCGCCAGGACGAGAACCAGGGCGTCGCCGCCGCTCGCGAGCGCGCCGTCGGCGATGCCGCCGGCGAATGGGTCTGGCTGGTCGACGCCGACGACGAGTGGCCGGAGACCGCGGTCGAGGCCATGCTCGCCGCGGGGGAGGCGGGCCGCGCCGACGTGGTGGTCGCCCAGGCGGTCACGGTCGACGCCACCGGATCCACGCCCGTCGGCTCCCTGCGCGGCCCGCTCGCGCTCTCGGGCCGGGGCGCCTTCACCGCGCTCCTGGTCGGGGAGCTGACCGGGCACCTCTGGAACAAGCTGTTCCGCCGCGAGCTGTTCGACGGCATCGACTTCACGCGGATCCGCCAGCACTCGGACCAGGCGCAGGTCGCGCAGCTGCTCGCCGCGGCCGACGAGGTCGTCGTCGTCCCCGACTCCGTCTACGAGTACCGCCTCCGCTCCGGCTCGATCATCCGCTCGGGCGCGAAGCGCGCCGACTCGCTCGCCGGGCTCGCCGCCGTGATCGAGCGGACGGCCCGCGGGCTCGACCCGCGCATCCTCGACTCGCAGGACTACTCCTACTACCGCGCGCGCTTCTCCCTGCTCTCCCGCTTCAAGGACGCCACCTCGGGCGCGCACAGCCCCGAGGAGGCCGACCGGCTCTGGCGGGCCGCGCACGACGAGGCGGGGCTCCGGCACCTGGTCGCGCTCGTGCGCCGGCGCGACCTCAAGCGCTCCGTCCTCTTCGGGCTCGCCGCCGCGGCGCCCGCGCTCTACCGTGCGGCGATGAGCGCCGGGAACGGACGCCGGTGACCGTCGTCTCCCCGGTGAGCGGAGAGGCCGGAGTGCACTTTCCGGCAATCGAGTCCTCGTCACTATTCCGCCGAATGTGCGGCGCGGACGATACACCCTTAGTCTTGATCCTCGGTCGCATTCTGCGACCGAGCCTGCGTCCTTCTCTGAGCCTTGTTCACCTCGGATGGAATTCACGAGCGGTACGACCGGGCACAAGGGGGAGAGAATGAAGCTGCTGAAGCCTGCGGGCGGGGCCCGACGCGAATGGGTGGATTTCGCCAAGGGTGCCGCCATCCTGATGGTCGTGTATTACCACACGTCGTTGTACCTCGGTGACATCGGGGTCGAGAACACTCTCGGCCGCATCAAGGTCGTGTTCGAGCTGTTCCCGATGCCCCTCTTCTTCCTGGTGTCCGGTCTCTTCGGCTCGCGCATCCGCACCTGGAGCTTCGGCGACCTCTGGCGCCGCAGGCTGTACCCGCTGCTCTGGCTCTACGTGGTCTGGTCCGTGATCCGCATGGCCTTCTACCTGGTCGTGCCGCTCGCGAACGGCGGACTCGGCGAGCTCCCCGCGACCGACCCGCTCAACCTGCTCCTGCTGTTCTTCTGGCCCAGCAGCAGCTACTGGTTCATCTACGGCCTCGTCCTCTTCACGCTCGGCGCGTGGCTCCTGCGCAAGGTCGACCACCGCGTGCAGGTCGCCCTCGCCGCGGTGATGGGGACGATGTTCACCACCGGTCTCCTCAACACGACCAACGTGGGCTGGAACCGCATCGGCGCCCTGTTCGTCTTCTTCCTGGTGGGCACGCTCTACTCGAAGAGGATCATCGACTTCGTCGAGCAGAAGGGGAGCCGCGCGTTCCTCTACGTCACTCCGGTCTTCGTCGTGCTGAGCGCGGTGCTCTTCCTCTTCCCGATCCGCTGGGTGCCGTTCCTCGCCCTCGCCGGCCAGATGGCCGCCGTCGCGATGGGCATCCTCGTGTCGCGGGCCCTCTCCCGCGTGCGATTCCTGAACTTCTTCACGATCTGCGGCGAGCGCAGCCTGCACATCTATCTGCTGCACCTCTACTTCATCGTGATCGCCATCACGATCCTGCGGGTGATCCTCCCCGAGGACCGCTCCGAGATCGGCGGCTTCGAGGTGCCGCTGCTGCTGGTCGTGATGGTGCTCGCGGTCGTCCTCTCGCTCTTCGTGACCCGCTACCTCTCGAAGGTCAAGTGGATCTACGTCCCCCCGGCCGCCCTCGGCGGCCCCGGCAAGCGGCGCAAGCCCGTGCCCGTCCCTGCGCGCGGCCCCGGAGTCGTCTCCGATCCCGTCGCGGTCCCGGCCGATGAGCCCGGCACCTCCCCCAGTTACGAGAAGAAGAGAGCGGAGTCCCACGAGTGAAGACGACACGAGCACGCAGAGCCGGAGTCCTGGCGGCCGTCGTGGCCGTCGCCCTCGGGCTGGCCGGCTGCTCCTCGCAGCCCGAGCCCGTCCGCACGCCCGACGGCTTCACGACGGAGAAGGCGATCGAGTACCGCTCGGTCGACGGCGTCTCGCTGAAGGCCGACGCCTGCCTCCCCACCGCGGGCGGCACCGACCGCCCCGCGCTGCTGATGCTGCACGGCGGAGGGTTCGTCGACGGCGCCCGCGACGAGGGCGGGATGACCGAGCTCTGCGAGTACTACGCCGAGCGCGGCTTCGTCTCGGTCTCCGTCGACTACCGCCTCCTCCAGGACAGCCGGTACCCCGGCCAGATCGAGGACGCGCAGGCCGCCGTGGAGTGGCTGCGCGAGCCCGCGCAGGTCACGCGCTTCGGCCTCGACCCCGCCCGCATCGGAGTGATGGGCAGCTCCGCCGGAGCGATCATCGGAGCGACCATGGGCACGCTCGGCGAGGGCTCCCTCACCGAGGGCTCGCGGGTCAAGACGGTCGTCGCCTTCTCGGCGGTCGCCGACATGACCGAGACCGGGATGTCGCTGGGCACGCCGGTGCCCGAGGCGAAGGAGCAGATCCTCGCCTACCTGGACTGCGACGAGATCGACTCGACGACCTGCCCGCAGAGCATCCCCGCGTCGCCGATCACCTCGGTCGACTCCACGGACGCCCCGCAGATCTGGCTGACCTCCGAGGACGAGCTCGTCCCGGTCGAGCAGGCCGACGCGATGCAGGTCGCCCTGCAGGACGCCGGAGTGGCGTCCGAGGTCGGCGTGGACGGCTCCGGCCACCACGGGCTCCAGAACAACACCCCGAACAACAAGAAGGCGATCCTCGCCTTCCTGCAGGCCCACCTCTGATCCACCGCTCCCGCGCGAAACCTCGCGGCCGGTTCCGCGCAACGCGGACGACACATCACGACGCTACAGTCAGACCCCCTGCACTCCGGTGCAGTCGACGAAAGGGACACCACACACCATGACCTTGAACGGACTGTTCGCCGGCATCGGCCGGAGGTGGGTCTACATCGTCGCCTTCGCTCTGCTCGGCGCCGTGGCGGCCCTGGTACTCAACGCCGTCCTCCTCCCGCAGTACAAGGCGGACGCACGCGTGTACGTCGCGGTCTCCTCGTCCGGGGTCCTCTCGACCGCGGACCGGGTCGCGGCCAACAGCGCCGCCTCCCAGGCCACGGTCACCTCCGTCGCCCTCGGCACCTCGGACACCGTCCTGCAGGGCGTCATCGACGGCCTCGGCATCGACGAGCCCATCGAGGACTTCGCCAAGCGCGTGACCGTCCTCGCCGAGCCGGAGTCCGTGGTCATCACGATCTCGGCCACCGACCCCTCGCCCGAGCAGGCCGCGGTCATCGCCAACGCGGTCGCCGCCCAGCTCGACGCGGCCGTGAAGGGGGCCGACCCGACGACCACCACGAACGGCGTCGCCGTCCCGCAGATCCAGCTCCAGGTGCTCAGCCAGGCGCTCCCGCCGGAGCTGCCGGTCACCGGTGGCATCCTCGTCCTGCTCGCGCTCGGCATCCTCGGCGGCGCCGTGGTCGGCGTGGGAGTGGCGATCGTGTTGACCGCCCTCGACCGCCGCCTCCGCAGCGGCGACGACGTCCGCTCCGCGATCGACCGGCCGCTGCTGGGCATCGTCCCGGTCAAGGCCACCAAGCTCGACGAGATGCTGAACTCGACCGAGATCCCGGCCCGCTACTCGGCCGTCGCGTTCGAGCTCTCCGCCATCGCGCGCACCCGCTCGTACTCCTCCTTCGCGATCGCCCCGGCATCCGAGAAGACCCCGCACACCGCCAGCGCGGTGCTGCTCGCCAAGGCGCTGGCCGTGCTCGGCTCGTCCGTCGTGATCGTGGACGGCACCGCCGAGGGCTCGGCTCTCGCTTCCGCCTCGGGCGGACGCCCGGGCCTGCGCGAGGTGCTCGCCGGAGCCGCCTCGCTCGACGACGCGATCATCAAGCGCTCGACCGACCGCGTCGACCTGCTCCCCGCGGGCGGCGCCCAGGCCGGCACGCCGATGCCGACCGACGCCCTCCGCGCGCTGGTCGAGGAGCTCGAGAAGGTCTACGACATCGTCCTGATCGTCACCGGCACCCTCGGCGCGACCGAGCAGTCGCCGACCTTCCGCGGCGTGGCCGACGGCGCCGTCCTCGTCCTGATCGAGGGCAAGGTCGACTCGCCCCAGGCCGCCGCCGACGTGCACTGGATCGAGACCGCCGGCACCCCCGTGGTCGGCGCGGTCGTCCTGGCCCGCCACAAGCTGCAGAAGGCCCCCGCGATCGTCTGATCGCGTCCTCGCACGCTGCGGAGAGCGCACCCCGGCCCCGGCCGCGGTGCGCTCTTCTGCGTCCGGAGACTGCGCGGTGCCCGCCCGGGCCCGGCTGCCCTCTCTCCGGGCCCAGCCGGCCCCGCCGACGCCTGGCCGGCACTCCAGCCCCTCCACCCCTCCGCGAGCCCGCTCACTCCGCGAGCCCGCAGAAGTCGCGGTACTCGCGCGCGACTCCGCCCACCTCCGCGGACTCGGCAGGAGGCGGCGTCGCCGTCCGGGCCCGCGGGCTCTTCGGGGCCTGGCCCGCCCGTCTGTCCCTCCTCAGCGTCTCCAGCGCCCGCCGTGGCCTGATCACGTGCCTCACCGGCTCCCGGGAGCCCGCTCACCCCGCGAGCCCCCACAAGCCGCAGTACTCGCGCGCGACTCCGCCCACTTCCGCGTGCTGGAGAGGCGCGGGCGCGTCAGCCGGCCTCCGATCCCGTCCCCGTCCCCGTCCGCTCGGCTCCTCCCGCGGCCCACGGGCGCCGCGCGCCCGCCCGCGCCCTCGCGAGTCCGCGGTAGTCGCGGTCGTCGCGCGCGACTCCGCCGACTCGCGCGTGGTCGGCGGGAGGCGGGCACACGCAGAACCGCCGCCGTCGAGGGGACGACGGCGGCGGTTCTGTGCGCGGGCAGCGGATCAGGTCACGGCGTGCAGGCCACGTTCCCGATCAGGTCCTTCCCGGAGTTGGAGCAGCTCAGCGTGTTGCCGCTGGTGGACCAGTTGGACGGCTGGTGGAGGTAGACCACCGCGTTGCTGGTCTTCAGCGCGAGGTTCCCGCTGATCGTGTTGTCGTTGCCCGAGCCGTCGGCGCGGGTGATCACCTGGTAGCCGTAGGTGGTGGTGCCTGCGGCGGAGTTGCCCGCGGCCAGCCAGCCGTTGCCCGAGACGAGGATCAGCGAGACCACGTCCGAGGCGAGCCGCGATCCGCCGACGACCGTGTTCCCGATGATGTCGCCGTCGAGGGTGCCCTCCTTGGCCTCGATCGGCTCGGCGCCGGTGTCGCTGATCGTGTTGTCCACGACGGCGATGCGGGCCGTGCGGTCCGGGTCGCAGTCGTTGTACTCGCACCAGTTGCGGTCGGAGGTGCCGACGTAGACGCCCTCGCCGTACTTGGCGGAGACGATGCCGGTGCGGCGGATGGTGCTGCCGACGATCAGGGAGTCGGTGGTCTGGTTGCGGAAGTGGACCGCCTCGTAGCCGATCTCGCTCACCGTCAGGCCGGCCATCTGGACGCCCTTGCTGGCGAGCACCTGGATGCCCTGGAAGGAGCTGCGGACCGAGAAGCCCACGAGGTGCACGTCGCTCACCGTGTTCAGGATGAGCGCGGTGCCGCTCGAGGTGGATCCGGAGGTGAGGACCGCGTTGGGCGAGCCGCAGATCCAGATCGACCCGGGCTGGGCGGCGGTGCCGCGGAGGGCGAACTTGCCGGTGTAGACGCCGTCTGCCAGGCGGATGACGTCGCCGGAGGAGGGGTTGGTCAGGGCCGTGACGAGCTGGGCCGAGGTCGACACCGTCTTGGTGGCGGCGGGGCAGTCGAAGGCCGCGAGCAGCGAGGCGCGGGAGGCGAGGATGTCGGCCGAGGTGGTGGCCGACTCCTTCAGCCGCGAGTCGCGGCCGGCGTCGTCGGTCGCCGTGACGGTGTACGTGTAGGCGCGTCCCGCCTCGGCGGTCTCGTCGCGGTACTGGCGCACCGGGTCGGCGACGGTGCCGACGACCGTGTCGCCGGAGCCGTCTTCGTTCGAGCGGTGCACGTCGTACGAGACGACCCGCGAGCTGAAGGGCGCGTCCCAGGCGACGGTGTAGCCGTCGGTCAGGGGGGAGAGCTCCACGGCGTCGGTCGCGAGGCCGTCCTCGGCGAGGACGAACGCGTCGATGATCAGGTTCTTGTCGGTCGACTTGGAGTTCTTCGTCCCCGTGTAGGAGATGGTCACGGTGTGCGTGCCCTCGGCGAGGTCGGTCGTCTCGTAGACCGGCACCTGGTACTGCGCGGTCGAGCTGTAGCGGTCGACCTTGGTGACGGGTCC
Organism: Rathayibacter sp. AY1F4; assembly: GCF_002931775.1. Classification (NCBI taxonomy): domain Bacteria; kingdom Bacillati; phylum Actinomycetota; class Actinomycetes; order Micrococcales; family Microbacteriaceae; genus Rathayibacter; species Rathayibacter sp. AY1F4. The sequence goes on from NZ_PSVE01000001.1 coordinate 149,234, forward strand.
GCCGTCGACCGAGACCGCGGCGATGCCGGAGGAGGAGGTCTTCCGGCTGATCCAGCGCCACGACGTTCCCACGAAGGTGAACGACACCGAGCCGGCGGAGGTCAGGTACTTCATCCCGCCGCCGCTGTCGCCGCCCGCCATGGACTTCCACGAGCCGGTGTACTGCAGTGCGGGATCGGTCTCCTGCACGAGGAGGCTGGTCGCTCCGGAGGGGTCGAGCACGGGGCCGTCCTCCTCGCCGCCGCCGGTCTCGTCGGTCGGCTCCTCGGTGGCGGGAGTCGCGCGGGTGATGTCGAATGCATCGATGACGAGGTTCTTGTCGCTCGCGGAGCTGTTGGCCTTGCCGCTCCAGGCGATCTTGACCGTGTGGACGGTGTCGGCGAGGTCCTTCTTCGTGAACACCGGGACCTGGTACGCCGTGGTCTTCGTGTACCGGTCGACCGAGGTGCTCGCGCCGTCGACCGTGACGGTGGCGATGCCGGCGGAGGCGGTGGTGCGGCTGACCCAGCTGAAGCCGGTGCCGCGGAAGCTGAACGAGACGGAGCCGGTGCTGTTGAGGAACTTGATCCCGCCGCCGCTGTCGCCGCCCGTCATCGTGCGCCACGAGCCGCTGTAGGTCAGCGAGGAGTTCGTCTCCTGGATCCGCGTGCTCTGCCCGGCGCCCGGGTCGAGAGTGGCCGCGGAGGCGGCGGGCGCCGTGAGGGGGGCGACAAGGATGCCGAGAGCGGCGATCAGAGCGGTGGTGAGGGAGAGGCGTGCGCGTCGTCGGCGAGGGCGGGTCGGGTCTGGCGTCGTCTGAGGATTCACGATCGGCTCCGGGTCTTCGAGGGGGCGTCGGGGGCGGTTCGAGGGGGCTGCTCAAGGGGGTGGTGCTGGTCCTCCCGACGCTATAGACGGGCCTTGCGACTGATGGCTGGATGAGACGGATTCAGGTTGTAGTGCCCCATTCGGGCGTGGTGGTCGGGCTCGTATCAGCGATTCCGCTGAAGGACTGGCGAACCGCCGCGCATGCGTGTACGCGGAACGGTCACACGCGCTGTCGACGACGGATCGGAGGGCGGATGTCGGATCGGGAGGGGACTCCGGGAATGCCCGTCCGCGGAATGGACGAGGGGGAGTGCTGCTCGGTCGAGGAACGGCGACCCTATCCGGCGACTCTGGACACGGCCCCGGGCCGGGCCGCTGGGCGAGAGAATTGACCGGGCGTTCACCGGGCCGACCCCGCGCCGAAACACTGCGATGATGGGCTCTCCACTGGTGATCGCCGTCGCACCCGCGTCGCGGATCACCCGCCGCGGGCGAGCGGCGGTCCCGACGAGAGGGAGGACGCGATGGACACGGCCACGACCGCGACCGGCGACCGCCCGTCCACCCCGCCGTCCCGGGAGCGCCCGAGACGCCCCCGGAGCCGCGCTCGCACCGTGATCGGACGGCTCCTCCTCGTCCCCCTCGTGGTGCTCGCCCTCTTCGGCGCCGGGATCCCGCTCTACGTCACGCCCCCGATCGACCCGATCCCCGAGCAGGCGGACGCGGTCTTCGTGCTCGGCCCGTCCACGAGGGCGCGCGTCGAGTTCGCCCGCCGGATCATCACCTCCGGAGCGACGGACACGATGGTGCTCTCGGTCGGCCCCGGCGAGATGAACGCCCCCTACGAGGCCAAGAAGTACAAGAAGTGCAACGAGCCCGGCGGCGACGTCCTCTGCTACTCCGCCGAGCCGCTCACGACCCAGGGAGAGGCCCGGCAGCTGCGCGACATGGCCGAGCAGTACGGCTGGGACCACGTCATCGTGATCACCAACGCCTCCCACCTCGTGCGCGCCGAGATGATCATCGAGCGCTGCTACCCCGGCGAGCTCTCGATGGTGCCCTCGGGGGAGCCGATGGGCCTGGACTACCTGGTGAACCAGTACATCTACCAGACCGGCGCGTTCCTCAAGGCCTTCCTGGTCACCAACGGCTGTTGACGCGAGCACTCCTCCTCGAGCCGCCGAGCCCGCCTGCGCTAGTCTGCCCGGGGCGCCATCGGCCCCGAGCCCGCTCCTGCGGAGCCCGGCCGGCCCGGCCCACGACGGCAGCGCGGCAGGAGGATCGACCGGGGAGACCCGCGACGCTCCCCGCTCCGCACCGGTCACCCCCACGCGAACCCCTCCGAAAGGCCCGCCCGTGACACCTGCCCGATCGATCTTCGCCGTCGGCCGCGGCCAGTACGAGAACATCGGCGACATCATCCTGCGCCGCCAGCTCCTCGACTGGCTCCGCGAGTCGGGTCCGCTCCACGTCTACGTGGGCCACTCGCCGTGGGGCTACGACGACGGCCTGCGCCTGGGCCCGGACGACACGGTGTACCGCTCGCTCCTGCGCTGGTACGCGGCGCTCGCCCGCGAGGCCCTCGCCGGCCGGGCGAACTCGGTGTTCAAGCCGGGAGAGATCCAGCTGACCCTGATCGGGATGAAGGAGCACCTCGTGATGCTCCCGGGCATCGCCCTGGTGCGCCTCGGCGGCGGCCGCGTGATCCGCGCCGGCGTGGGCACCCGCAACTTCGCCCCGCTGCCCCGCGCGATCATGTGGCCCTCGATGGCGCTCTCGAGCTACACCCGCTGGCGCGACGACAAGACCGCCGGCTACATGCGCGTCGGCGCCGCCATGCCCGACCTCGGCTACGGCGAGGGCTCGAGCGACGCGGAGCTGACCGCGTTCGCCGCGCAGCCCGACGAGGAGCGGCGTGTGCTGGTCCTCTCCCTCCGCGAGGACCACGAGGTGGACGCCCGCCCCTATCCCGAGCAGGAGTGGCTGGCCGTGATCAAGGGCTTCGCCGAGCGCGAGGACCTCGACATCGTCGTGGTCACGCAGGTCGCCGTCGACGCCGAGCGCTCCCGCCGTCTCGCCGCCGACCTCGACGCGGACATCCTCGACTGGGATCCGGCGCACACCCACGACGAGCACGAGATCCTGCTGCGCGAGCTCTACCGCACGGCCCGCGTCGCGATGAGCGACCGGCTGCACGTGATCATCATGGCGTTCACCGAGGGCGCCGCCCCGGTGAGCCTGCAGATGGACGGATCGACGAAGGCCTCGCGCCACTTCGAGACCATCGGGATCCACGACGTCACCGTCGACATGTCCCGGACGACCCCGGCCGCCGGCGTCGAGACCTTCTCCGCCGTGGTCGCCCGCCGGAGCGAGCTGCTCGAGAAGCTGCTCGTCGCCCGCGGGCGCCTCCGCGGCGTCCGCGACGACATCCAGGCGCTGCTCGCCGTGCCGCCCCGCAGCCGCCCGGCCGCCGTTGCAGCCCCTGCCGGCCCGAAGACGCGGGTGTACCACGTCGGCCGCAGCGGAGAGGTCCCCGGAGGCATGACGCAGGTCGTCAACGGGTACCTGCGCTGGCCGTTCGAGCGCTCGGACGTCCGGGTGATCTCCTCCCGCACCGCTCCGGGCGAGCACGTCGCCGCGGCCCGCCTGGCCGCCGGCGCCGCCGCCCGCATCGTCAGGATCGCGCGCCGGGAGCCCGGCGCCGTGATCGTCGTCCACCTCTCGGAGCGCGGCTCGTTCCTCCGCGAGGGGTCCCTCCTCCGCCTCGCGCACCGCCTGGGCCTGCGCACGGTCGCCCACCTGCACGGCAGCGAGTTCGCCGCCTTCACCGCCGCGCACCCGCGCCTGGTGAAGGACGTGCTGCGCAGCGCGGACGAGATCATCTCGCTCTCGGAGGAGACCTCGGCGATCTGCCGCCGCTACGTCCCCGCCGAGCGTGTGCACCTCGTGCCGAACGCGCTCGAGCAGGGCACCCCGCGTGAGAAGACCCGCACCGTCGTCTTCGGCGGCGTCGTCAGCCACCGCAAGGGCGTCGACGTGCTGCAGAAGGCGTGGGCGCAGGTCGAGGGCAAGGAGGGCTGGCGCCTGCTGGTCGCCGGTCCGATCCGCGAGCCGGAGGTCGTCGACCGCGGCGTCCCGGGGATCGAGTTCCTCGGCTCGCTCGAGAACGCCCGCCTGCTCGCCCTGCTCGACGAGGCGTCCATCGCCGTCCTGCCCTCGCGCGACGAGGCGATGCCGATCTTCATCCTCGAAGCTCTCGCCCGCGACGCCGCCGTCGTCTCGACCGCGGTCGGCGGCATCCCCGAGGTCCTCGGCGACGGCTGCGGCCGCGTGGTCGCGCCCGGAGACGTGGAGGGCCTCGCCGCCGCGCTGACCGAGCTCATCACCGACGAGGACACCCGTGCCGAGGTCGTCGAGAAGGCCGGGGCGCGCTTCCGCGAGCGCTTCTCCGCCGACGCCGTGTTCCCGCGGGTCGAGGAGGTCTGGCTCGGCTGAGCCGCCTGCGACTTCGCCCCGGATCGCGCCCCGGGCCCCGCTCCGGGCCTGGGCGGAGCCGCGGGAGCGTAAAATCGCTGGAGTCCGCGTCGCCGTGCCGTCGCGCGCCCAGCCGTCCGCTCCCGGACGCCTTCTCCCTCCATCCCAGAGAGGCTCGACCGTGGCCATCGCCGCCGACTCCGACCGCCGCCTGTGGACCCTGCCCCTCGCGCGCGCCGTGATCGCGGCGGTCGCCGGCTGCGTCGTCACCTTCTCGCCCGACCACGGGCCCGCCTTCGGCCTCGCCGTCTTCGGCGGCTTCGCGATCGCGACCGGCGCCGTCTCGCTCGCCCTCGGGCTCCGCAGCTGGAGCGGCCGGGGCCGCCCGCTCGCCCTCGGCTCCGCGGTGCTCACCCTGGTCGCCGGAGTCGCGGCGCTCGTCGCGCTCCCGGTCGCCAACCTGCTCTCCTTCGTCGCCCTCGTCGCCGGCTGGGCGCTGCTCTCCGGCTTCCTCGAGTTCTCGAGCGGCCGCCGCGGTCAGGGCCTCGCCGCCCGCGACTCCGTGATCGTCGGCATCGGCACGATGCTCCTCGGCGCCGCCTTCGGACTCCTCCCGCCCCACCCCGTCGTCACCGTCGGCCTCCTCGGCGCCTACGCCGTGATGGTCGCCGTGTTCCTCGCCATCGCGGCGTTCTCGCTCAAATGGGCCGCCGGCGCCGACGCAGCCACCGGACACGATCCCGTCGCCCCCACGACACCGACCTCCGGAGGAGACCGATGACCGCCGAAGGCCAGCACCCCGACCCCGCCTCTCCCGCCGACCGCGCCTCGGCGGCCGACTCCGCCCCGGCGCGCGACCCCGGCGAGTTCACGCCCCGCACGTTCCAGCCGACGCGCAAGGACCGCCTGCGCCCGCTCGAGCTCATCGGCTTCTCCGCGGTGATGGCGGCCTTCGTCGGCCTGGTCGTCATGCTCTCGACCCGCGAGCCGGTCGTCGCGCTCATCTCGTTCGGCGTCGCCTTCATCGTCGTGCTCGTCGCGATCGCCATGTTCTCACTGACCTTCAAGCCCGACGAGGCCGAGATCGCGGATATCGACGAGCAGGACTCCGCTCACTAGGTGAGGGACGGCTCCGCCGTCACCTAGTCGGCCGGGAGCACAGCGTCGCGGGTGGAGGGTCCCTTCCGCCGCGCATGCTGATCGAGCAGCCCGCAGGGCGTCTCGGGATCCCGCCTGCGCACGCCGGCGCCGCTTCCGCGTCGGTGGTCGCGCGTAGCGTGCGGAGGGTGGCGGAGGCGATCGGGCGGTGGTGGCAGAGGCGGCGGTTCTCGCGCGGCGCCGACGTCCCCTACGCGGTCGGCACCTACCGGGAGGCCTGGGCGTCCTACCCCGTCCTGGTGCGGCAGTACCGGCCCGAGTACAACGAGGGCATCGTGCTCAGCCAGATCCCGCCCGCGGCCGACGTGTACCTGTGCTGGCTCTGCGACGCCGGACACGTCTTCGTCGCCACTCCCGAGGAGCAGCGCCACCGTCCCGGCCGGGAGCGGCGCCGCTCCTCCTGGTGCCCCGACTGCGCCGAGCTCGCCTCGCCGCGCCTGCCCCGGGCCGCGCCGATGATCGGCGGCCGGCTCGCCGAGGTGTTCGCGCCGACGGCCGCCCCCGACGACGGCTCCTTCGTCCTCCTGGCGCCGCCCGCCGTGATCGCGCGGGGGCTCCCGATGTCCGCGTCGCCCACCGGCCGCGGGTCCGCGTCACCCGCCGACCCGAGCGGATCCGCGCCCGCCGCGTCGTCGACTCCTCCGTCCGCTCGATCGAGCCCTCCAGCTGCCGCCGCTCCGGCCGCGCTCCTGTCCGCCCCTCCCGCCTCCGCCGTTCCGGCCGCGGTCCCGTCCGCCGGTCCCGCCGCCCGCCCGGTGCGCTCCCGGCCCCGGCCCGCCCGCGTGTGCCCGAAGACGCCGGACCTCCCCGTCGGCGAGCCCTTCGCGAGCCGGTGCGCGCCTCCTCCCGCCTCCGCCGTCGAGGCCCGGCTCCGGGCTCTCCTCGCCGAGCGGCTCGTCTTCGACCCGGCGCACACGGCGGTGCGTCTGAAGCGGCCGTTCTTCGAGCACTGCGAGGCGTGGCCCGACCTGGTGCTCGGCGAGCTGCGCGTCGCGATCGAGTACGACTCCACCGGCCGTCACGGACTCGAGCACGTCGGGCACCGCGAGGAGGCCGACCGGCGGAAGGACCGCGCGCTCCGCTCCGCCGGATGGGAGGTGGTGCGCATCCGCACGGGGAAGCTGCTGCCGCTCGGCCCCCACGACCTGGTCTCCACGGGGGTCACGGCCGCGCTGGCGGACCGCCTGGTCGACCGGCTCCGCGATGTCCGCGGTCCGCTGCTCGTCGACGCCTGGGGGCGCTGAGCGCGTCGCGCGGCGGCTGCGGGACGGTCCTCCGGGATCCGTCCCCGTCGCTCCGTCCCCGTCGCTCCGTCCCGGTGTCCGGCTCGGCGGAGCGGGACCCGCGGATGCAATGCCGGCGAGTGGGAACCGTCGAGTGGGAACCGTCGAGTGGGAACCGTCGAGTGGGAACCGTCGCGTGGGAACCGGCGAGTCGGAGCGGTCGAGTCGTCGCCGCCGGCTCGCAGCCGACGCGTCAGAGCCGCAGGGCCAGCGCCTCGCTGCGCCAGCGGCGGTGCAGGGCCCAGGGGTCGGGCTCCCCGGCGCGCACGGTCTCGATGTGGGCGTCGAGCGCGGGGCTGCGCGCGAACCACTCGGTGCGCTCCAGGCGCTCGTCGGCGAACTGGGCGTGCCGCTGCTGCTCGAGTGCTCGCCCGCCGCGCTCGAACGCGAGGAGCTCCTCGTGCCGGAGCCGGTGGAGGCGCTGCCGGGGATTGCCGCTGGTGCCGATCTTGATCCGCTCGTCGAAGCGGATGTAGTAGACGACGTCGACCCGGGGCGGCGGAAGCTCGCCGTCGGGAGCGTCACCGAGCCGCCACTCGCAGGCGACGCAGAGCCAGGCGGAGGGGAGCCGGACGCCCAGGCGGGACCCGCACGCGGCGCACGGCGAGGGCAGGGCGTCGATCACGCCGTCCTCCCGGGCGACCCAGTCGTGCGCGAGCCCGAGGTGCGCCGCGCAGAGCGCGAGGGGGGCGCCCGTCTCGGCCGAGGACGCGCACCCTCCGATCGCGCACGCTGACATGCCGCCGACGCTAGGTGCGACCCCCGACATCGCGCCGCCGTCGACCGCGCCGCCGCGAGCACGCAGGAGTCGGAGTGCTCGCGCTCGAGGACGGCGTCATGCGCCCGCGCGGCCCGGCGGATCAGCTCAGGCGGTCGACCAGCGACGAGGCGAGGCCCGTGTAGCCGCCCGGCGTCAGCGCCAGCAGGCGCTCCTTCGCCGCGTCGCCGATGTCGAGACCCTGCACGAAGACGGCGAGGTCGTCGGCGCCGAGGCGCTTGCCGCGGGTCAGGTCCTTCAGCAGCGCGTACGGGTCGGTGATCGAGGAGCGGCCGGCCGCCACCTCCGCGCGGATCACCGTCTGGATCGCCTCGGCCAGCACCTCCCAGTTGCCGTCGAGGTCGGCGGCGAGGGCGGTCGGGTCGAGGTCGATCTCGAGCAGGCCGCGGGCGATGTTGTCGAGGGCGAGAAGGGAGTGGCCGAACGCGACGCCGATGTTGCGCTGCGTGGTCGAGTCGGTGAGGTCGCGCTGGAGGCGCGAGGTGACCAGGGTCTGCGCGAGCGAGTCGAGCAGGGCGCTGGAGAGCTCGAGGTTCGCCTCGGCGTTCTCGAAGCGGATCGGGTTGATCTTGTGCGGCATCGTGGACGAGCCGGTCGCCCCGGCCTGGGGGATCTGCCGGAAGTAGCCGAGCGAGATGTAGGTCCAGACATCGGTGCAGATGTTGTGCAGGATGCGGTTCGCGTGCGCGGCCCTGCCGTAGAGCTCGGCCTGCCAGTCGTGCGACTCGATCTGGGTGGTCAGCGGGTTGAAGACGAGGCCGAGGGAGGTGACGAACTCCTCCGCGAGGGCGGGCCAGTCGGTGCCGGGGTCGGCGGCGAGGTGCGCGGCGAACGTGCCCGTCGCTCCGCTGAACTTGCCCAGGTACTCCGTCGCCTCGATCTGCGCGACGACCCGCTCGAGCCGGTAGGCGTAGACGGCGAACTCCTTGCCCATCGTGGTCGGGGTCGCGGGCTGGCCGTGGGTGCGGCTGAGCATCGACTCGTCGCGGTAGCGGACGGCCAGCTCCCGGAGCGACGCGACGACCGAGCGCAGCTTCGGCAGCCAGATCTCGCCGACGGCCTGGCGGACCACGATCGCGTAGGAGAGGTTGTTGATGTCCTCGCTGGTGGCGGCGAAGTGGGTGAGCTCGGCGATGCGCTGCAGTCCCAGCTCCTCGAGCCACTGGCGGACGAGGTACTCCACGGCCTTCACGTCGTGGCGGGTGCGGGCCTCGAGGGCGGCCAGCTCGTCGATCTCGGGCTGGCCGAAGTCGCGGGCGCGGCGGCGCAGCTCCTCGGCGGTCGCCGCGTCGACGGGCTCGGAGCCGAAGAGGCGGCGGTCGGTCAGCGCCAGCAGCCACTCGACCTCGACGTGCACCCGCGCGCGGTTCAGCCCCGCCTCCGAGAGGTACTCGCCGAGCGACGAGACGGCACCGCTGTAGCGGCCGTCGAGGGGGCTCAGCGGCTGGGTGGGGAGCGAGGTCATGCGGTGGTGCCTTCCGGTTCTCAGGTGTCCTGCGCGAGGGCGGCGCGCGCGTCGGTGGAGTCGGGGCGGACCGAGCGGTTGCCGCGCAGTCCTGGTTCGATCTGAGCGAAGAGGGCCCGGCAGGCGCGCTCGATGAGCGCGAGCACCGAGTCGAACGCCGCCGCATCGGAATAGTAGGGGTCGGGGACGTCGCCCTGCGGGGAGAGGCCGGGCTCGAAGTCGAGCAGGCGGCGGATCTTCTGCCGGTCGACCTCGGTGCGCGCCCAGGAGCGCAGCGCGCGCTCGTGCCCGTGGTCGAGCGCGACGACCAGGTCGAACTCGGCGAAGCGGGACGGGTCGAAGAGCTGGGCGCGGTGGCGGCCCCCGTCGAAGCCGTGCCGCTCCAGCGCCGCGAGGGCGCGGCTGTCGGCGTGTTCGCCGAGGTGCCACTCGCCGGTGCCGGCCGAGCTGATCTCGATCGCGGAGCCGAGCCCCGCCTGCTCCGCCAGGGAGCGCAGCACCACCTCGGCCATCGGCGACCGGCAGATGTTGCCGGTGCAGACGAAGCACACGGCGAAGGCCGAGGGCGCAGGGGAGTCGGGGGTCACCCGCCCATCATGGCGCACCGCGGCTCCTCCACAGCAGGCCGATCGCGGCCGCCGTCCACCGATGGCGCGCGCGGCCTCCCGGGCGGCGGCGGCGCGGCCGATGCTGGCTGCCGAGCCGGCGGTGTCAGTCCTGACGGCGGCGGAGGAAGGGGCGCAGGAGGAGGCCGATGAACCAGTTCACCAGGGCGAGCACGAGGGCGCCGAGCACGCCCCACCAGAAGCCGTCCACGACGAGGCCGAAGCCGAAGAGGCCGCTGATCCAGGCGGTCACGAGCAGCAGGAGGCCGTTGACGAGGAACGAGACCAGGCCGAGCGTCAGCACGTACAGGGGGAACGCGACCACCCGCACCACTCCGCCGACGACGGCGTTGACGACGCCGAAGATCACCGCGACCAGCAGGTACGTGAGGACCGCCGCGGCGGGGCCCTCCTCGTACGGGTCCACGCGCACGCCCGCTACGACCAGGGTCGTGAGCCAGATCGCGACGGCGTTGGTCAGGAGGCCGAGGAGGAGTCTGCTCATGCCTCCACTATCCCCGCAGGCGGGGCGCGCCGCGAGCCGGGGCTCAGGTGAGGGGCCCGCCGATGGTCGGCTCGGGCGCAGGAGTGCAGAGGCGGGGGTCGTCGGCGCAGGTCCGCGGAGGGAGCACCGCGGTGGGCTCGGGCTGCGGCAGGGGCTCCGCCGTCGGCTGCGGGGCCTCGGTCGGCTCGGGGGCGGGCGCGGGAGCCGGCTCCGGAGCCGGGGGATCGGGCGTCGGCTCCTGGGTCGGCTCGGGTGCACTGGTCGGCCGGGGAGCTGCGGGAGGCGCGGGGCGCGGGGGAGGAGCGAATCCGCTGCCCGGCTCCGGGACGAGCGGCTCGCGCGCCTCGATCACGGCGACGGCCAGCGGAGCGACCGCGGCTCCCGAGGCGAGGGCGCTCCGGAGCTGCTCGACCGCGTCGGTCAGCACCGCCCGCCGGGACGTCGATCCGCGACCGGAGGCGAGGGTCGACGTGGCGAGGCCGAGCACGCGCTCGGCCAGCGCCGTCCGCTGCTCCCCGGCCGCGGTCGTCGCGGTGGTGATGGCGTCGGCCGAGACTCCCTCGAGCGCTGCGTTCAGGGATCCGATCGCCACCAGCAGATCGGTGCGGGCCGCGCCCGCGACGGTGCCGTCGGTCGCGGTGAGGAGCGCGAGCGAGTCGTCCCGCAGCGCGAGGCCGGCCTCGCGCGCGGCGGTGTAGGCCGGAGGCGCGGCGACGTCGATGGACGTCTCGCGGAGAGTCGGGGTCGCCTGCGTGCCCTCCGCGGAGGGCGTGCATCCGGTGAGCGCGCCGGCGGCGACGAGCAGGGCGATCGCGGCCGTGGCGCCCCGGAGGAGCGGGCGCGCACCCCCGCGCCGCTCGGCTCGCCCTCGACTCCGCATCACTGCACCCTAATCGGGGGACGGCCGCCGTGGGCGCCGGTCAGCGGGGCGGTTCGCGCATCCGAGACCCGGGTCGGCCGCACCTCCGGGCCGCACCCACGGCGCTCGACCGGTGGGAAGGGGGCCCGGCGCACACCCGTCGAGGGCGGGGGACGGCGCGCGCGGAACGGCGGGGCGCCCGCCGCCGCGCCGCCTAGCATGGGGCGGGTGACCGACCAGCAGGAGCCTCCCGTCCGCCTCCGCCCCGAGATCCTGGCGCTCCCCGCCTACAAGCAGGGCCGCGCGGCCGCCGCCGACGCCTTCAAGCTCTCCTCCAACGAGAACCCGTTCGACCCGCTGCCCTCCGTGCTCGCGCGGGTCCGCGAGGTGGACGACTTCAACCGGTACCCGGACGCGGCGGCGACCGCCCTGCGCACAGCGCTCGCCGCGGAGTACGGCGTCCCGATCGAGGAGGTGATCGTCGGAGCCGGCTCCGTCGCGGTCATCGCCCAGCTGATCACCGCGGCGGCGGGCCCGGGCGACGAGGTCGTCTACGCCTGGCGCTCGTTCGAGGCCTACCCCTCGCTCGTCACGACCGCGGGCGCCACCAGCGTGCGCGTGCCGCTCCGCGCCGACGACACCCACGACCTCGACGCCATGGCCCAGGCCGTCACCGAGCGCACCCGCCTGCTGATCGTCTGCAGCCCCAACAACCCCACCGGCACCGTCGCCACCGCCGACGACGTCGAGGCGCTCCTCGAGCGCGTCCCGGGAGACGTCCTCGTGCTCCTCGACGAGGCCTACGCCGAGTTCGTCGACGACGAGCGGGCCGTGGACGGCACCCGCCTGCTCGGCCGCTACCCGAACCTCGTGATCGCCCGCACCTTCTCCAAGGCGTACGGCCTCGCCGGCCTCCGCGTCGGCTACGCGATCGGCCACGCGCGGATCCTCGACGCCGCCCGCTCCACCGCCATCCCGCTCTCGGTCACCCGGTTCGCCGAGACCGCGGCGGTCGCCTCCCTCGAGCACCGCGAGGAGCTCCTCGAGCGCGTCCACCGCATCACCCGCCTCCGCGACGACCTCTGGCGGGCGCTGCTCGACCAGGGCTGGACGATCCCGGAGTCGCAGGCGAACTTCCTCTGGTTCGACACCCGCGAGGACACGGCGCGGGCCGCCGAGGTCTTCGAGCGCGCCGGGGTCGTGGTCCGCGCGTTCCCGCCGGAGGGGATCCGCGTCTCCGTCGGCGAGGCGCGCTCTGTCGACAAGCTCCTCAGCGCGGCGGCCGAGATTGTGGCTTCCCTCCCCGAGGGCCACCCCGCGAGACGGATAGGTTAGTCGGGTGGTAGCCACCAGCACGGAGTCGCCGACTGTCCAGTTCCTCTCCGCGGACGGGCGGTTCTCGCCGACCCCCGCGGCCGAGCAGTACGCCTCCTACCTCGACGGGGTGGACGAGGCGCAGCACCGCTCCTTCTACCGCGAGATGGCGGTGGTCCGCCGCTTCGACACCGAGGCCGCGAACCTGCAGCGCCAGGGCCAGCTCGGACTGTGGGTCCCGAGCCACGGCCAGGAGGCGGCGCAGGTCGGCTCCGCGTTCGCGATGCGTCCGCAGGACCACGTGTTCCCCTCCTACCGCGAGCACGTCGTCGGCAAGATCCGCGGCATCGACCTGCTCGGCGTCCTCGCGCTCCTGCGCGGCACGACGCACGGGGGCTGGGACCCGACCGACCCGACGAACGGGAACTTCCACCTCTACACGCTGGTGCTCGGCTCGCAGGCCCTGCACGCGACCGGCTACGCGATGGGCCTCACCCTCGACGGAGCGACCGGCACGGGCGACCCCGAGAAGGACGCGGCCGTCGTCGTCTACTTCGGCGACGGCGCCTCCAGCCAGGGCGACGTCAGCGAGGCGATGGTCTTCGCCGCGAGCTACCAGGCTCCCGAGGTCTTCTTCCTCCAGAACAACCACTACGCGATCTCGGTCCCCGTGGCCACGCAGTCGCGCAGCCCCCTCTACCTCCGCTCCTCCGGCTTCGGCATCCCCGGCGTGCAGATCGACGGCAACGACGTGCTCGCGAGCTACGCGGTCACCGCCAAGCACCTGCAGGACGCGCGCTCCGGCGGCGGTCCCCAGTTCATCGAGGCGCTGACCTACCGGATCGGCGCGCACACCTCGAGCGACGACCCGACGAAGTACCGCACCGACGACGAGCTCGCCTCGTGGGTCGCGAAGGATCCGATCACCCGCTTCGCCGCGTTCCTGCGGAGCGAGGGCGTGGAGCAGTCCTTCTTCGACGAGGTCGACGAGGAGGCGAAGGACTTCGCGTCCGACATCCGCCGCCGCCTCCTCGCCCTCGAGGTCCCTCCCACGGGCGTCATGTTCGACCACGTCTACTCGGAGCCGCACGTGCTCGTCGAGGAGCAGAAGGCGTGGCTTCAGCGCTACGAAGAATCGTTCGGAGGCGAGTGATGACGATCGACACCAGCACGACGGCCGCGCAGCCGCCCCTCACCGGGTCGCAGCTCGAGTCCATGTCCATGGCCAAGGCGCTCAACGCCGGCCTCCGCCGCGCGATGACGCAGGACGACCGAGTCCTCCTGATGGGCGAGGACATCGGCCCCCTGGGCGGCGTCTTCCGCATCACCGAGGGCCTGCACGCCGAGTTCGGGGCGAAGCGCGTGCTCGACACGCCGCTCGCCGAGTCCGGCATCGTCGGCACCGCGATCGGGCTCGCGATGCGCGGCTTCCGCCCGGTCTGCGAGATCCAGTTCGACGGGTTCATCTACCCGGCGTTCGACCAGATCACCTCGCAGCTGGCCAAGATGACCAACCGCCACGAGGGCGCGATCACCATGCCCGTCGTCATCCGCGTGCCCTACGGCGGGCACATCGGAGCGGTCGAGCACCACCAGGAGAGCAACGAGGCGTACTTCGCGCACACCGCGGGCCTGCGCGCGGTCAGCCCGTCGACTCCCAACGACGCCTACTGGATGATCCAGGAGGCCATCGCCTCGGACGACCCCGTCATGTTCTTCGAGCCCAAGAGCCGCTACTGGCCCAAGGGCGACGTCGACCTCAGCGGTTCCGCCGCGCCGCTGCACGCCAGCCGCGTCGTCCGCCAGGGCACCGAGGTCACGCTGGTCGGCTGGGGCCCGATGGTCGCGGTCCTCCTCCAGGCCGCCGAGCTCGCGGGCGAGGAGGGCACGAGCGTCGAGGTCGTCGACCTGCGCTCGCTCTCCCCGATCGACTGGGAGCCGCTGCTCGCGTCGGTCCGCAGGACCGGCCGGCTCGTCGTCGCGCAGGAGGCGTCCGCGAACGTGAGCCTCGGCTCCGAGATCGCGGCGACCGTCACCGAGCGCGCCTTCTTCTCGCTGGAGGCGCCGGTCCTCCGGGTCGCCGGCTTCGACACCCCCTTCCCGCCCGCCAAGGTCGAGAAGCTCTTCCTCCCCGACGTCGACCGCGTGCTCGAGGCCGTCGACCGCTCGCTCGCGTACTGACGCGCGCGACATCCGCCCGCACGAGCCCACAGGAGTCCCCCCCGATGACAGAGCAGTTCCTCCTCCCCGACGTCGGCGAGGGCCTCACCGAGGCCGAGATCGTGGCCTGGAAGGTCAAGGTCGGCGACGAGGTGGCCGTCAACCAGGTCCTCGTCGAGATCGAGACCGCCAAGTCGCTCGTCGAGCTCCCCTCGCCGTTCAGCGGCACCGTGGTCGACGTGCTCGTCGACGAGGGCCAGACGGTCGACGTCGGCACCGCGATCATCACCGTCCAGGCCGGAGCCGGCTCGATCGGCTCCGAGGTGCCCGCGATCCCGGCCCACCCCGCGCCGGCCGCCGCCGCGCTCCCCGTCATCGCGAAGCCGCCGATCCGCAAGCTCGCGAAGGACCTCGACGTCGACCTCCTCGAGGTGCAGGCCACCGGCCTCGCCGGCGAGGTCACCCGCGACGACGTCATCCGCCACGCCTCCCAGGCCAGCGTCTTCCGCAACATCCAGACCCCCGCCTGGGGCGACGACCGCGAGGAGCGCATCCCCGTGCGCGGCGTCCGCAAGGCGATCGCCGCCGCGATGTCGACGAGCGCGTTCACCGCGCCCCACGTCAGCGTCTTCGTCGACGTCGACGCGACCCGCACCATGGAGTTCGTCAAGCGCCTCAAGAACTCGCCCGACTTCGCCGGCGTCAAGGTCTCGCCGCTGCTCATCATGGCCAAGGCCATCATCTGGGCCGTCCGCCGCAACCCCACCGTCAACTCCGCCTGGACCGACACCGAGATCGTCGTCCGCCACTACGTCAACCTCGGCATCGCCGCGGCCACCCCGCGCGGACTGCTCGTCCCCAACGTCAAGGACGCCCAGTCGATGAGCCTCCTCGAACTGGCCCAGGCCCTCGAGAAGCTCACCCTCGACGCCCGCGACGGCAAGACCACCGCCGCCGACATGCAGAACGGCACCATCACCATCACCAACATCGGCGTCTTCGGGATGGACACGGGCACCCCGATCCTCAACCCCGGCGAAGTCGCGATCATCGCCCTCGGCACGATCAAGCAGAAGCCCTGGGTCGTCGACGGCGAGGTCCGCCCCCGCTTCGTCACCACGGTCGGCGGCTCCTTCGACCACCGCGTCGTCGACGGCGACGTGGTCAGCCGCTTCGTCGCCGACGTCGCCAGCGTGCTGGAGGAACCGGCGCTGCTCTTGGATTGAGCGGATTCCTCCTTCGTCGTCATCGGCTCCGCGGTCGGCTGTACGAGGTGGTGTGTTTCGTGGAGCGGGGAGCGAACCGCTGGAACGGGATTCGGCGGTGAGCTGGGCGGTGCTCGATCGAGCGGATTCCTCCTTCGTCGTCATCGGCTCCGCGGTCGGTTGTACGAGGTGGTGTGTTTCGTGGAGCGGGGAGCGTACCGCTACGGCGAACCGCTGGAACGGGATTCGGCGGTGAGCTGGGCGGTGCTCGATCGAGCGGATTCTTCCTTCGTCGTCATCGGCTCCGAGGTCGGTTGTACGAGGTGGGGGCGTGTCGTGGAGCGGGGAGTGTACCGCTACGGCGAATCGCTGGAACGCGATTCGGCGGTCAGCTCGGCCCTGCGGGCGAGCGTGCGCTGACGTGGCTCGGCCCTGAGGGCGAGCGTGCACGGGTGCGGCTCGGCCCTTCGCTGTCGAGGGGGCCGGGTGGTCTCCGCTGAGGGTGCGGTGGGCGCCGGCGCCTGCGACGGCGCGGGGCACGGGCCGCGGCTGCGCCGGCGGGAGCGGGGAGACCGGGGGAACGGCAGCGGTCAGCGGGGGGAGACGGCGAAGGAGTGCAGGGCGAGGGCGTCGCTCAGGCGGGCGGCGACGCGGGCGCCGCGGACGCTGGTGCCCTGGGGGTCCAGCGGCGGGCTGACGACGGCGGCGCCGAGGCGGCCGGGAGCGGAGAGGACGAGGGCGCCCGAGACGCTCGACTTGGCGGGGACGCCGACCGCGCGCATCCAGCGGCCCGAGCCGTCGTAGACACCGCACGTCGCCATGACCGCGACCACGTCGCGCGCGACCGACGCCGGCACGACCCGCTCGCCGGTCCCCGGGTGCACGCCGCCGAGCGCGAGCGTCGCGCCCATCGCGGCCAGGTCGCGGACGTCGACCAGCACGGCGCATGCCCGGGCGTACGCGGAGACGGCGTCGTCGGCGCTGCGGTGCAGGGTGCCCTCCGCGCGCATCAGGTGCGCGAGGGCGTGGTTCCGGTCGCCGAGGAGGTGCTCGTCGGCGGCGACGCTCTCGTCGACGGAGAGCGGGCGGCCGGCGAAGGCGGAGAGGCCGCGGAGGATCCGCTCGCTCCGGCCGTCGGCGTCGCCCCCGTCGACCAGGGCGGCGGTCAGCAGCGCTCCCGCGTTGACCATCGGGTTCGGCGGGCGCCCGGTGCCGCTCTCGAGCGTGAGGGCGTCGAAGGCCTCGCCGGTGGGCTCGATGCCGACGCGGTCGAGCGCGTCGCCGCCGGTGTCGAGGAGCGCGAGCGCGAACAGGAACGGCTTCACGGCCGACTGGATGCTGAACCGCTCCTCCGCGTCGGCGCTCGCGCGGACGGACCCGTCGGGCAGGACGAGCGCGATCGCGCAGAGACCCGGGTCGGCGTCCGCGAGCGCGGGGATGCTGTCGTCGACCTCGCCCCCGTCGTCCGGCAGCACCTCCCGGCGCAGCGCCTCGAGGTCGAAGGCCAGGGGATCGGGGAGGGGGCTCATCCGTCCACTCTGTCAGGGCGGGGAGCCCGTCGCGTCCCAGGCCTCAGACGAGCCCGAACTCCGCGTCCAGCGCGTCCAGCTCCGCGGCGAACGACGCGCGCAGACTCTCCTTCTCATCGGCGGGCAGCCAGGAGGCCTCCGCTCCGGTGAGCGCCATCTCGCGCAGCTGAGCGGCGGTCGCGCCGATCGGGCCGGCGGCGAGGCGGTACTCGTCGGCGAGCGTGGTCGGGAACATCCCGGGATCGTCGGAGCACGGCACGACCCGCAGTCCCGCATCGAGCATCGCCCGGATGGACGCGCGCCGCCAGGGCCGCCAGGAGCGGCGCGAGGTCGTCGACGCGACGGTGAACACCACGCCCTGCTCGCGGACGCGCTCGACGACGGCGGGGTCCTCGAGGACGAAGTAGCCGTGGTCGATCCGGTCGCAGCCCAGCAGATCGAGGCAGGTCGTCGTGTTGGCCGCGGTCGGGGCGTGCTCGGAGGAGTGGGCGGTCCGGCCCAGGCCGGCCTCCCCGGCGAGGCGGTAAGCATCGGCGAAGCGCTCGGGCGGACCCGCCGTCTCGAGGTTGTCGAGCCCGATCCCCGCCACGTACTCGTGGGGGTGGCGGACGACCTCGCGGACCAGCTCGAGCGCCTCCTCCCCGCTGCGGCTGCGGCCTGAGCCGGGACGGTTCCCGACAGGGCCCGCCGGACCGCGCGGCTCCGGGAAGCCGGACGCGGTCCCGCGGGTCGGACGCCGCTACGCCGTGAGCGCGACCGCCGTCCACGAGACGGGCGGGAGGGTCAGCGTCAGCACGCCGTCCTCGAGCGACGCCGGGGCCTCGCGCAGGCGCACGCGGTCCTGGTCGTCACGCGTGTTCTTCGCGTAGGGGTCCTCGTCGAACAGGGCCACCGCCTCCGCGATGCTCGAGACTCCGAGGCCGCTGACGTCGACGGTGACCTCGATCGGCTCCGTCTGCGACCGGTTCACCAGGAAGACGGCCGCGCGGCCCTCGTCGACGGTGGCGACGGAGTCGATGAGCGGAGCGTCGCCGTGACGGGCGGTCGAGTAGGTCCCCGCGTCGATCCGGGGGCGCAGCACCGAGCCGGAGGCCACGCGCGCGGTGGTCGAGAACGGGAAGAACGTGGTCTGGCGCCAGGCGGCTCCGCCCGGCTCGGTCATGATCGGCGCGATCACGTTGACGAGCTGCGCGAGGGAGGCGGAGGTGACCCGGTCGGAGTTCTTCAGCAGCGTGATCATCAGGTTGCCGAGGACGACGGCGTCGGCGACGGAGTAGACGTCCTCGAGCAGGCGCGGGGCGTAGGCCCACTCGCGGGTGCTCTGGTCGCCCTCGGCGTCGGCCTTCTCCTTGGCCTGCCACTCCTCGAGGTACCAGACGTTCCACTCGTCGAAGGAGAGCTTGATGTCCTTCGTCTTCTTGAGCTTGAACTTCACGTGGTCCACCGTCGCTGCGACGGTGGCGATGAAGTACTCCATGTCGAGGGAGGAGGCGAGGAAGGAGCCGAGGTCGCCGTCGTACTCCTGGTAGTAGGCGTGGCACGAGACGTACTCGACGTCGTCGTACGCGTGCTCGAGGACCACGCGCTCCCACTCGCCGAAGGTGGGCATCGACGAGCTCGACGAGCCGCAGACGACCAGCTCGAGCGAGGGGTCGGCGATCTTGAGGGCCTTGGCGGTGCGGGAGGCGAGCTTGCCGTAGTCGTCGGCGCTCATGTGGCCGACCTGCCAGGGGCCGTCCATCTCGTTCCCGAGGCACCACATCCGGATGTCGTAGGGCTCGGTCCCGCCGTTGGCGATGCGCTGGTCGGCGAGAGCGGTGCCGGCCGGTCCGTTGGCGTACTCGAGGACGTCGAGCGCCTCGAGGACGCCGCGGGTGCCGAGGTTGACGGCGTACATGATCTCGCTGCCGGTCAGCTCCGCCCACTTCGCGAAGTCGTCCAGCCCGACCTCGTTGGTCTCGAGCGAGTGCCAGGCCAGGTCGCGGCGGCGGGGGCGCTCGGAGCGGGGGCCGACGCCGTCCTCCCAGCGGTAGCCCGAGACGAAGTTGCCGCCGGGGTAGCGGATCGTCGTGGTGCCCAGCTCCTTGACCAGCTCGACCACGTCGAGGCGGAAGCCGTCCTCGTTCGAGGCGGGGTGGCCGGGCTCGTAGATGCCGTCGTACACGCAGCGGCCGAGGTGCTCGACGAACGAGCCGAAGAGGCGCGGAGTGACGGGGGCGACGACCGCGGCGGGGTCGAGGCTGATGCGCGCGGTGGCGGCGGGGGCGTCGGTCATGAGGGCCTTTCGGGCTTCGGGCTCCCGCAGCGGGCTCGGCGGCGAGCGGTCTTTCTAACGTTGTACACGATGGTCCGCCCCGCCTCCGCTGCTGTCAAGAGCGGCACGGGCCCCACCCGCCTCGATGCTCGCCGCTGCCGACGGCGGCAGACCTCTTCGGGCGTCGCGTCTCCCCGCCGCCGCTCAGCGCACGTGTGCTCGACTGGGCGGGTGCCCACCTCCGATGCCGCCACCGACGCCTGCTCCGAGCTCGCCGACCGCGCCGACGCCCTCGCGGCGTCGCATCCCCGCCCGCGCGCGTTCCTCGCGGCCGTCGCGAAGGACGTCGCCGGCATCCGCAGCGCCCCGCTCGGCGCCCTCGACCTGGCGCACGGCGGCCGCAACCGGGTCCGGGGGAAGGGCTTCCGCCGCCCCTACGACGACGGCACCCGCGGCCAGGCCCGCCACTTCGCCGGCGTCGCGGGCGCCACGCTGTACCTCGGCGGCCCGCTCGCGCACCTGTTCCTCCGGACCGTCGGCGGCGACGTCCGCGGCTCGGCCGACGACCGGCTGACGACGCGGGCCGTGGAGTGGAGCCGGCTCCTCCGCCGCGGCGAGCTGGCCGTCGTGGACGCGGGAGCATGGATCCGCCGCGAGATCTGCGGCAGCGGGACCTGCGCCTAGGCCCCGGCCGACGCCCGTCCGACGGCCGGGTCCTCCGCGATCGGCCGGCCCGCGGTCGACTCCCGGGCGACCACGGTGAACGCCGCCTCGTGGAGCGTCCCGGGGCCGGTGCGGGTGCCCTCGATCCGGGCCTGCAGCACCTCGACCGCGGTGCGCGCGATCTCGTCGCGCCCCGAGTCCACGCTGGAGAGGCTGGGGGAGGAGTAGCCCGCCTCGTCGATGTCGTCGAAGCCGATCACCGCCACCTCCTCGGGGACGCGGACCCCCGCCTCCTGGAGCGCGCGGACCGCGCCGAGCGCGAGGGTGTCGTTGAGCGCGAACACGGCGTCGAAGTCGAGCCCGGAGGCCAGCACGCGGCGCATCGCCTCGGCGCCGCCGGAGCGCCGCCACGGGCCCGAGACGCCGATCATCCGCTCGTCGTAGGCGATGCCGGCCTCGGCGAGCGCGGCGCGGTAGCCCTCGAGGCGGAGCGACGCCGAGCTGACGGCGGCGTCGGGGTGGGTCCCGAGCGCCACGATCCGGCGCCGGCCGGAGGCGAGCAGGTGCGCGGTGGCCGCGTGCGCCGCGGCGGTGTTCTGCATGGTGACGTGGTCGACCAGCCCGGTGAAGATCCGCTCGCCGAGCAGCACCAGGGGGAAGCCGACCGCGAGCGCGTCCTCGTCGGCGAGGCCCAGCGGGCTGAAGAGCAGCCCGTCGGTGAGCTGCCGGCGCTCGCTCGCCAGGACGCTCCGCTCGCGCTCGGGGTCGCCGCCGGTCTGCTCGATCAGCACCGTCAGGCCGCGCTCGTCGGCGGCGCGCATCACGCTGTCGGCGAGCTCGGCGAAGTAGGGGAGGCTCAGCTCCGGCAGGGCGAGGCCGATCACGCCGGTACGGCCGCGGCGCAGGCTCCGCGCGGAGAGGTTGGGCCGGTAGCCCAGCTGCGCGATGGCCGCCTGCACCCGGGAGCGGGTGGCCGGGCGCACGTGCGGATAGTCGTTGATCACGTTCGAGACGGTCTTGATCGAGACGTCGGCGGCGCGGGCGACGTCGTGCAGCGTGACGGCCACGGTCCTCCCTCCGCTCGGCCTTCACGCTACCCCGGGGTCCGCTCCGGCCTGTCGCGGACCGACGCCGGGGCGGCGTATGGGCGGGGCGCTCCGCCGGAGCAGGACGCGCCCCGCGGCCGATCAGGTGTACCAGCTGGGCTCGGGGACGGTGTCGAGCAGGGCGAAGACGCCGACCTCGCGGCGCTTGTAGGGCAGCGGATCGTGCAGGGAGTGGGTGCGGAGGTTCCGCCAGTAGAGGTCGAGTCCGACCGAGCTGGCGGAGGCGCGGGCGCCGGTCAGCTCGAAGATGCGGGTCGCCGTCGCGAGGCCGTCCTCGACGATCCGCGCCTTGGCCGCGGCGATCCGCACGGCGATCTCGCCGCGGCGCCGAGGCGTCAGCTCCTCGCGCGGAGCGTGCAGCGCGGCCGAGAGCGCGGCCCCCGTCGCGTCGATCAGCGCCTCGTCGGCCCAGAGCCGGGACTGCAGGTCGCCGTATCCCTCGAGCACGTACCACTCGTCGCCGGCGCGCTCCTTGTCGTCGCCGCCGTACGGCCAGGCCCGGGTGCGCTCGCGGGTGTACTGCGCCGCGCGCTCGAGCGCTCCCTGCGCGATGCCGAGGTAGAACTCGGCGAAGACCTGCTGGATGACGGGCACGTTGAGGGTGTTGTAGACGAGCGGACGGTAGACCCTGTCGACGAAGCCGGCCGCCGCCGCCCACGGCACGCGGACGCCGCGGATCTCGACGGAGCCGGACTCGGTGAGCCGCTGGCCGAGGCTGTCCCAGTCGCGGCCGAAGACGATCCCCTCCTGATCGGTGGGGACGATCGCGAAGAGGTGGGTGTCCGTCCCCTCGAGCACCCCCTCGAGCACGGTCAGGTCGCTGACCACGCCGCCGGTCGAGAACGACTTGCGGCCGGTGAAGACCAGCTCGTCGCCCTCCTCCCGCACGGTGAGGTCGGAGTCGCGCGGGTTCACCGCGCCTCCGTAGAGGAGGTCCCCCTCGGTCGCGAGCTGCTCGACCGCGATGATCTGCTCAGGGGTCCCCACGAGGCGGGCCGCCCAGGCCCAGAGGTAGTGGTAGCCGAGCAGCTGGCCGATCGAGCCGTCGCCGCGCGCGACGGTGCGGACGACGCGGAGGGCGGTGGTCCACTCCTGGGCGCCGCCGCCGTGCTCGGCGGGCCCGAGCAGCGTGACGAGGCCGGCCGCCTTGAGCAGGGCGACCTCGGCGAAGGGGGCGGCGCCGGCGCGGTCGCGCTCGAGGGCGTCGGTCGCGAGCACGGCGGCGACCTCCTCGGCGCGGACGAGCCAGGCGTCCGGGGAGTCGGGCCGGGGGGCGGTCGACCAGTGCTCGGCGGCGGCGCCGATCGTCGTCGCGGCGTCGGCGCCGGTGGTCGTGGGTGCGGTGGTGGTCACGGTGTCCTCGTCTCGTCGGGGGCGGTGTGCAGCGACTGTGCCAGGGGCGAGGGGGCCGGAGCGAGGCGCGTGTCGCCCCGTGTCCGCGTGTGTCCGCGGATGACCGGCGGGCGCCTCCGCACGATTTTGACAATCGTTATCAATAGCCATTAGCGTGGGGGCACCCGCCCGGCCCCTGACCCAGATCGGCTCACCGTGAAGACCCGCCTCCTCGCCCTCACCGCCCTCCTCGGCGGCACCGCGCTCGCCCTGAGCGGCTGCTCCGGAGCGGGCAGCGCCTCCGACAGCTCCGCCGCCGCCGCCGCGGGCGGGCCCGTGAAGGTCGTCACGTCGACGAACGTCTACGGCGACCTCGTCTCGAGCATCGGCGGCGACCTGGTCGAGGTGACCAGCATCATCGACAGCCCGGACAAGGACCCGCACGAGTACGAGGCCACCGCCCGCGACCAACTCGCCGTGTCCGGCGCGACCCTCGTGATCGAGAACGGCGGCGGCTACGACCACTTCCTCGACACCATGATCAGCGCGGCCGGCACCGAGGCCCCCGTCATCACGGCCACCGTGATCGCCGGCCTGGAGGACGTCCACGACCACGCGGAGGAGGAGGAGTCGGAGGGCGGGCACGAGCACGCGGAGTTCAACGAGCACGTCTGGTACGACCTCTCGGTGATGAAGGAGGTCGCGGGGCGGATCGGCGACGAACTCGCCGCGCTCGACCCCGACAACGCCTCCGCCTACTCCGCCAATCTCGCCACCCTCGACGAGGGGCTCGACGCTCTGATCGCCCGCGAGGGCGAGCTGAAGGGCACGCTCTCCGGCCGCTCCATCGCGATCACCGAGCCCGTCCCGCTGTACATGACCGACGCGCTCGGCCTGACCGACGCGACTCCCGAGGCCTTCAGCGAGGCGGTCGAGGAGGGCACCGATGTCCCCGCGACCACGCTCCAGGAGACGCTGGCGCTGTTCTCCGGCGAGGCCGTCGACGCGCTGATCTACAACGAGCAGACCGAGGGCGCGCAGACGGACGCGGTGCTCGACGCCGCGAAGGCCGCCGGGATCCCGGCTGTCCCCGTCACCGAGACGCTGCCCGAGGGCGACGACTACACCGGCTGGATGACCGCCAACCTCGACGCGATCGAGGGAGCCCTCTCCCAGTGAGCCACGACTCCCCGACCAGGCCCGTCTCCCCGGAGGCGGGCCCTTCGGCGTCCGTGCTGCGGCTGCGCGGCGCCGGCCTCCGCTTCGGCGACCGCGAGCTGTGGAGCGGCGTCGACCTCGACGTGCGCGCCGGCGAGTTCGTCGCGGTGCTCGGCGCGAACGGCTCCGGCAAGACGAGCCTCCTGCGCGCGGTGCTCGGCCAGCAGCAGCTGAGCGCGGGGGAGCTGCAGGTGCTCGGCGAGCCCGTGCACCGCGGCAACCGGCGCATCGGCTACATCCCGCAGCAGAAGCTCGCCGACGAGGGCACGCCGCTGCGCGCGCGCGATCTGCTCGGGCTCGGGATCGACGGCCACCGGTTCGGCCTGCCCCTGCCCTCCCGCTCCCGGCGCGCGGCCGTCGACGCGCTGCTCGAGGCCGTCGGCGCCACCGCCTTCGCCGACGCCCCCATCGGCAGCCTGTCCGGCGGCGAGCAGCAGCGCGTCCGCGTCGGCCAGGCGCTCGCGGGCGACCCGGCGCTCCTGCTCTGCGACGAGCCGCTGATCGCGCTCGACCTCGCCCACCAGCGGGCGGTCAGCGAGCTGATCGACCGGCACCGCCGCGAGCGGAACCTCGGCGTCCTCTTCGTCACGCACGACGTGAATCCGGTGCTCGGCATGGTGGACCGCGTGCTCTACCTCGCCGGCGGCCGATTCCGGATCGGCACCCCCGACGAGGTCCTGCGCTCGGAGGTGCTCAGCGAGCTCTACGACGCACCCGTCGACGTGATCCGCGCCCGGGGCCGGGTCATCGTGGTCGGCGCCCCCGACCACTCGCACGTGCACGAGCACGAGGAGGGGCAGTCGTGACGGACGTCTGGTCGCAGATCTTCGACTTCTCGGACTACGGAGCGCTGCTGTCGCTCCTGATGAACTCGGTGATCGCCGGCGCGGTCCTCGGAGTGGTCGGCGGGCTCATCGGCGTCTTCGTGATGTCGCGCGACATGGCGTTCGCGGTCCACGGCATCAGCGAGCTCTCGTTCGCGGGGGCGTCCGCAGGTCTGCTGCTGGGCGTCGGCGTCGTCGAGGGATCGATCGTCGGCTCGCTGATCGCGGCCGTCCTGATCGGCGTGCTCGGCTCGCGCGCCCGCGACCGCAACTCGATCATCGCGGTGCTGATGCCGTTCGGACTCGGCATCGGCATCCTCTGCCTGGCCCTCTACCCGGGCCGCAGCGCGAACAAGTTCGGCCTGCTCACCGGGCAGATCGTCGCGGTCGACGACCCGCAGCTCGGATGGCTGATCGGCATCTCGGTGGTCGTCCTCGTCGGTCTCGCGCTGATCTGGCGCCCCCTCACCTTCGCGAGCGTCGACGCCGACGTGGCGGCCGCGCGCGGCATCCCCACCCGGGCGCTCTCGATCGCGTTCATGCTCCTGCTCGGCCTCGCGGTCGCCGTCTCGGTGCAGATCGTCGGCTCGCTGCTCGTGCTCGCGATCCTGGTGACGCCGGCGGCCGCGGCACTGCGCCTCTCCGCCTCGCCGGTGGTCGTGCCGCTGCTGAGCGTGCTCTTCGCCGTCGGCGCGCTGGTGGGCGGCATCCTGCTCGCGCTGGGCGGATCGATCCCGATCAGCCCCTACGTGACGACGATCTCGTTCGCGATCTACGCGGTCTGCCGGATCATCGGCCGCAAGGGCGTCCGGCGCTCCCGGCTCGCCGTCGGCGGGGGGCGGTAGCGTGGCCCGGGTCGTGCGGAGTGGAGGTGGTCCAGTGGTCAAGCGCAACACGTGGCAGCGCGAGGCGGTGCGCGAGGCTCTCGGGCGTCGCGAGGACTTCGTCAGCGCCCAGGGCCTGCACAGTGCGCTGCACGCCTCCGGCTCGCCGATCGGGCTCGCGACGGTCTACCGCGCGCTCTCGGACCTGGCCGTGGAGGGCGAGGCCGACTCGCTGCAGTCGCCCGAGGGCGAGAGCCTCTACCGCGCCTGCACGCCGGGGACGCACCACCACCACCTGATCTGCCGCCGCTGCGGGCTGACGGTCGAGATCGCGGCCGACGAGGTCGAGGAGTGGGCCCGCTCGGTCGCGTCGCAGAACGGCTTCACGGACGCGCACCACGTCGTGGACGTCTTCGGGCTCTGCGCGGCCTGCACCGCGGAGCTCGCCGAGGCCTGACGCCGGTCCGGCCGGGAGCCCGTCCGCGGGCGCCCCTCGATCCTGGTCCGGCTCAGGCCGGGAGGAACACCCCGATCGACCGGTCCTTCACCACGGAGCCGGCGGGCAGCACCCGCCCGCTCATCGCGAGGTAGACGCCCGGCGGCAGCAGCTGCACGGCGGCCACCGCGGTGCCGAGGTTGAACGCGGCGTCGCTGTCGAGCATCCGTGCGGGCTGCATCGCGCCGGTGAGGACGACCACCCGATCGCGGACGACGCCGAGGGCCTCGGCCGTCGCGGTCATCGTGTCGGTGCCGTGGGTGAGGACGATCCGGTCCTCCTCGGCGGCGAGCACCCGCTCGCGGATGAGGGCCCGATCGGCGTCGTCGAGCTCGAGGCTGTCCTTGGCGAGGACCTCCTCGACGCGGAACTCGAGCGTGGTGAGCACCGGGGCGAGCAGGCGCGGCACCATCGGGGCGCCGATCTCGAGCTCGCCCGCGAGCGAGTACTCCTTGTCGACGGTGCCACCGGTGGTGAGGACGAGGATGCGGTCAGTCACGCGATCAGACTAGGCGCCGCCTCCGACACCGGCACGTTCGTGCGCAGTGGCCGCGCCACGGCGGCGGCGGCGGCCCGCATCGGGAACGATGGAGCGCATGACATCCTCCTCCCCCTCCCTCCTCCGCACCGGCGCCAAGGTGCTCCTCGGCTCCGCCCTCCTCTTCGCGGGGGTGAGCCACCTCACCCGCAAGCGGGAGGAGTTCCAGGCGCAGGTGCCCGAGTGGGTGCCGCTGGACAAGGACGCGGTCGTGCTCGCCTCGGGCGTGGTCGAGATCGGCCTGGGCGCCTCGCTGGTGCTCGCGCGCCGCCGGGCGCCGCTGGTCGGAGCCGCGGCCGCCGCCTTCTTCACCGCGATCTTCCCGGGCAACGTCTCGCAATGGGTGACGCGGACGAGCGCCTTCGGCCTCGACACCGACCGCAAGCGCGCCGTGCGCCTCGCGTTCCAGCCGCTGCTGGTGGCGTGGGCGCTCTGGTCGACCCGGCGTCCGCGGGGCTGATCCCACACGGCGGGCGGCACGGAACCGGCCGCGAGCGCGTGCCGTCCGCCGCCGGCCGCGGAGGATTCCCCTCAGACGTCGTGCTGCGCCTCGGCCAGCAGCGGCGCGAGCAGCTCCTCGATCCGGCGCCGCGCCCCCTCGGCGTCGCCCGCGGCGATCGCCTCGACCAGCTCGGCGTGCTGGCGGGCGTGCACGTCCTCCTCGCCGACGACGTCCTCCTCCAGCACCGACTCGAACATGCCGGTGAGGCCGTCGTAGAGCTCGACGAACAGGTCGTTGTGAGTCGCGACGACGACGGCCCGGTGCAGCGCGGTGTCCGCGGCGATCCGCTCGGCGAGCTCCGGCGCCTCCCACGAGCGGGCCCGGCGGGCCAGCAGGGCGCGGAGGGAGGCGACGTCCTCCCCGGTGCGGCGCTCGGCCGCCAGCGCGGCCGTCGCCCCGTCGATCGCGAACCGCAGCTCGAGCCCCTCCCGGCGGGCGGCGCTCGGGATGCGGCGGCGCAGCGACTCGGCGAGCTGCGAGCGCGCGGTGACGAACGTGCCGCGCCCCTGCTCCCGCCGCACGAGGCCCGCCTGCACGAGGGCCTGGACGGCCTCGCGGACGGAGTTGCGTCCGGCGCCGGTCCAGCGGGCGAGCTCGGCCTCCACCGGGATCCGCTCGCCGACGGCCCAGCGGCCGGAGCGGATCTCCTCGTGGAACAGCGCCGTGACGTGGTCGATCACGCTCTCGCGCTGGAACGGCGCCGCGGGGCTAGACTCGCCAGGATTCATCCCATCATCCTATCTCTCGGGGACTCCATGACCGCAGCACCGACGCTCCGCGCCACCGCCCTCCTGGCTCTCGCCGCCATCGCGATCACCGCGCTGAACCTCCGTACCGCCGTCACCGGCTTCAGCCCGCTGCTCGACACGATCGGCGGCGATCTCGGCTTCGGGCCCTCGCTCTACGGGGCGCTGGGCACGATCGTCACCGCCTCCTTCGCCGTCTTCGGCTTCGTCGCCGCGGCCGTCTCGCGCCGGATCGGCCTGGAGCGCACGCTCGCGATCGCGACGCTGGTGACCACGCTGGGCATCGCCCTCCGCGCGCTCAGCCCGAGCCCGGTCGCGCTGGTGCTCTCGACCGTCGTCGCCTTCGCGGGCGTGGGCACCACGAACGTGCTCATCGTGCCGATCGTGAAGCGGTACTTCGCCGAGCGGATCAAGACGGTCAGCTCGCTCTACCTGGCGCTGCTGCAGGTGGGCCAGTTCGTCGCTCCGCTGGTCGCGGTGCCGCTGGCCTCGACGGCGGGGTGGCGCTGGGCGATCGGGATCTGGGCCGTGATGACGGCCGCGGCCTGCCTGCTCTGGGCGGCGCTCGCGGCCCGCGGAGGGGGTGGGGCGGCCCCGGCCGCCGCCGGCGGCCGCGTGGACGGGGCGTGGCGCACGCCGCTGCTCTGGGCGATGGTGCTGATGCTCGGGATGACCGGTCTGCACACCTACGGGATCATCACCTGGCTGCCGACGATCCTCGTCGACGCGGGCGCGGATCCGGCGCAGGGCGGGGCGCTGCTGGCGCTGTTCTCGGTGTTCGGCCTCGCCGCCGCATTCGTGGTGCCGCCGCTGACGCTGGGCATGCGCAACCCGGTCGTGGTCGTGGTGGTGTGCTGCGCGCTGCTCGCGGTCGGCTACGCCGGCCTCGTCGTCGCTCCGCTGGAGGGAGCCGTGGCGTGGGTGGTCTGCCTCGGGCTCGGCGTCAGCACGTTCCCGATGACGCTGACGCTCGTGAATGCGCGGACGCGGACGACCACCGGCTCCTCGACCCTCTCCGGCGCCACGCAGGGGCTCGGCTACGGGCTCGCCTGCCTCGGTCCGCTGCTGATCGGCGTGCTCTACGAGGCGCAGGGGGACTGGGGCGGCGCGTACGCGCTGCTGTTCGCCGGAGTGGCGGTGCTGCTGGTCAGCGGGATCGTCGCGTGCCGTCCGCGGTTCCTCGAGGACGAGGCGGCGCTCCGCCGGGCCTGAGCGGCGGCGCTCAGCGCGACGCGGCCGGAGCGAGCGCGGAGACGATCCGCCCCAGCCCGAAGCGCCAGGCGCTCTCCACGTCGCCGCCGAGGGTGAAGGCGCCGGTGATCTCCATCCCGATGAACCCCGTCGCCCAGGCGGTCAGCGTGCGCGCCGCCTCGAGGGCGTCCTCCTCGCCCGCCAGCTGCGCGGTGAGGTCAAGCAGGCGGGCGCTCGCCGCGTCGCGGTACTCCTGGGCGGCGACGGGCGTGCCGGGAGCGGGGGCCATCATGAGGAGGAACGCGGCCGGCCGCTCGTGGCCGAAGGCGCGGAGGCGGTCGGCGAGCGCGGCGGCGTCGGGGGCGTCGGCGAGGCGGTCGGCGAGCACGGTCAGGGCGTCCGCGGCGACGAGGCGGATCAGCGTCTCGCGCCCCTCGACGCGCTTGTAGAGGGAGGGGGCGCGGACTCCGACGCTCTGCGCGACGGCCTGCATCGTGACCCCGGCGAGCCCGTCGCGCTCGAGGAGCTCGCCGGCGGCGCGCACGATCGCCTCGAGGGAGGTGCGGTCGGGAGTGGGCATGGGCCGAGTATAGCTATTGACAGTAGCCATGATGGCTAACTAGCGTAGCCATCATGGAACTCGGACCCCACCTGCGCCGCATCGGCACCGACATCGTCGCCGTCCACCTCGTCCACACCGACGAGGGCGTCACCCTCATCGACGCCGGCCTGCCCGGCCTCTGGCCGGAGCTCCTGGCCGAGCTGCGCGCGATGGGCCGCACCCTCGACGACGTGCGCGGCGTCGTGCTGACCCACGGCGACTCCGACCACGTGGGCTTCGCCGAGCGCCTTCGCCGCGACCACGGCGTGCCGGTCCACGTGCACGCCGCCGACGCCGAGCGGGCGAAGGGCGGGGCGAAGCCGAGGACCGCGACACCGCGGCTGCGCGTCCTGCCGCTCCTCGGCTTCGCCGCCTACGCGCTGCGGAAGGGCATCGCGAAGGTCCCGCCGCTCACCGCGGTCGTCGAGGTGCACGACGGGCAGACGCTCGACCTGCCGGGCGCTCCCCGCGTGATCGCGCTCCCGGGTCACTCCCCGGGGAGCATCGCCGTGCACGTGCCGCTGGCCGACGCGGTCTTCGTCGGCGACGGGCTGACCACCCGCCACGTGCTCACCGGCCGCACGGGTCCGCAGCCCGCGCCCTTCACCGATGAGCCGGAGCAGGCGCTCGCGTCGCTCCAGGCGCTCCTGCCCACCGGGGCGCGCTGGGTGGTCCCAGGCCACGGAGCGCCGTGGAGCGGCGGGATCGAGGCGGCGGTCCGGCTGGTCGAGAGCGCCTGAGGCCCTTAGCCGCTCAGGAGGCGGGGACGAGCTTCCAGCGGTCGGCGAGGATCTCGAGGCCCTTGTCGAAGGTCGCCGACCACGCCGTGACGTCGTGGGCGCTGTCCGGCACCTCGAGGTAGGTGGCGCTCATGCCGGCGGCGACGGCCGCGGCGTAGACGGTCTTCGCTCCGGGGAGGAACGAGGTGTCCTCGGCGCCGACTCCGAAGATCGCGACGGTGCCGGTGTAGGGGGCGTTCTCCGCGAGGACGTTCACCGGCTTCGCGGCCTCGTAGGCGGCCTGGTCTCCGCCGAACCCCTGCGCGACCGTCGCCGCCTCGCTGCCGAGGGTCGGCGCGAGCTCGCCCGAGGCGTCGACGATGTTGCCGAAGAGCGACGGGTGGCCGGCGCCGAGCTGGATCGAGCAGGTCC
Source organism: Rathayibacter sp. AY1F4 (assembly GCF_002931775.1). Lineage (NCBI taxonomy): Bacteria > Bacillati > Actinomycetota > Actinomycetes > Micrococcales > Microbacteriaceae > Rathayibacter > Rathayibacter sp. AY1F4. The sequence goes on from NZ_PSVE01000001.1 coordinate 179,825, forward strand.
CGCCCTGCGAGAGGCCGCCGATCGCCCAGTGCTGCGCGTCGCCGAGCACCGGGAGGTTCGCGCGGATCCAGTTCGGGACGTCGACGGTGAGGTACGTGGCCGACTTCCCGAGCGGCGAGTCGACGCACATCGGGTTCTTGTCCGGATCGCCCAGCTGGTCGGGCGACACGACGATCGGGGCGAGGCCGGCGTGCGCGGCGGCGTAGGCGTCGAGGGTCTGCTGGAACTTCTCGGTCGAGAGGGGATCGGAGGGCGACCCCGGCTGCCCCGAGAGCATGATCATCACCGGCAGCAGCGGCGGGGTCGCGGTGAGGGCCGCGGGCGGGAGGTAGACCACGGCGTCGCGGGCCGGGAAGCCCGACGCGGTGGCGGGGATGGCGACCGTCGAGACCGAGCCGACGGCGGGCATCCCGGCCGGGGCGGTCCAGGTCGCGAGGTCCGAGTGCGGTCCGTCCGCGGCGGCGACCGGCACGGAGGAGTCGGAGTACGCGCTGATCCCGAGCGCGCTGCGCACCGTGGGGTACTGGCCGAAGTCGATGTTGACGGTCATCGCGGCCGCCGCGACGACGAGCACTCCGGCGGCGAGCGACGCGAGCACCCCCCGCACGCGCCGGCGGGCGATCGCATGGCCGAGGACGACCAGCGCGACGCCCAGCCCGCCGATCCCCAGGCCGATCGCGACCCGGGTGACCGGCGTGAAGTCGACGCCGAACGGGCCGTCGGGCCCGTCGACGAGGGCGGCCAGGGCGGCGCCGCCGATCAGGCCCAGGAGGAGGACCGCGACGGCGATCCCGCCGCGTCGGGAGCGCCCGCGGCGGGGAGCGCGGACGTGGGCGGCGAGCAGGAGGAGGAGCGCTCCGATCGCGAGCAGGTAGACGGCGACGACGAGGGGGCCGGAGACGAGGCTCAGGTCGAGGAGAGAGGTCATGCGTCGATCCGGTCGGAGGGTGCTCGGGCGGGCGTCAGTCTGGCGGCGGTCTCTGGAGGAGAGCCGGGAGCTGTCGGGAGCGATTCTCCTCCCCGGGCGCGGATCCACCGAGCTCTCCACCGATCGGGCGCAACCCCGCGCGCCGCGCCGCCGCTCCCGCCTAGCGTGGGACTCCCGACGCACACCGCGCCCTCACGAAGGAGCCCGCACCATGACGCAGCACCCCCGCCTCGAGACCTCCTCCCGCGAGGCCCGCGCATGAGCCGCGGAGTCGCCGTCGTCACGGGCGGCACGGCCGGGCTCGGACGCGCCACGGTCCGCGAGCTCGCCTCCCGCGGCTGGGACGTCGCCGTGCTGGCGCGCGGCGAGGACGGACTGGCGGCCACGGTCGCCGAGATCGAGCAGAAGGGCCGGCGCGGGCTGGGCATCCCGACCGACGTGGCCGACCGCGAGGCCGTCGAGTCGGCGGCCGACCGGGTCGAGGCCGAGCTCGGCCCGATCGAGCTGTGGGTCAACGACGCGATGGTCGGCGTCTTCGGCGAGTTCCTCTCGACCGAGCCCGCCGACTTCGAGCGCGCCGTGGGCGTCAACTTCTTCGGCTTCGTCAACGGCACCCGCGCAGCCCTCTCCCGGATGACCCCGCGCGACCGCGGGCACGTCATCCAGGTCGGCTCCGCCCTCGCGCACCGGGGCATCCCGCTGCAGGCCGCGTACTGCGCCTCCAAGTTCGGCGCCCGAGGCTTCACCGAGGCCGTCACCGCGGAGCTGCTGCACGCGAAGAGCCGCGTGCGCCTGTCCGAGGTCGACATGCCGGCGCTCAACACCATCCAGTTCAACTGGGTGAAGTCGCAGCTGCCGCACCACCCGCAGCCCGTGCCGCCGATCTACGAGCCCGAGGTGGGCGCGATCGCGATCGCCGACGTGGCCGACAAGCCGCGCCGCCGCACCTGGGTCGGCGAGCCGACCGCGGGCACCATCCTCGGCGACCGCTTCGCCGGGCGCTTCATGGACTGGTACCTCGCCCGCAGCGCCTTCGACGGTCAGCAGGCCCCCGACAAGACGGAGCCGATGCTCCCGAACAACGTGTACGAGCCGGTCCCCGGCGATCACGGCGCCCGCGGCCTCTTCAGCGACCGCGCGCACACCATGACACCCCAGATCTGGATGATCCGCCACCGCGCCCTGAGCTACGCGGGGGCCGCCGCGGCCCTCGCCGCCGGCGCCGCGGGCGTCGTCTCGGCCCTGCGGAGGAAGTGACCGTGGTCGACGCCGTCGTCATCGGGGCGGGGCCCAACGGCCTCGCCGCCGCGGTCACGCTCGCGCGGGCCGGGCTCTCGGTCACCGTGCTCGAGCGCAACGAGACGATCGGCGGCGGCGCGCGCACGGCGGAGCTGACGCTGCCCGGGTTCCACCACGACGTCTGCTCGGCGGTGCACCCGATGGCGCTCGCGTCCGGCTTCTTCCGCGCCTTCGGGCTCGACCGGCGCATCGAGCTGGTCGTCCCCGAGATCTCGTACGCGCATCCGCTCGACGGCGGCCGCGCGGGCATCGCCTACCGCGACCTCGACCGCACGGTCGAGGCGCTGGGGCGCGACGGAGCAGCGTGGCGCGCCCTGATGGGACCCCTCTCCGAGCGGGCCGACCGCGTCGCGGGCTTCACCAACGACGCGCTGCTGCGGATCCCGACGGACCCGAGCGTGCTGATCCGCTTCGGGCTGCGGGTGCTCGAGCAGGGCACCCCGGTGTGGAACCTGCGCTTCCGCGAGGACGTCGCCCCGGCGATGTTCTCCGGGGTCGCCGCGCACTCGATCCGCCCGATGCCGAGCCCGTCGACGGCCGCGGCTGCCCTGGCGCTCGGCGCCTACGCCCACGCGCGCGGCTGGCCGGTGCCGATCGGAGGCAGCCAGTCGATCGTCGACGCGCTCGCCGACGACCTCCGGGCGCACGGCGGCACCATCGAGACCGGCGTCGAGGTGACCTCGCTCTCGGAGCTGCCCCCGGCCCGCGCCGTGCTCGTCGACGGCACGCCGACGGCGCTGCTCGCGATGGCGGGGGACCGGCTGCCCCCGGCGTACGCGGCGGCACTTCAGCGCTTCCGCTACGGCAACGGCGTGGCCAAGGTCGACTTCGCCCTCGACGGGCCGGTGCCGTGGACGAACCCGGAGCTCGCCGGCGCGGGGACGCTGCACGTCGGCGGGAGCCGCGCCGAGATCGCGGCCGCCGAGCGCGACGTGAAGCGGGGCCGGCACAGCCGCAGCCCCTACGTGCTGGTGGCGCAGCCCTCGATCGTCGATCCGACCCGGGCGCCCGAGGGCAAGCACGTCCTCTGGGCGTACACGCACGTCCCCCGGTACTCGCCCGCCGACCAGCAGGAGGCGATCACCGCCCAGATCGAGCGCTTCGCCCCCGGGTTCCGCGACCGCGTGATCGGCGCCTCCTCGATGACCGCCCGCGACATGCAGGCCTACAACCCGAACTATCTGGGCGGCGACATCGCCGCCGGCGCCGCGAGCGTCGCGCAGCTGCTCTCGCGCCCGGTCCCCACGACCGACCCGTGGCGGACGCCCGCGAAGGGGCTCTACCTCTGCTCCTCGTCCACCCCGCCCGGGCCGGGCGTGCACGGCATGGCCGGCTGGCACGCCGCCCGCAGCGCGCTGCGGCACGAGTTCGGGGTGCGCGAGTCGCCCGACCTGTCGCCGGAGGCGCGCCCGGCCTGAGCCGCCGCCGTTGCGCTGCGCCCGTCGCCGCCCCCGGCCTGCCAGGCTGAGGGACGGCGCCCCCTCGCGCCCCACCACCACTCGAAGGAGCCCGCGATGTCCCGCACCACCCGCGTCGTCCACTGCCCGCCCGAGTCCGTCTTCGCGGTGCTCGCCTCCGGCTGGCTGTTCCCGAGCTGGGTCGTCGGAGCGTCGCGGATGCGGAAGGTCGACGCCGACTTCCCGCACGTGGGCTCGCAGCTGCACCACTCCTTCGGCCTGTGGCCGCTCGTGATCGACGACCGCACCACGGTTCTCGAGTGGGACCCGCCGCGCCGGATGGTCATCCAGGCCGCCGGCTGGCCGCTCGGCGAGGCCCGGGTGCGCGTCGAGGTCGAGCCGCACGCCCGCGGCGCGAAGGTGCGGATGCACGAGGCGCCCGTGAAGGGCCCGGGCACGCTCATCCCGAAGCCGCTGATGCACTCGTTCCTCTGGATCCGCAACCGCGAGGCCGTGCGCCGGCTCGCCCACATGGCCGAGGCGGGAGCCGCGGGCCGCACGCTCGCGCCCGCCTCGCTCCCCTCGCCCGCCGACCGCGCCGGGATCGACCGGCCGAAGCACGTCTGGGCACGCCTGACCGGAGCGATCGGGTCGATCGCGCTCGGGACGCTCGTGGTCCGCGGCGTCCTCGCGGCCGTCCGGCGCGCCCGGAGCTGACCGGGCCGGACCCGACGGCGCCCGGAGCCGACGGCGCCCCGGTCGGACACCGCCCGGGTCAGACGATCCGCTCGACCAGCCGCACGTGCTGCACCGCGACGCGCTTCGGCTCGCCCGCGAAGGCGGCGTCGCGCTCGGGCGAGGCCAGGTACGCCCGCTCGACCTCGGCGAACGCGTCGGCGTCGCCGGCCGTGCTGACCGCCCAGACGAACTCGTTCACCTCGCGGTCGGCGTAGGCGAACTCGATCCGGAAGCCGTGGGCCTCGCGCGCCGGCACGATCCGCTCGGGGAACCAGGCGAGGAAGTCGTCCATCACCCCGTCCATCAGCTCGTAGCGTCGGAGTTGGATCGTCCTGGTCTCGGCTGCAGCGCTCATGCTGCGACGGTACCCGCCCGGCGGCCGCGCCGTCGCCGCGCTACGCTCGCCGCCGACAGCCCCACGCCGAGGAGGACAGCACGGACCCCCGCCACCGCTCCCTCGCGCTGCTCGTCGCCGGCTGCTTCTTCATGGAGAACCTCGACGCCACGATCGTGACGACCGCCGCGCCCGCGATCGCCGCCGACCTGGGCGTCGACTCCGCCGCGGTCTCGATCACCGTCACCGCGTTCCTCCTCACCGTCGCCGTCCTCATCCCGGCCTCGGGCTGGCTCAGCGAGCGCTTCGGCGTGCGCCGCGTCTTCACCACCGCGATCGCCGTCTTCACCCTCGCCTCCCTGCTCTGCGCGCTCAGCCCCACGCTGCCGCTGCTGGTCGGCGCCCGGGTCCTGCAGGGCGTCGGTGGCGCGCTGATGGTGCCGGTCGGCCGGCTCGCGGTGCTGCGGGCGACTCCGCGGGAGGGGATCATCCACGCCATCGCGATCCTGGTCTGGCCGGGACTGGTCGCCCCCGTGATCGCGCCGTTCCTCGGCGGGCTGCTCACCACCGTCGCCTCCTGGCACTGGATCTTCCTGATCAACCTGCCCCTCGGGGTCGTCGCGTTCGCGATCGCGCGCCGGATCGTCCCCGCCACCGCCGAGAGCGCGCCGCCCCCGCTCGACGTCACGGGGCTGGTGCTCGTCGCGGTCGGGCTCGGCGCGCTGGTCGGAGCGGCGGGGCTCCTCACCGGCTCCGAGCTCGACGGGCGGGCGGTGGCGCCGCTGCTCGTCGGCGCGGTCGTGACGGCGCTCGCCGTGCGGCACCTGCGCCGCGCCGAGCATCCGCTCGTGCGGCTCGACGCCTTCCGCTTCCGCACCTTCCGGGTCGCCAACGCGAGCGGATCGCTCTACCGGGCGACCGTGAACGCGGTGCCGTTCCTGCTCCCGCTGCTGTTCCAGGACGCGTTCGGCTGGAGCCCGGTGCAGGCCGGCTCCGTGGTGCTGGCGCTCTTCGCCGGCAATCTGGCGATCAAGCCGGCCACGACTCCGCTGCTGCGGCGCCTCGGCTTCCGCGGGGTGCTGGTCGCGGCGAGCGCGGTCGGGGCGGCGTGCATGGCGGCGATGGCGTTCCTCGAGCCGGCGACTCCGGTGGCGCTCGTGGTGGCGCTGCTGGTGCTGAGCGGAGTGGCCCGCTCGGCGGGCTTCACGGCCTACAACACCGTCACGTTCGCCGAGGTCCCGCAGGAGGGGATGTCGGGCGCCAACACCCTCAACGCCACCACGCAGCAGATCGCGGCCGGCCTCGGAGTCGCGGTGGGCGCGGTGGCGCTCGCCGTCGGCACCGCGATCGGGCCCGGCCTCGTCCCCTACCGCGTCGCCTTCCTCGCCCTCGCGGTGCTGACCCTCGTGCCGCTCGCCGCCGCCGCCCGGCTCCCGCGCGACTCCGGGAGCGCCCTCACCGCCTGACCCGCGCGGGCGTCAGGCGAGGCCGAGCGCGATGCCGTCGAGGATGTCGTGCGCGGTCGAGTGGACCCGGTCGACGCCCGGCGACGCCTCGTGGACCGCGCGGAGGACCTCGCCCCAGACCAGCGCGCCGGCCGCCAGCACGTCCTCGCGCCCCGGGCGGACCCAGGGGAGGGCTGCCGTCCCCTCCGGAGACAGTGCGGCGAGCTCGTCGCAGGCGGCGAGGACGTCGAAGAGGGGGAGGGACGTCTCGAGCGCGGCGCGGTCGGTGCTGCGGAGGACGTGCGCGGTGATCGTGAGCACGGTCGCGGCGACGCCGACGACGCTCCGGGCCTGCGAGAGGTCGACGGAGGAGGCGGCCAGCGCGGCGCGCACGTCCGCCCGGATCGCCGCGCGCTCGCCCTCCGTCGGTGCGGCGGCCCGGCGGTGGCGCTCGGTCAGGCGGACGCTGCCGACGTCCATCGAGTGCGCCTGCTCCGGCTCCGCTCCGCCGAGCACGAGCTCGGTCGAGCCGCCGCCGAGGTCGACGACCAGCACGGGCCGGGCGGAGTCGACGGCCGAGACCGCGCCGCGGAAGGAGAGCCGCGCCTCCTCCTCGCCGGAGATCGTCTCCGGGGTGACGCCGAGGATCCGCTCGACGGCGGCGAGGAAGTCCTCGCGGTCGGCGGCGTCGCGGGTGGCCGAGGTGGCGACGAAGCGGAGGCGCTCGGCGCCGGCCTCCTGCGCGGCGGCCGCGTACTCGCGGGTGACGGCGAGGGTCCGCTCGAGCGCGGCCGGGTCGAAGCGGCCGGTGCGGTCGACCCCGCGGCCCAGCCGCACGAGCTCGGTGCGGCGCTGGACGTCCCGGAGGCGGCCGCCCTCCACGTCGGCGATCAGCAGGCGGAGGGAGTTGGTGCCGCAGTCGAGCGCCGCGACGCGCGTGGGGGAGGACATCCGCCCATTCTGCCCGCGCGGCCCGGGCCGGAGGCGGCGATAGCCTGGGGGAGAGACGAAGGAGCCGCCCGTGCACGAACACCACGTCCGCGTCCACCGCAGCGACGAGGAGCTCCCGCGACACGGGCAGCTCGCCCACGCGCTCGCCGAGGTCGCCGCCGATCCGGTCGAGATCGACGACGAGGTCGCCGAGATGGTGGTCAACCGGGTCATCGACAACGCCGCCGTCGCCACCGCGTCGCTCCTGCGCCGCCCGGTCGTCGCCGCCCGCGCGCAGGCTCTCGCGCACCCCGCCTCCATCGGCGGCCAGGGCTCGGTCGTCCTCGGCGTCGACCCGGCCCGCCGGGTCTCGCCCGAGTGGGCGGCCTGGGCCAACGGGGTCGCCGTGCGCGAGCTCGACTACCACGACACGTTCCTGGCGGCCGAGTACTCGCACCCGGGCGACAACATCCCTCCGCTGATCGCCGTCGCCCAGCACGCGGGCATCGGCGGGGCGCAGCTCGTCCGCGGCATCGTCACCGGCTACGAGGTCCAGGTCGACCTGGTGCGCGCGATCAGCCTGCACCGGCACAAGATCGACCACGTGGCGCACCTCGGCCCCTCGGCCGCCGCCGGGATCGGAACGCTGCTCGGCCTCGACGTCGCGACGATCGAGCAGGCCGTCGCGCAGGCCCTGCACACGACGACCGCCACGCGGCAGTCGCGCAAGGGCGAGATCTCGAGCTGGAAGGCGTACGCGCCGGCCTTCGCGGGGAAGATGGCGATCGAGGCGGTCGACCGGGCGATGCGCGGCGAGACCAGCCCGTCGCCGATCTACGAGGGCGAGGACGGCGTCATCGCCTGGATGCTCGACGGCGCCGACGCGAGCTACGACGTCCCGCTGCCCGACCGCGGCGAGGCCAAGCGCGCGATCCTCGACACGTACACGAAGGAGCACTCGGCCGAGTACCAGGCGCAGGCGCTGATCGACCTCGCCCGCCGCCTGCACCGCACGCACCCCGAGGCCGCCGATCCCGAGCGCGTCGAGCGGATCGTCCTGCACACCTCGCACCACACGCACTTCGTGATCGGCTCGGGCGCGAACGACCCGCAGAAGTACGACCCGGCCGCGTCCCGCGAGACGCTGGACCACTCCGTGCCGTACATCTTCACGGTGGCGCTGCAGGACGGCGCCTGGCACCACGTGCACAGCTACGCCCCCGAGCGGGCCGCCCGCGCCGACACGATCGCGCTCTGGCACCGGGTCACCACGCAGGAGGACGCGGAGTGGACGCGCCGCTACCACTCCACCGATCCGGGCGAGAAGGCGTTCGGCGCCCGCGTCGAGATCCTGCTGACGGACGGCACGACGATCGTCGACGAGATCGCGGTGGCGGACGCGCACCCGCTGGGCGCGCACCCGTTCAGCCGCGAGCAGTACGTGTCGAAGTTCCGCACGCTCGCCGCCGACGTGCTCGAGGAGTCCGAGATCGAGCGCTTCCTCGACCTCGCGCAGCGCCTGCCCGAGCTGACCCCGGAGGAGGTCGGCCGCCTCAGCGTGATCGCCGCCCCCGGCGTCCTCGCCTCGATCGAGCCCCCGCGCGGCCTGTTCTGATCCCTCCGCGGGAGCGTCGTCCGCACGCACGGTGACGCGCGCACGGACGGCCTCCCGCGGCGGGGAGCGCCGTCGTCAGGCGGTCTGCTCGGCGACCCAGTCCTGGATCTCGGCGATGAAGCGCCGGCGCGAGAAGACCCGGGTGCGAGCCCGGAAGGCGTCGACGTCGAGCGCGAGCGCACGGCGCAGCAGGTCGCTCCAGTCCGGATCGCCCTCGAGGTCGGCGATGACGCCCCCGCCGGCGAGGGACACGCTCTCGCGCACTCCGCCGATGTCGGTCCCGATGACCGGCGTCCCGCAGGCCATCGCCTCGACGGGCATGATCCCGAAGTCCTCGACGGCGGGGAAGACGTACACGAGCGCCTGCGCGTAGAGCGCGCGGATCAGCTGGTCGGAGGGCGAGATGACGAAGGTCACGTCGGCCCGGATCTCCTCGGCGTAGGCGCGGAGCCGCGCCTCCCAGGGGCCGTGCCCGGCGATGACGACCGGCAGCCCGGTGCGGGCTCCGGCGTCCATGACCTTCTCGAGGCGCTTGTAGGGGACGAACCGCGAGGCGCCCAGGATGAACGGCCGGGCGAGCGAGTCGAGGAGGCGCAGCTCGTCCTCGTCGAGCGGGGAGCGCCAGTCGGTGATGGTCGAGAGCAGCTCGGTGTTCACCGGCGGGTAGATGACCCGCGACGGCTGGTGCCACGCGTCGCGCACCCGCTGCCCGGTGAAGAGGCTGTTCACGGCGATGGAGGAGGCCTCGGCGGCGCGGAGGCGGTCGATCGGCTTGAGGAGCAGGCTCGCGGTGCGGGCGGCGAGGCTGCTGCCGCGGCCGTCGCGGTCGGGCTCCCAGATGTAGCGGGCCGGGGTGTGCGCGTAGACGAGCTTGCGGGTCGGTCCGCTGGTGCGGACGTGGTGGGCGAAGAGGTGCGAGCTGACCAGCACCCACTCGCGGGAGGTGCCGACCGGGAGCCGCCACGTGGGCAGCATCGCCGGCAGGGCGAGGACCTTGTGGCGGCGCAGCGGCGTGCGCGCCAGCCAGGACTCCGAGACGGGCCTGCCGACGACCTCGGCGCAGTCGCTCCAGAGGACGCGGACGTCGGCGTCGGCGAAGGCCTCGGTCATCGCCTCGAGCACGCGCTCGGCGCCTCCGCGGCGCTCGACCCACTCGTGCACGATCAGGCCGGGACCGACCGGCGGGACGGATCGGGAACGGGTGGTCGCGTCGATGACGGCAGTGATGATGGGCCCCTTCCCCCGGGCGTGCGGTGAGGATCGGGCGGCCATCCGGAGACGGGAGCGGCTCCGAATGCTTATCCGTCGTCGGTGACCGATCAGCAGTGCAGTAGAAGCTAACCGGCTCGTGGAGAAGGAATCGAAAGGCGAGTACGAGTCGTCGCAGAACGACGGGGAAAGGAGAGTCCGATAATCCGGATAAGCCGCGAGCGGAATGGCGAGGATCGTCTGGAGTGCGTCGCGGAGGCGCTATTCCCTCGGAGATCACAACGATGGAGGAGAGTCGCGGAGAAGAAGAAGTCATCCTTTCAGTGACGCCGTGCCGAAAGGATCAGGAGACGCCGATGCGCTGCAGGGTCTGCCACCGCCACTGGTCGCGGACGCCCTCGCGGACGGTGCGCACCGCCCGCCAGCCCAGCTCCCGCTCGGCGCGTGCCGGGTCGGCCCAGCTCGCGGCGAGGTCGCCCGGCCGGCGCCCCACGGCCCGCCACCGGACCGTCTCCCCGCTCGCCCGCTCGACCTCGTAGATCAGCTCGAGGACGCTCGTCGGCGATCCCGTGCCGAGGTTGTAGACCCGATGCCCGGGCCGCGCGCGCTCGAGCGCGGCGACGTGCCCGGCCGCGAGATCGCAGACGTGGATGTAGTCGCGCAGCCCCGTGCCGTCGGGGGTCGGGTAGTCGTCGCCGAGGACGTCGACGCACCGGGAGGGGTCGCCCGCGGCCCGCGTCAGCACGGGCAGCAGGCTCCCCGGCGCCGTGGCCGGATCCTCGCCGATCCGCCCCGACGGGTGCGCGCCGATGGGATTGAAGTAGCGGAGGCTGACCGCGCGCAGGAGGGGATCGGCGCGCGCGGCGTCGCCGAGGATCTCCTCGATGACGCGCTTGGTCGCGCCGTAGGGGCTCGCCGCGCTGAGCCCGGCGGGGGAGTCCTCCCCGACCGGCATCGATCCGCCCGGGCTGTAGACGGCCGCCGAGCTCGAGAAGACGACGGTGCGGATCCCCGACTCCGCCGCGACCGAGAACGCCGCGGTGGCGAGCCCGACGTTGACCGTCCAGTACTCGAGGGGCCGCCGCACCGAGTCGCCGACCGACTTGAGCCCGGCGAGCAGGACCAGGGCGTCGACCGGTCCGTGGGCGGCGAGGAAGCGGGTCAGCGCGGCCGTGTCGCGTGCGTCGGCGATCAGGCGGGGGACCACTGAGCCGGTCAGCTCCTCCACCGCGTCGAGGGTCCGCCCGCTCGCGTGCGAGAGGTCGTCCACGACCAGCACCTCGTGGCCGCTCTCGAGGAGCGCGACGGCGGTGTGGCTCCCGATGTAGCCCGCTCCGCCCACCAGAAGGACTCGCATGCGGGGGAGCCTAGATCGGCTCCCGCACGGCGTCGGCGCCGCTGCCGTGCCCACGGGTCCGTCGATCCGCGCCGCCGTCACCCGTGCGCGGGACGCCCTCTGCCGTGGTCGTAGCCCGCGATCGCTGCGGACTCGACGGCGAGCGCGACCAGCTTCTCGCCGACCGGGCGGGGCACCACTCCGAGCGCGGCGTCCGCGACTCCCGCGACCAGTGCCGTCCGCCGCTCGCTCCCGCCGCGGGCCAGGAGGCGCACGGCCGCGTCCCACGCGCCGGCTGCGGGCACCGCCTCCCGCACCTGCTCGGGGTGCAGCCGCTCGAAGGTGCGGCGGGCCGCCCCCGAGAGGAACGCGCGCCGGCTGCGGACCGCCGCCGAGACGGAGGCGCCGTGGTGCAGGGCCTCGGCGCCGGGCTCGATCCGCACCGGCACTCCCAGGCGGTGCAGCCGGTAGCCCCAGTCGACGTCCTCCCAGCCGTACTCGCGGTAGTCGGTGCTGTAGCCGCCGACCCGGTCGTACGTCGCCCGCGTCACCGAGACGTTGCCGCCCCAGTAGCGCCAGGAGGCGTCGGAACCCGCCGCGTAGGCGCCGCGGCGGAAGCGCTCGCCGGCGGGCCGGCCGTAGGCGCGGGAGTAGGCGGTGCCCGGGTCGACGTCGGGGCAGAGGCCGACGACGCCGACGACCGCGTCCCGGTGGGCCCCGACGTGCGCGGCGGCCCAGCCCGGGCCGGGCTCGAGGTCGTCGTCGCAGCGGATCAGCACGTCGCCCCGCGCGGCGTCGAAGCCGGCGGTGAGCGCGGCGGAGCGCCCCCGGTTCTCGGGGAGCACGACGCGGCGCACGGGCACGGGGGAGGCGTCGAGGGCGCGCTCGCTGGCATCGACGACGCCGTCGAGGACCACGACCACGTCGAGGTCGCGGTGGGTCTGAGCCGCGAGGGCGGCGAGGAGGCGGGGCAGGCGGGCCGCCCCCGCGTAGCTGGGGACGACGACGCTCGCGACCCTCATCGGGACTCCTCGCCGCGCGGGCTGCTCTCGACCAGGAGCAGCTCCTCCAGCCCGCTCAGCACGCGCGCCAGGTCGTCGGCGATGGCGCCGGGATCGGTGGCGTGGAGGCGGGCGAGCCGGTCGGCCAGGCCGGAGAAGTCCTGCGGCTCGTCGTCGAGCGCCCGCCAGGTCGCGGCCACACTCTCACGCAGCGCGTAGGGGCTGCCCATCGGGGAGACGTCCAGCGGGAGCACCAGGACGCGCCCGTTCAGATCGACGGAGGCCGTGTCCGGGCGGCGCCGCCAGAGAAGGAGCCGGGGGTCCTCTGCCATCTTCTCCGCGTCCTCTCCGCTGATCGCCGCCACTGCGAGTAGAAATCCGCCAGCGCCTCTTATGGCGACGCCTCTCTCGCTATGTTTGCCGCCGACGCGCCAAGGGGTGTACGTCGAGCGACAGCACCGGAGGGCCGCCAATGTCGGAGTCTAATCCGCTCGCATCCAGCGATATCAGCGATAAGAGCGAGAAGAAGAGCGCGAATTCCGCGGGCGTCTTCGCACGGCGGACTGTCGTGGCCGGAGCGGTCTGGTCGGTGCCCGCGGTGATGCTGGCGCAGTCCGCCTCCGCCGTCTCGATCAGCTGCTTCCCGGTGGGGACGGTCTTCCAGGCGGTCGCCCGCGGACGCCTCCTCAGCGGCTTCCTCGGCGGCGTGAACCTCGACACCGTGGCCGGCGTCGCGGGCGTGACGGCGATCGCTCCCGACCAGGGCAACCCGGCCGTCGTGACCGGCGGCGTCAACGCCACGGTGCTGAACACGATCGCCGTGAACGCGACCGGGCTGACCGGCACGCTCTCCTCCCTCCTCACGCTGGCGGCTCCCGCCGGCGTCGGCACCCTCAACCAGTACGCGTCGGCGAACACGAACGGCACCGTCCGCGGAGCCTCCGGTGCGATCACGGACGCGGGCCAGCTGGCGCTCGACTCGACGGCGGGGAGCTTCCCCGACTTCGGGACGGTGAACCTCCGGGCGATCCTCGCGGCGTCCGGCGGCGCCGGAGTGGCCGCTCTGCTCACCAACGTGACGGACCTGACCCTGCGGATCGGTGCCCTGACCGGTCGCGCGTCCCTCCAGTCGGCCTGCGTGCCCGGGTCGGACAACCTGCAGCGCGACTACCAGGTCGGCCGCCTGGACCTGGTGCTGACCTCGCCGACGCTGACCGCGATCACGGCGGCGCTCAATACGCTGCTCGGTGCCGTGGTGAACCTCTCGGGCTTCGGGCTGACGGTCACGGTCGACACCACGTCGGTCCTCGGCGGCAGCATCCCCGGCGGCACGCAGCCGATCCAGGCGCAGCTGTCGACGAACCCCGCGACCATCACGGTCGATCTCTTCTCGCTGCTCGGCGGAGCACCGGGCCAGGGCGCGACCTCGCCCTACGTCAACGGCCTCCCGCCGAACTCGACCCTCTTCGTCGACAACGCCCTGCAGGTGCCGGGCACGGCGGTGGGGAACTTCACCGCCGCGCTCCTCTCCACCCTGACGACGCGGCTCGGGGCCGCCATCCGGGTGAACGGCGTCCCGCTGGTCAGTGCGGGTGTCGTCGGTCTGGGCGTCCAGGCGCTGGTGACCACCCTGCTCACCGTCACCCTCCCGCCGCTGCTCACGACGCTGCAGAACGCGGTCCTCACCCCGGTCTTCACCGCCCTGCGGGACGTCATCCAGATCGACGTCAACGCGCAGAACCGCTCGACCAATCCGACCGGGCCCGCCGCCCTCGAGGCGCTCCCCGTCGGCCGCTACGACGTCGCGGCGCTCTACATCCGCGCGGTGGGGCTCGTGAACCTGCTCGACCTGTTCATCGCCCGCGGCTCCGTCGGGCCGAACGTCCGCACGGGCTAGCCGCGCGCTCGGCGCCGTCAGGCGCCGCGGACCACGAGGCCGTGCTCGACCATCGCGTCGAGCACGGCCTCGACGTGCGCCCGGGGGTCGCCCGCGGGCGGGGCGCCGTGCTCGGCGACGACGGCCCCGGTCATCGCGTCGACCGTCGCGGGCGTCCCGAGAGCGCGCCACAGGACCGGGCCGATCCCGGTCAGCGTCTCGACCCGCTCGTCGAGGAGGCAGCTGACCACTCCGTCGCGCTCGACCCACTCGACGCCGGCGGCGCGCGCGAGCAGGCCCGGGCCGGGCGCCGCCGCATCGGCCTCGGGCGCGTCGGCGACGACCGGCGACGGCTCCCCGATCCGCTCGAGGAGCGGCAGCACGGTCTCCGCCTCGCGGTAGCGGAGCACCCGGGCCCCGCCGACGGAGTCGAGCAGCCCGGCGAGGTGGTGCAGTGCCGCGGGCAGCCGTGAGAAGTGGCTCAGCTCGGGCAGCAGCACCGAGAGCGCCTCGTCGAAGGCGATCGGCTCGAGCCGGGGCTCCGCCGGGCCGGAGGGGTCGCGGGCGATCAGGAGCAGGGCGGCCAGGCGCAGCGGAGCGTCCGGCAGCGGCTGCAGGCCCATCGCGGCGGGGGAGCGGTGCCGCTTCCAGTCGCCGCCGTCGAGGAGGGCGACGGGCTTCCGGAACGGCAGCACCCGCCCGTCGCGGCGGACGGCGAGCGTCTCGTCGGTCACGTACCCGTACCGCCGAGCGGCGAGACTCACGAGGGTCGACTTCCCGGCACCGGGCCGCCCGACGAACGCGACGACGCGGCCGTCGGGCAGGGCGACCGCGGAGGCGTGCACGCTGAGCAGCCGACCCTCGCAGGCGTCGGCCGCCGCGAGGGTGAGCGCGGCGCCGATGTGCTCGGCGAGGGCGTCCTCGGTCGGCTGCGCGATCACTCCGGGCTCCCCGACCGGCTCGGTCAGCGACACCCGGTACTCGGAGCCCGGGCGATCGGCGTCGTCGTCCACGTCGTTCCACGACTCCTCCACCTCCGCCACGAAGCGGTCGGGGACGGTGTCGTCGAAGGTGAAGCGCACGCCGAGACCGAAGGGGGCGCGGATCAGCCGGCGGGTCATGTCAGGTCCTGTCCGTTCGTCGGAGGTGGTCCCACGCGAGCGGAGCCGTGCGGGCGCCGCGGCGCAGCCGCCGCCACCAGCCGGCCGCCACGTCGATCCGGCGCGGGCCGATGGCGGGGTCGGCGGCGCGCAGGGCGTGGGGAGCGGGGAAGACGGCGCGGGCGAGGAGCAGCGGCCGCTGCCGCCAGCCGGCCGCGCGCACGGCCTGCACCCACCCCGCGGAGGCGTGGGGCGAGCTCGCGTTGATCCGCCACGCCCGCAGCTCGGCCGCGGGCACCTCCCCGGCGCGCGCGCGGATGCCGAGCGCATCGAGGAAGGGCTGCGCGGTCTGGACGGCGCCGAGCTCCTCCGCCGCCGCCCGGAGCGGAGCGTGCAGCTGCGCGCGGGCGGCCACCGCCTCGACGAGCAGGTCGTAGTCGGAGGGCCGCGTGAGGCGCGGGTCGGTGATCTGCCAGGCGTCGCGGAGCGCGTGCAGCGCCAGCACGAGCGCCGAGTCGGCGACGCTGGCGGTCGCGACCGGACGGCCGGCCAGCTCCACGATCCGGTGCCGGCTCCACAGCGCCTCGAAGGCGTCGCGCGGCGGCACGAGGAATCCCGGCCACCGCCAGTGCACGTCGATGTCGACCGGCCACGCGGCGTGCCGGTAGGAGCGCGAGTGCTTGGCCGCGAGCGTCGGTCCGTCCGGCCAGGGCCGCTCGGTCCAGCCGTCGGCGGCCAGGAGGGCCAGGATCCGGGGCAGGTCGTCGGGGGCGACCAGCAGGTCGACGTCGCCGGAGGTGCGGGGCGGCCGGAGCCGGTCGGCGGCGGCGGTCGGTCCCTTGAGCACGAGTGCGCGCAGGCCCGCCGCGTCGGCCCGCCGGTGGACGAACGCCGACACGAGCGGCACGGCCTCGTCGGCCCAGAGAACGCCCACGAGCTCCATCCGGTCAGTATTCCAGCGCTCCTGCGGCCCGCGGAGTCCGGCCGGGGGCGGTGGAGCGGAGCGCTCGTCTCGGTGAGGATGGGCCCGCGGGCCGCGGGGGCGCCGCACGGAGGCGGGCGGGGCGGCGGATGATCCACGGGGGAGCGGGCGGCGCCGGGCGGCCTCCGGTGGCGCTCGCGACCAACAACGGCGACATCGGCGGCGGCGAGGTGATGCTGCTGAGCATCGCGGAGGCGCTCGAGGCGCTCGAGGTCCCGGTCGTGGTCGTCGGCCCCTCGGAGCCGCGTGCGCTCGTCGCCGCCGCCCTCGCCGCCGGCCACCGGGTCGTCGAGCTCGAGGCCGTGGGCAGACCCGCCTGGATGCGCGCGCTGCGGCGCTGGGACGCCTCCTCCCGCGAGGGCGTGCTGTGGTGCAACGGGCTGGTGCCGGCCGTCGCGACCGCAGGGCGTCCGCGGCGGATCGTGCATCTGCACCAGCGCCCGTCCGGCCTGCAGCGGCTGCTCGCGCCCGTGGCCCGCCGCGGCGCGCTGGCGACCCTCGTCCCCTCCCGCTATCTGGCGGGGGTCGTCCCCGGGTCGACCGTGCTGCCGAACTGGAGCCGCCGCGTCGAGCTGCCGGAGGCGCGGCCGCGGGAGGACGGGACGACCGTCCTCGGCTTCCTCGGGCGTCCCTCGCTCGCGAAGGGGGTGCGGGTCCTCACCGAGGCGCTGGCGCTGCTGGAGGCCGGGGAACCGGGCGCGTATCGCCTGGTGCTGGCGGGCGAGCCCCGGTTCGTGGCGGAGCGGGAGCGTCGCGAGGTGGAGGCGGCCCTCGCTCCGGTCGCCGCTCTGGTGGACCGGCCGGGGTGGATCGAGCCCGGCGACCTCTTCTCGCGGATCGACCTCCTGGTGGTGCCGTCGGTGCAGCCGGAGTCGTTCGGCCTGGTCGTGACGGAGGCGATGTCGGCCGGCGTCCCCGTGGTGGTGAGCGATGCCGGTGCGCTCCCCGAGGTCGTCGGCCCGTCGATCGACGCCACGTTCCGAGCCGGGGATCCGCGGGCTCTGGCCGAGCTGATCAGAGCCCGGAAGAAGAGAGGACTATCGGAGTCGCGGGAGAGGGATCGTGCCCGCTGGAACGATTCCTACTCCCCGTCCTCCGGGAAGTCGGCTATCGACGGACTTCTGGCGCGGATGGCCCTCTCCGATGATTCCTGATCCTCCCGCCAGGAGACCGATCCGCTTTCCGGGGAATGCCGCGGGGAGCTTCTCCTCCTCCCTCGGGAAAGGACGACGATGACCCGCGAACCGGAAGTCCTCAGAGTGCTCGGACTGTTCCTCAAGCACCCGTCCCTGCGCCTGGCTCCGGGCGAGCCCTTCGCCCGCGGGAGGCTGCCGTACCGGGCCGACCTCCTCCGGGACGACTCGACGCGGCTCCTCGTCCCCGGTCACGCGTCTCGGCCCGCGCACGTGAAGCTGCGCGACATCGTGGAGCACCGCACGGGGCTGAACGTGGACACGCAGCTGCGCGCGCTCCGGGCGGTCCGCTCGGCCGACGCGGTGCTCTGCGTGCTCGAGCCGGAGGCGGGCCTCCCCGCCCTGCTCCGGCGCGCGCGGCTCGGGCCGTACGGCCGCACGCCGCTCGTGGTCCTCTCCTGCTGGTGGGCGGAGGAGCTGCTCACCGGCTCGCCGCAGCGGCGCCGACAGGTGGTCCGGACGCTTCAGGGGGTCGACCGGATCATCGTGCTCAGCGAGAACCAGCGCGAGGTCTTCGCTGGCCACGGCGTCGACGAGCGGCGGATCGCACCGGTGCTCTT
This sequence comes from Rathayibacter sp. AY1F4, assembly GCF_002931775.1. Classification (NCBI taxonomy): domain Bacteria; kingdom Bacillati; phylum Actinomycetota; class Actinomycetes; order Micrococcales; family Microbacteriaceae; genus Rathayibacter; species Rathayibacter sp. AY1F4. The sequence goes on from NZ_PSVE01000001.1 coordinate 197,768, forward strand.
CGGGGTCGACTCCGACTACTACCGGCCCGCTCCGCCGCGTCCGAAGCGGTTCGAGGTGCTCGCCGTCGGGGTCGACCGCGGGCGCGACTTCGACTCGCTGGTCGCCGCCGCCGAGCGCCTGCCGCACCGGCGGTTCGACATCGTGACCACTCCTGCGCGGCGGCCGTCCCGGGCGCTGCCGGCCAACGTCGTCCTGCACGACCCCGTCCCGGTCGGCGGGCACCGCGACAACCTGCGCGACGCCGAGCTCGTCGTCGTCACCAGCCACGACCTCGCCTACCCGACGGGCCAGAGCGTCCTGCTGGAGGCCTCCGGCTGCGGGACCTGCACGGCGGTCACCGCGAGCGCCGCGATGGCCGGCTACGTCCGCGACGGCGAGACGTCCTTCTCGCTGCCCCTGCACGATCCGGCGGGGATCGCGGCGGTGCTGGAGGCGGTGCTGAGCGACGATGGGAAGAGGGCAGAGGTCGCCCGCGCGGGCCGGGAGCGGGTGCTGGCCGAGCTGAACGCGCGGCACATGTGGGCGGGCGTGCGCGCCATCCTCCGCGACGCGGTCCGCGAGCGCGGCCGGGGCTGAGCGGCGGTCGACCGGAGCCTGACCAGGCGACCTCCGGCGCACCGGGAAGCGCCCGCCGACCGGGACCTGCGCGCCCCGGATCCGCGGATACGCGCCGGATCGGGTGGACGCGGGAGGCGCTACTCCGGCGGCAGAGAGCGGACGCGGGCGGACTGCTCCGCGAGCAGAGCGAGACCCGCGCCGATCACGACGAACGAGATCGGGGCGAAGAACACCTCGCCCAGCTGCGTCGCGCACAGCAGCACCAGGATGCTCGCCGCGCCGACCGCGTGCCCCGGGCGGCTCCCGGCCCCGGCGGCCGTGGTCGCGAAGCCGGCCACGAGCACGGTGCCGATGACGCCGACGAGCAGCACGACCCCGCCCTCGGCCATCAGCGCCAGGTAGGAGTTGTGGAAGAACCAGTCGATCCCGTCGACCCGCGCGGTCGCCTCGCCGAGCCCCGAGCCGGTCCACGGCGAGAGCGCCACCTTGTCGACCGAGGCGTCGAGGATGCGGGCGCGCAGGGCGTCAGAGCCGGCCCGCTCCACCCCGTAGTCGCCGGCCGTCGCCAGGTTCCGCTCGGCCCAGAGGAACAGCAGGACGAGGCCGCCGCCGAGGAGCGCGCGGAAGAGCAGGCGCAGATGCGGCGCCGCGACGAGCCACACGAGCGCGCAGGCGTAGGCCGCCATCGACGTGCGGGAGTCGGTGGCGACGACCGCAGCGGCTCCGAGCGCGAGCACGCCGATCCGCAGCCATAGCCGCGAGCTGAGCGCCGAGACCAGCAGTGCCGCCGCTCCGTAGACGAGACCGGCCACGTTCTTGTCCTGGAGGAAGCCGGTCAGGGCGCCCTGGTAGCTGTCCGGGGCGAGTCCCGCGACGAACAGCACGGCGTTCAGCGACAGGGCCGCGGCGAGTCCTTTGAGCCCCGAGACCACGTCGATCCGCCCGCTCGCGAGGAAGCCCGCGGCGAGCATGACGAGCGCGATGTTCGCCGCCCGGCGCAGGGCGTCGAGGCCGTCGAAGGACGAGCCGGCAAGGGCGAAGGCGAGCAGGGCGAGGCACAGCCACGGGTACCAGGCGGCCCGTCCGAGACGGCGGGTGGGCCGCCGGAAGAGGCTGACGAGGACCAGGGCGGCCAGCGCCGTCTGGGCCAGCGGGACGCTCCCCGGGAGGAAGGGGGTGGGGAGCCGGTAGACCAGGAGGCCCATCAGGACGGCATCGAGTATCCGAGCGGAATGTGCTATCGGAAAGGCCGCGTGAACGAGCGGGTAACGCCTCTCGACGACGATCTCTCCCCCTGGCGCGGACATGTCGTCATCCTCGCAGAAAGGGCCTCCCGAGGGGTCGGGGACCGCCTAGGGAAAGGCGCTCCGCATTGCTAGCGTGACCGACACCTCAGCATCGTCGTGCGGCGCATGCGCGGCACGCAGAAAGGTGCGCAGTGACTGTCGTCGATCTCATCGCATTCATCCGGCGGAACTGGCGGACCCTCGTGGTCGCCGTGCTCGTCGGAGCCCTGGCGATGGCCGCCTTCTCGTTCCTCACTCCGAAGGTCTACGAGTCGAGCTCGGCCGGATTCGTGATCGCCGCGAGCGACGGCAGCTCGGCCGATGCGATCAGCGGGTCGCAGACCGCGGTGACCCGGGCCAACGCCTACCTGCCGCTGATCTCGAGCAGCGCCGTCTCCGAGCGGATCGAGGCCGACCCGGAGGCGAATCCCGGCGGGGAGGCCCTGAGCGGCCGCCTCACCGCGCGGGTCGCTCCGGGCAGCACCCTGATCGAGGTCACCGCCGCGGCCGGGACCGCTCAGAACGCCGCCGCCCTGGCCAACGGGGCGCTCGCGGCGCTGGCGGCCGTCATCACCGACATCGAGACGCAGTCCACCGCCGACCGCACGCCGCAGATCACCGTCGTCCCGCTCGAGAACGCGGAGCCGCCCGCCGCCCCGACGAGCCCCGACTGGGTGCGGAACATCCTGCTCGGCGCCCTGGGCGGCCTGGTGCTCGGCTTCGGTCTCGCCTTCCTCCGCCGGGCCCTCGACATCCGCGTGCGGACCGTCGACGACCTCACCGAGCTCTTCGGCGTCGGCGTCCTCGGCCGCATCCCCAAGGCCGGACGCCCGGGCCGGACCGGCGGCCGCCGCGGCACCGACGCGCTCACCGCGGAGGCGTTCCGCTCGCTCCGGACGGGCCTGCGCTTCTCCAGCGTCGACGAGGAGACGCGCAGCGTCGTGATCACCAGCGCCAACCAGGCCGAGGGCAAGTCCACGATCGCCGCCGGACTGGCCCGCGTCACCGCGGAGTCCGGGCAGCGCACCCTCCTGGTCGACGCGGACCTCCGCCGGCCCTCCGTGGCGCGGATGCTGGACATCGACGGCGCCATCGGCCTGAGCGAGGTCCTCAGCCACCAGATCCCCGTGGACGACGCGATCCGCCCCACCGGCACCGCGGGCCTCTACGCCCTCCCGGCCGGGCACATCCCGCCCAACCCGTCCGAGATGCTCGGCTCCGAGGCGATGCGCGCCCTGGTCGCGCGCCTCTCGAAGGACTACTTCGTCATCATCGACGCGCCGCCCGTGCTGCCCGTCACCGACGCCTCCATCGTCGCGACCGTCGTCGACGGCGTCGTCTTCGTCGTCGCCTCGAACCAGACGCGCCGGCCCGAGGTCGTCGCCGCCCGGCGGATCGTCCAGCAGGTCCGCGCCCGCGTGCTCGGCACCGTGCTCAACATGGTCACCGCCCGCGACGGCGACACCGGGTACTACTACTACGACCGCAAGAACGCGTACTACGCCGAGCCGCAGCCGGCGACGGGACGCAAGCGCGCGGCGACGGCACCGCGCCGGTCCGAGCTCGCCCCGGTGGAGTCGCGGGCCCTGCCTCCGCAGACGTCCCGCCGGGCGGCTCGATGAGCGGGCGCCTGCTCCTGCTCTGCCATGCGAACGTGGCACGGTCGCCCTCGGCCGAGCTGATCGCGGCGTGCCTGCTCGGCGCCGGCTCCGACTGGCGGGTCGAGAGCGCGGGAACGCACGCGGAGGTCGGCCGCGGGCTCGACCCCGAGCTCAGCGATGCGCTGCGGGCCCGCGGGCTCTCCACGGCCGGGCACCGCGCGCGCCAGGCCGACGGCCGGATGCTCGCCGGCACCGACCCCGTGCTCGCGTTCGAGGCGGGCCAGCGGGAGTGGGTCACCCGCCACTTCCCGGCCGCCGCGCGCCGCACCACCACGGTCCGCCGGGCGGCGCGGCTGGCGGGAGCCGCCCCCGGCGTCCCGCTCCTGCGGCTGCTCGCCGACGACACCGCCCCCTACGGAGCCGAGGACGACTTCGCCGACCCGTTCGGGCGCGGACCGGACGTCGCCGCGGCGGCCGTCGAGGACATCGACGCCCTGCTCCGGGTGATCCTCCCCGCTCTCGGCGCTCTGCCCGTCGGCGCGGAGCCCCCTGCCGCCACCGTCCGGAGCACCCGCCGCTCGCTCCGCCGGGACCGCGCCGCCGAGACGGTCGCGAGGTGACCGCCGAGGGGGTGAGCGTCGTGATCCCGCACTACGGCGACCCCGCGCCCGCGCTCGCCCTCGTCGAGCGGCTCCGCAGCCAGGAGTCGCCTCCCGCCCTCGAGATCGTCGTCGTCGACGACGCCTCCCCTATCCCGTTCCCGGCCGGGATCGACGGAGTGGAGGTCGTGCGGCGCGAGCGGAACGGCGGCTTCGGCGCCGCGGTGAACACGGGCGCCGCCCGGGCGCGCCACCCGCTGCTCCTGGTGCTCAACAGCGACCTCGTCGTCGGGCCCTCCTTCCTCCGCGACCTGCTCGAGGCGGGACGGCCGTGGCTGCCCGCGGTCGTCGCTCCGGACCTCGTCGACGCGGGCGGGGAGCGGCAGTGGGTCGGCCGGCGCTTCCCGCGGCTGCGCCACTACGTCGTGGAGTGGCTCACTCCGCTCGCGCGCTGGCGCCCGCGACTGCACGCGGCCGTCGGCCACGACACCCGGTGCGCCCCGGGCGCGACGGTGCCGGTGGACTGGGTGGTGGGCGCCGTGATGCTGCTGCCGGTGGCCGAGTTCCGCGCGGTCGGCGGGTTCGACGAGTCCTTCCACATGAACTGCGAGGAGGTCGACCTCCAGCGCCGGCTGCGCGAGCGCGGAGTGCCCTCGGTCTTCGCCGGCTCCGTCGTCGCCGAGCACACGGGAGGCGGCTCCTCCGACCCCGCGCGCCGACTGGTCTGGCTGGTCGCCTCGCGCCTGCGCTACGCCCGCAAGTGGGGCGGGCGCCCCGCCGCCCTCGCCGCGGCCCTGCGCGCCGCCTCCGCCGTGAACCTCGCCGCCAACGCGGTGCGCGCCGCCGCCGGCAGCGACGTGCGCCCGCTGGCCGTCCTCCGGCGCGAGCTCCGGCTCGTCGCCGCGGCCGAGGCGGCGTCCCGGTGAGCGGGTCCGTGCTCGTGGTGAGCCCGGTCTTCCACGGCTACTGGGAGGCGCTCGAGTCGGCGCTGGCCCACCTGGGCGACGACGTGGTCGTCCACCGCTACGACGCCGCGACCGGGCTGGCCCACGTGCGCGACGCCCTCGGCCACCGGCTCCCCGGGGGCCGGCTCCGGCGCTCGTCCATGCGCGCCGAGACCGATCGCGCGATCGCGGCGCTGCGGGCCGTCCGGCCCCGGGCCGTCCTCGTGGTGAAGGGCGACTCCCTCGGCGACGCCTGGTGGGAGGAGATCGGCCGCGCCGGCGTCCCCGTGGTGCTCTGGCTCTACGACGAGCTCCGCAACATGGGGCACCCCGTCGACCGCCTGCGCTCCCTCGCCGGGGAGGCGGTGTCGATCGTCAGCTACTCCGCCGCCGACGTCGCCGAGCTCGCCCGCGCGGGGGTTCCGGCCGGGCACCTGCCCGACGCCTTCGACTCCCTCCTCTCCTTCCGCCCCCGCCCCTCCGCCGCGGTGACCTTCGTCGGCGCCCGCTACCCCGAGCGCGAGCGCGTGCTGCGGGAGCTCGCGACCGGCGGGGTCGCGGTCGAGGCGTACGGGCGGCAGTGGTCGCGGCATCCCTGGGACGTGGCGCGCACCGGCCGCTGGCGCTCGGCCGGCGTCCCCGCCCGCCGCGACGTCCCGCGGGCGGGCTACTACGGAGTGATGGCCGGCTCGACCGCGACCCTGGCTCTGCACGGCGCGGGCCACGGCGGGCTCTCGATGCGCGCCTTCGAGGCGCCGGGCGTCGGGGCGCTGACCCTGATCGACCGGCCCGAGGTGGCGGAGTTCTACGAGGTGGGCAGCGAGGTGCTCGTCTTCGAGGAGCGCGACCAGCTCGTCGAGCACGTGCGGCGGGCGGGCGCGGACACCTCGTGGGCGCGGCGCATCCGCGAGGCGGGCGCGCGCCGCACCGGCGCCGAGCACACCTTCGTGCACCGGATGCGGGAGGTGAGGGCCCTGTGGCGCTGACGCACCCGACCGATCTGGAGGCCTGGCGCCGCTGGCAGCGCGGCCGCGACCCGCTGCGCACCGCCCGGGCGGCGCTGCGGCGCTCCGAGCCGACCCGCCTGGTGCTGCACGTGCGAGGCGACCGGCCCGCCGTCCTGCTCGCGGTGGAGGCATCGACGGCGAGCGCCCTCGCCTCGACCGCGGCCTCGCTCGCTCCTCTCGGCGGGGCTCCGGCGGCGGTCCTCGCTCCCTCCGGAGCCGGCGACGCGCTGTCCGGGCTGCTGCCGGGCCGCTGGAGTGCGCACCCGGTCGACCCGGAGGCGGACCCGCCCGCCGAGCTGCGGAGCCTCCGCGCCGTGATCGCCACCGGCCACTTCCTCGCGGCGGGAGCGGCCGCCCACCGCTGGTCCGGGATCCTCGGCGCCCGCTTCCTGGTCGTGCAGCACGGGCTGCTCACCCCCTCCGCCCCGCCGCTCCCGCCCGGAGCGACGCTGCTGGCGTTCTCGGAGGAGGACGCGGCCTTCTGGACCTCCGGCCGCAGCGACGTGGAGACCGAGGTCGTCGGCAGCCAGCTGCTCTGGACCGCGTCGCGCCGCCCGCGCCCCGAGCGGCTCGAGGAGCGGCCCCTGTTCCTCGGCCAGCTGCACGGCGCGGAGCTGCCCCGGCGGACGGCCGCGGCCACCGCCTCCCGCTTCTGCCGCGAGGCGGGCGCCGACTACCGCCCCCACCCCGCCGAGGTCGACCGCCGCTCGCGCTGGCAGCACGCGCGGTGGGAGCGCCGCGGCATCCGGGTGCTCCGCGGCGGCGACCTCGCCGCGCAGGCCCGGCCGGTCGCCTCGATCTTCTCGACCGGGGTTCTGGAGGCCGCGGCCGCCGGGATCCCCGCGTGGGTCGTCTGCGAGGACCCGCCCGCCTGGGTGCTCGAGTTCTGGAGCCGGTACCGGCTCGCGCGCTGGGGCGGGCAGACGCCGACCGCGGCTCCGCCCGTCCCGGCCGTCGAGCCGGCCGTCGCCGTCGCCCGCCGGGCACTCGCCATCGCCGAAGGAGACACCCTGTGACCGTTCTCTGCGTCATCCCCGTCCGCGGGGGCTCGAAGGGCGTCCCGCGCAAGAACGCCCGCCCCGTCGCGGGCCGCCCGCTGGTGGTCTGGAGCATCGAGCAGGCGCTCGCCGCCGGTCTCGACGTGCTCGTGTCGACCGACGACCCCGAGCTGGCCGCGATCGCGGAGGGGGCGGGAGCGGACGTGCCGTTCCTCCGGCCCGCCGAGCTGGCGCGCGACGAGACGGCGACCGAGCCCGTCGTGCTCCACGCGATCGAGCACCGGGCCGCGCTGGGGCGCCGCCCGGACGCGGTGATGCTGCTCCAGGCGACCTCGCCGATCCGGCTCCCGGGCACCCTCGCCCGCGCGCTCGAGCAGTTCGCCTCGACGGGGGTCGACTCGCTGGTGGGCGTCGTCCCGCAGACGCCGTTCCTCTGGCGGCTGCAGGAGGGGGCCGCCGTGCCGCAGTACGACGTCACGGCCCGGCCGCGGCGCCAGGACCTCGCCGAGGCCGACTTCTTCTACCGCGAGACCGGGTCCCTCTACCTCACCCGCACCGAGGTCTACGAGCGCGAGCGCAACCGGATCGGCGGCCGGGTCGGCCTGTTCGTCATGGACGAGGCGGAGGGCGGGGACATCGACACCGAGGCGGACCTCGCGGTGGTCGAGCAGACCCTCCTCGGCCTGTCGGCGGGAGGCGGCGCATGATCATCGACCGGCACCTCGCCCCGTTCATCGTCTTCGCCGAGGACCCGGTGCTCACCGCGCTGGCCAAGATCAACGCGAACAAGCAGCGGATCGTCTTCTGCGTCGACGGGCACGGGATCCTCCGCGGGTCGGTGTCCGACGGCGACTTCCGCCGCTGGATCATCGCGAACCCGACGGCCTCCCTCGACGTCCCGGCCCTCGCCGTCGCGAACACCGCCGTCCGCACGGCGGGAGCGGACGAGCCGGCCACCGCGATCGCCGCCCGGCTCGGCCGCGACGGGATCAGCCACCTCCCGCTCGTCGACGACCGCGGGCACCTCGTCGCGATCGCGGTCGAGGGCGATCGGGCGCTGCGGATCGGCCGTCACGAGGTGGGCGACGGCCACCCGGCCTTCCTGATCGCGGAGATCGGCAACAACCACAACGGCTCGGTCGATCTGGCGAGGCGGCTGGTCGACCTCGCGGTCGAGGCGGGCGCCGACGCGGTGAAGTTCCAGCTGCGCGACCTCGACTCCCTCTACCGGCGCGCCGGCGGGGCCACCGCGGGGGAGGACCTCGGCGCCCAGTACACGATCGACCTCCTGCGCCGCTTCTCGCTGCCCGCCGAGCCGCTCCTCCGGGTCTTCGACCACGCGGCCGAGGCCGGGATCGACGTCCTCTGCACCCCGTGGGACGCCCCGAGCGTGCAGGCGCTCGTCGACTACGGGATCCCGGGCCTCAAGATCGCCTCGGCGGACCTCACCAACCACGGCCTGATCGAGGACGCCGGCACCCGGGGACTGCCCCTGCTGCTCAGCACCGGGATGTCCCGCGAGTCCGAGATCCTCGAGTCGGTCGCGCTGCTGCGCTCGCTCGGCACCTCCTTCGCCCTGCTGCACACCCAGTCGACGTACCCGGCGCCCTACCGCGACCTCAACCTCGCCTACCTCGACCGGCTCGCCGAGATCGGCGGCGGCGTCGTCGGCTACTCCGGCCACGAGCGGGGCTGGCACGTCCCCGTCGCCGCCGTCGCCCGCGGGGCCCGCATCGTCGAGAAGCACTTCACGGTCGACCGGGGGATGGAGGGCAACGACCACACGGTGTCCCTGCTCCCGGACGAGTTCCGCCGCATGGTCGGCGAGATCCGCGACATCGAGGACTCGCTCGGCACGCGCGACGCCCGATCGGTCTCGACGGGGGAGTCGATGAACCGCGTCTCGCTCGCGAAGTCGCTCGTCGCCTCCCGCGACCTCTCGATCGGGGACGTGGTGCGCGCCGCCGACGTCGTCGTCCGCAGCCCCGGCCGGGGCCTCCAGCCCAACGAGCTGCCGCAGCTGCTCGGCCGCGCGCTCCACCGCGACGTCGAGGAGGGCGGGTTCTTCTTCGCCGGCGACCTGCGCGAGAGCACGCCGTCCGGCCGGCCGTTCCGGTTCCGCCGCCCCTGGGGCCTGCCGGTGCGGTACCACGACCACGCGGCGCTCGCCGCGGAGTCGAACGCCGACTTCCTCGAGTTCCACTTCTCGTACCGCGACCTGGAGATCGAGCCGGACGACGTGTTCACCCGCCGCCTCGACTCCGGCTTCACCACCCACCTGCCGGACCTGTTCGCGGGCGACTTCCTCGTCGACCTCGCCTCCTTCGACGACGACGTGTGGGAGCGCTCGATCGCGGAGGTGCAGCGCACCGTCGAGACCACCCGGAGCCTCGCGCGCTGGTTCCGCCAGGAAGAGGACCCGATGATGGTCGTCACGATGGGCGGCTTCACCCGGCACGCGCACGTGGCTCCGGATCAGCGCGCTCCCCTCTACGAGCGCGTCGGCGACGCCCTCGAGCGGATCGACGCGAGCGGCGTCCGCGTGCTGGCGCAGACCCTCCCGCCCTACCCGTGGCTCATGGGCGGGCAGCAGTTCCACAACCTCTTCGTGGACCCGCGCGACACCGCGGAGTTCGCGGCCGCGACCGGCACGCCGCTCTGCCTCGACGCCTCGCACACCAAGCTCGCGGCGAACCACCTCGGGCTCGCCTTCTCGGAGGCGGTGGCGCTGCTCGCTCCGCTCAGCGCGCACCTGCACCTCGTCGATGCGACGGGTGTCGACGGCGAGGGGGTGCAGATCGGCGAGGGCGAGATCGACTGGCCGGACTTCGCGGCGTCGCTCGACGAGCTGGCGCCCGGGGTGCCGTTCATCCCCGAGATCTGGCAGGGGCACGTCAACAGCGGCGAGGGCTTCTGGACCGCGCTCGAGCGGCTGGAGGAGTGGCTGTGACCCCGCTCGCGCTCTGGGTGGTGCCGGTCGGCGAGTTCGGCGGGGTGGCCCGCCACGTCCTCGACGCCGCCCGGCACGGGATCCCCGGCCACCGGCTCGTCGTGCTCTGCCCGGAGGGAGCGCTCGCCGAGCGGCTGCGGGAGCAGGGCTCGGCCGTCACGACCGGGCGCTTCGGAGTGACCGCCGGCGCCGCCGCCTCCGTGGCGACCCTGCGCGCGACCGCGGCGGCTCTCCGCCCGGCGATCGTCCACTCCCACCTCGCCCACGCCGACCTCGTGGCCGCGGCGACCCCGCTGCCCCGCGGAGTCCGCCGCGTCACGACGGAGCACGGCATCGCCGGGCCCGACGTCTACCACCGCACCGCCCTGCGGGCGCGGACGACCGCGGCGGCGCACCACGCGCGGCTGCGGTCCTTCGACGGCGCGATCGCCGTCTCGGAGGCCACCCGCCGCACCATGATCGAGAAGTGGCGGCCGAGCCTGCCGGTGCAGGTCGTGCTCAACGGAGTCGACGCCGCGCCCCGCGACCGCGAGCCGGGGGAGCCCGGGTCGCTCCGGGTCCTCTCGCTCGCGCGCCTGGCGCCGGAGAAGCGCCTGGACGCGCTGCTCGAGGCCTTCGCGGTGCTGCGCCGGCGCGTCCCCGGCGCCACGCTGACCGTCGCCGGCGAGGGGCCGCTCGACGGCGCCCTGCGCGCCCGGGCCGAGCGGCTCGGCCTCGGCGACGCCGTGTCGTTCCCCGGCTTCGCCGATCCGGAGGCGGCGCTCGCCGCGGCGGACGTCGTCGCCCAGCTCTCGGTCTGGGAGAACTGCTCCTACACGCTGCTCGACGCGGCCGCCCGCGGGATCGGCGTGGTCGCCTCCGCGGTGGGCGGGAACCCCGAGATCGTCGAGCGGGACTCGCTGGTCGACGCCGACGACCCGGAGGCGGTGGCCGCGGCGCTGGAGCGGCAGGCGTCGCGGGCCGCGGCTCCTCGTGCCGTGCGGGACGTCTCCGCCATGTGCGGCGGGATCGCCGCCGTGTACGAGGGGGTGGCGGCGTGAGCGGCGGGTCCCTGCGACCGGGGCTGCGCACCCTCCTCTCGCTGGCCGGCGCCGCCTCTCCGGGCTGGATCACCGCCGCCGTCGCGGGCTCCCTCGCGCTCGCGGTCCTCGACACCCTGGGCGTCGCCGCGATGGTGCCGCTCATGGCGCTGCTCACCGGGACCGACACCACCACGGGCGCGCTCGGCGTCCTCTCCGGCGTCCTCGGCTCGACCGACGTCCAGACCCTCCTCCCGATCATCGCCGGCTTCGTCGCGGTCGTCTTCGTGCTCAAGAGCGCCGGGACGATCGTCTTCCGGTGGTGGCTGCTCGGCCGCACCACGCGGATCTCGGCCGACGCTGCGACGGAGCTGCTGCGGCGGTACGTCCTCGCGCCCTACGCCGTCCACCGCTCCCGGCGCCTCGCCGAGGTGTACCGGACCATCAACGACGCCAGCGCGCAGGCGGCCGGCGTGCTGCTCGGCGTGATCGGCATCGCCTCCGACCTGCTGGTGCTCGTCGCGATCGTGGCGATCCTGCTGGTCGCCTCGCCGGTCGCGACTCTGTTCGCGGCCGTCTTCTTCGCGGTGCTGCTCGGCGGCGTCCAGGCGCTCCTGCGGCGGCGGCAGGGCCGGATCGGCGAGGAGATGGCGGAGGCCGCGCTGGAGTCGTGGCAGTTCCTGCTCCCCTCGCTCGACGGGTTCCGCGAGGCGCGCCTGACCTCGAGCGCGGCGAGCCTGGTCGCCGGCTTCAGCGGGGCCAAGCGCCGCAGCGCCCAGGCTCTGCGCTCCCTCTCGCTCGTCTCGGAGCTGCCGAAGTACCTGCTCGAGATCGGCTTCGTCGTCGCCGTCGTGGGCGTCTCGGGGATCCTGGTCGCCACCGGCTCCGGCGCCGAGGCGCTCTCCGTCCTGGGCGTCTTCGCGGCCGCCTCCCTCCGCGCCCTGCCGACGCTCAACCGCGTCTCGGCCACCTTCGCGATCGTGCGCAGCGGGCAGGCGGGGCTGCGGATCGTCTCCGAGGCGGCCGAGGAGCTCGCCTCCGAGGGGGCGCACGACGAGACGCCCGGGCCGGGCGGCCGCTACTCCGGCGACATCGCGCTCGAGCACGTCACGTACCGCTACGCCGACTCCGACGTGGACGTGGTGCGGGACGTCTCCCTGGTGATCCAGCGGAACGCCACGACCGCCTTCGTCGGATCCAGCGGCGCCGGCAAGAGCACCCTCCTCGACCTGGTCCTCGGCCTGCTCCCGCCCACGAGCGGCCGGATCCTCTGCGGCGGGCGGCCGATCGACGAGGACCCGGCGGCCTGGTACGCGGGGCTCGGCGTGGTGCCGCAGGACGTGTTCCTCCTGGACGCGACCGTCGCCGCGAACGTCGCCTTCGGGGTGCCGGCGGCCGAGGTCGACCACGAGCGCGTGCGCGAGGTGCTGCGGACGGCGCAGCTCGAGGAGTTCGTCGGCGGGCTGCCGCAGGGTCTGGACACCCGCGTGGGCGAGCGCGGCGTCCGCCTCTCCGGCGGCCAGCGCCAGCGGCTCGGCCTCGCCCGGGCGCTGTACCGGCGCCCCTCCGTCCTCGTCCTCGACGAGGCGACGTCGGCGCTCGACAACCGCACGGAGCACGAGATCTCGCGGGCCGTCGCCGAGCTGCACGGCAGCATGACCGTCCTCGTGGTCGCCCACCGGCTCTCGACCGTGCGCGGCGCCGACCGGCTGCTCTTCCTCGACGGCGGCCGGATCGAGGGGGCCGGCACCTTCGAGGAGGTGCGGGCCGCGCACCCCGGCTTCGCCCAGCTCGTAGCGCTCGGAGAGCTCTCGTGAGCAGGGGAGGCCCGCGGTGGTGACGCTCGGCGACGTCCGCTCGGCGCTGCTGGCGCCCCTCCGCCGACGGGGCACGACGGTGCTGCTGCCCGGCGAGTCGTTCGGGGTCGGGAATCTCGCCTACTTCTGGCTGCAGGCCCACGCCCGTCGGAGCCGCGGGGTGCCGACCGCGGTGCGCGCGACGCGGAGGACCGCGGAGTGGGCGGAGGTCTTCCCGCGGGTCCTGGAGGAGCTCGTGGTGCCCCCGGCGGAGATGTCGTTCTTCAGCCCCCGCGAGCTCGGGAGCGTCCACCAGGAGCTCGGCGTGGAGTTCACGACGGACGAGCTGGCGGACTTCGTCGCGACGATGCTGCTCCCGCCCGGCGGCCCCTTCACCGCTCTGGTGGCGGCGGCGCGACCGGAGGCGGACCTCACCGTGAACATCCGGCGCGGCGACTACTACAGCGTCCCGGCCTTCCGCGGCCGCTACTCCTTCGACGTGGTCGAGTACGTCGACGCGGCGCTCGCCCTGGCCCGCGAGCGGGAGCCCGTGCGCAGCGTCCTGATCGTGTCGGACGACCTCGACTGGTGCCGGGTGAAGCTGGCCCGCGTCCTCGAGGGCCTCGAGGTGCGCTTCCCGGGGGCGGGGACGCCGGTGCCGCAGCAGCTCGCCCTGCTGGCCGCGTCCCGCCGCCTGGTGCTGACGAACTCGACCTTCTCGTACTGGGGCGCGCATCTCGGCGACCACGTGCACGGCGGCGCCGACGTGATCGCGCCGTGGTTCCACAGCCGCGCGTGGAACGGCGGGGCGGCGACGCAGCTCGACCCGCGCTGGCGGGTGGTCCGCGACCTCCCCGGCGGCTGGGACGGCTGACGCGGAGAGTCGGAGTCCGGCGGCTGCGCGGGGCTCGCGGGTACCGGCGGGGGCTGCGGGCGGGCGGCTCCGGGGGCGCGACCGGGCATGGACGGCTGCGGGCGGGCGCGGTGCGCGAGGACGGCTGCAGGGTCGCGGCTCCGGGCTCGCGGCTCGGCGCCTCAGCGCAGGACGTGGCCCTCGACGTCGACGGGAGCCCGGGCGGTGAGGCGCTTCAGCCGCATCGCGGGGCGCTCGACCAGCAGCCAGCTCGCCCACGCGAGGGGGACCGTCGCTGCGACCGAGAGCGCGATGTACGCCCAGAGCGGCACGTCGGCTCCGGCTCCGACGATCGCCAGCGAAAGCAGCTGCTGTACGGGGAACGCGTAGATGTACATCCCGTAGGAGATGTCGTGGGTCGCGCCCACTCGACGCAGGGGAAGCCGGGCGCCGAGCGCGACCATCAGATAGGCGAGGGGGAGGCCGGCGAGCACGCGGTAGAGGCCGGTCGCGATCACGAGGACGAGCAGCACGGCCGCGACGGCGGTGAGTGCGCCCGTCAGGGGGAGGCGGTCGCGGTACAGGTGCACGAGCGCGCCGGCGAGGAAGTACCCGACGAGCGTCACCGTCTGGTTGAGGGGCGCCGGGAACGGGACGAGGTCCGTCGCGAGCACCGCCGCGACGAGGGTGAGGCCCGCGAATCCCGTGACCACGAGGGGCCGCACCCAGCGCGCGGGCGCCAGGGAGACGAGCAGGCCGATGACGAAGTAGCTGACGAACTCGTAGAACAGGCTCCAGAGCGAGCCGTTCCACGCGCCCGGGTAGGGCACGGAGCCGAGCATCCCCGCGATCCCGTACTCCCGGATGAAGAGGGCGGCATTGGCGACCACGAAGCGCACCGCCCCGGCCGCGCTGTACTCGCCGGCTCCGAGGAGGAGCGACGCGAGCGGTGCGGCGACGAACGCCACGACCAGGAGCGAGACGAGGAAGGCGGGATAGATGCGGAGGAAGCGCCGCAAGAGGAAGTCGACCAGCGATCGCGAGCGCAGCCGGCTCGCGGTGATCAGGAAGCCGGAGGTGGCGAAGAACCCGCCGACCGCCCAGGCGCCGAGGGTGGAGCCTCCGAACCCGGGGTCGTCGCCGTAGCCGCCGAGGGGGAAGGAGTGCGACACGATGACGAGGATCGCCAGCCCGAGCCGCAGGGCGTTGATGCTGTTCGACCGCGGGTCGAAGGCGGAGCCGACGGTCGGGCGCGTGCGCGGGCGTGTGCGCGTGCGTGGCGCGCGGACGGGCGCGGCGGTGCGCCGGCCGTTCTCCTGGCGGGTCATGCGCACATCCTGCTGACCCCTGCCGCCGCCGTCGATCGGGCGTGGGACGCGCCTCGCTCCTCCCGGAGGGCCCGCGCACCAGCAACGACGCGCGCTCCCTCCCTGCGGACACGCCGCGGAGCTGACGCGGACTGACGTGCGGCCTGCGGCTGATCCCTCTCCGCCCGGTCGTCCCTCCGTCTCCCTCTCCCGCGAGACGCCGCTCCGGTACGCGACGCGCGGGAGCGGGCGTGCCGGAGAGGCATCTCGCGGCAGGCGGTCCGATCACGCCGGTCGGATCGCGCGGGTCAGAGCAGCCCGTCCGTGAGGTGGTCCGGCGTGCCGAAGCGGTGGGCCGTGATCGACACGGCCTGCTCGCGGAGGAACGGCAGCAGCTCCAGCCGGCCCGCCTCGGTCGCCGGGCCCGCGTAGACCGCGAGGTCGGGGCGCCCGCCCGTCACGGCCGTCACCGTCGCGGCGGAGGCGCCCAGCAGGCGCACCCGTCCGGCGCCGTGGGCGCGCACCCGCGCCTCCCACGCCGCGTCGTCCTCGACCACGACGGCGCCGGCCGCCTCGTCGAGACCGGCGGCGAGTTGCGGAGGCAGCGCCACGGCGCTCGAGACGACCACCCGTGCCTGCGCGGTCGCCGCCGCGACGGCCACCCGCACGAGCGAGCCCAGCGGCTCCCCGGCGGCCAGGCGCACCAGCACGGCGGAGTCGTAGGGCAGGCGGCGGAAGACGTTGCGCTCCGCCTCCAGCCCCGTCACGTCGCGAGGAGCGCCCGCGGCCCACGCCGCCGCGCAGCTGCGCGCCGTCCGCTCCACCGCGGCGTGCTCCTCCGCCGGGAGCTCCGCGCGCGACGCGGCGAGCAGGCGGGCGGCCGGTCCGACGACCGGAGCGGTCGCCTCCGACGGCGCCGCGGTCCAGGAGCCCAGGCCGAGCAGGTAGTCCGGCCCGCCCGCCTTGGTGCCCGGGCCGACCGCCGACTTCTTCCAGCCGCCGAACGGCTGGCGCTGCACGATCGCCCCGGTGATCCCGCGGTTCACGTAGAGGTTGCCGGCCTCGATCCCGTCGAGCCAGGTGCCGATCTCCTCCGGGTCGAGCGCGTGCAGGCCCGAGGTGAGCCCGTAGTCGACCTCGTTGACGATCGCGATCGCCTCGTCGAGGGTCGCCGCCGTCATGATCCCGAGGATCGGCCCGAAGTACTCGGTGCGGTGGAACTCGGACCCGCGGCGCACGCCGTCGCGGACGCCGGGGCTCCACAGGCGTCCGGAGTCGTCGAGGCTCCGCGGCTGCAGCAGCCAGGTCTCACCGGCGCCGAGCCCGGTCAGGCCGCGCAGCAGCTTGCCCTCGGCGGGTTCGATCACCGGCCCCATCCGCGTCGCGGGATCGGTCGGGTAGCCGACCGTGAGGGAGGAGACCGCGTCGAGCAGCTGCGCGCGGAACCGCTTCGAGCGCGCGACGGAGCCCACCAGCACGACGAGCGAGGCGGCGGAGCACTTCTGGCCCGCGTGCCCGAAGGCGCTCGCCACCACGTCCTTCACCGCCAGGTCGAGGTCGGCCGAGGGGGTGACCACGATCGCGTTCTTGCCGCTCGTCTCGGCGAGCAGCGGGAGGTCGTTCCGGAAGGAGCGGAACAGCTCCGCCGTCTCGTAGGCGCCGGTGAGGATCACCCGGTCGACCTGCGGGGAGGCGATCAGGTCGCGCCCCAGCTCCTCCTCCGGCAGGCGGAGCAGGCGCAGGGCCTCGCGGGGCACGCCCGCCGCCCACAGCGCCTCGGCCACCACGGCGCCGCAGCGCGCGGTCGGACCGGCGGGCTTGAGCACCACGGCGGAGCCGGCCGCGAGCGCCGCGAGGACGCCGCCGGCCGGGATCGCGACCGGGAAGTTCCACGGCGGAGCGACCAGGGTCAGCGCGGCCGGGTGGAAGCGGGCGCCGTCGACCGCGTCGAGCTCGAGCGCGCGCTCGGCGTAGTAGTGGGCGAAGTCCACGGCTTCCGAGACCTCGGGGTCGCCCTGGTCGAGGGTCTTGCCGCCCTCGGCCGCCATGACCTCGAGCAGCTCGGCGCGGCGCGCCTCCAGCTCGTCGCCCGCGCGGTGCAGGATGCGGGCACGCTCCTCGGCCGGGACGTCGCTCCAGCCGCTGCCGCGGGCGCCGGAGAGCACCGACTCCAGCTCGTCGAGGGTGCCGATCGTGGCGGCCTCGATCGCGTCGGCGCCGGCCCGGGAGGAGGGGACGCGCGCGAGGATCGCCTGCGCCCACTCGCGGTTCGCGGCGACGGACGGGTCGGTGTCGGGGGTGCTGCGGAAGTCGCCCGGTCCCGGACGGCCGCTCGCGGCGAACCGGTCGGGCACGCGGTGCGCCGGGGGGACGGCCCCGTCGAGGGCGGCGACGGAGGCGCGGAACCGCTCCTCCTCCCGCGCGAAGAGCGCCGGGTCGGCCTCGAGCTCGAAGACGGCCGACATGAAGTTCTGGCTCGACGCGCCCTCCTCCAGCCGGCGGATCAGGTAGGCGATCGCCACGTCGAACTCGGCCGGCGCGACGACCGGCGTGTATAGCAGGAGCGAGCCGACCGTGCGGCGCACCGCCTCCGCCTGGCCCTGGGCCATGCCGAGGAGCATCTCGTACTCGATCCCCTCGCGGACGCCGCGGGTGCCGGCGAGCAGCCACGAGTACGCGACGTCGAAGAGGTTGTGCCCGGCGACGCCGACCCGCACGTTGCGGATCCGCTCCGGGTGCAGCGCGTAGTCGACGACGCGCTTGTAGTTCGTGTCGGAGTCCTGCTTGCTGCTCCAGGTCGCCAGTGGCCAGCCGTGGACCGAGGCCTCGACCTGCTCCATCGGCAGGTTCGCGCCCTTGACCAGGCGCACCTTGATGCCGGCGCCGCCGCGGGCCCGGCGGGCGGCGCTCCACTCCTGCAGGCGGATCATCGCCGAGAGCGCGTCGGGCAGGTAGGCCTGCAGCACGATGCCGGCCTCGAGGCCGAGGTACTCCGGCCGGTCGAGGATGCGGGTGAAGACCGCGATGGTGAGGTCGAGGTCCTTGTACTCCTCCATGTCGAGGTTGATGAACTTCTGCGGCGAGGAGGCGGCGGCCCGGGCGAACAGCGGCGCCAGCTCCTCGACGATGTCGTCGACCGCGGCGTCGAAGGCCCACGGGTTGTGCGGGGCTGTGCTCGAGGAGACCTTGATCGAGACGTAGTCGACGTCGTCGCGGGCGAGGAGCCGGTGCGTCCCCTCCAGGCGGCGGTGGGCCTCCTCGCGGCCGAGGACGGCCTCGCCGAGCAGGTTCATGTTGAGCCGGACGCCGTCGCGGCGGATCGCGGCGATGGCCGGGCCCAGGCGCGAGTCGGTCGCATCGATGATCAGGTGGCCGACCATCCGCCGCAGAACCCGGCGCGCGATCGGCACCACGACGTCCGGGAGGAGTGGCGCCATGACGCCGCCGAGGGCGACCGCGCCGCGCATCGGAGCCGGGAGGAAGGACGGCACGCCGCCCGCGATCGCCTTCAGCGCCGCCGCCGCGACGCGGGTGTCCTCGGGTCGGACGACGCCGTCGACGAAGCCGACCGTGAAGTCCAGGCCGGTCGGGTCCTTCAGCACGCCCGCCAGCTGCGCCCCGGAGGCGTCGATCGGGATCGCGGACGCCTCGCGCAGCCAGCGCCGCACCAGGGCGACGCTCTCGTCGACCAGGCGGGGATCGATCGAATCGGCGGACGGGCCGTCGGCGGCGGGGCCGGTGGCGAGAGCGGGGCTGGCGAGATCCGTCATGGTGCGGTCCTTCTGCTCTGAGGTGGGTGCCTTCAGTATTCGACCGACTACCGTTGAGCAGAAGCGACCGTTCCTTACCGGTACCGGTCAGCTCAGCTGAACGATCGGAGAGACGCCGTGCTCGATGTCCGCCGCCTGGTCCTGCTCCGCGAGGTGGCCATCCGCGGCACTCTCGCCGCCGCGGCCGAGGCCCTCGCCTACAGTCCCTCCGCCGTCTCGCAGCAGCTCGCCGTGCTCGAGCGCGAGGCCGGCGTCGAGCTGCTGCGGAAGGCGGGCCGGCGCGTGCAGCTCACACCCCAGGCCGAGATCCTGGTCGAGGCGGCCGGCGAGGTGATGGCCCTGCTCGAGCGGGCGGAGGCGGCGCTCGCGGCCTCGGGGGAGTCGGTGACCGGCCGGGTGCGCGTCGCGGTGTTCCAGTCGGCCGCGCTCGCGCTCATGCCGGGTGCGCTCCGGGCCGTCGCCGACCGCTTCCCGGAGGTGCGGGTCGAGATGGTGCAGCGCGAGCCGGAGGGTGCGCTGCACGAGACGTCGTGGGCGCGGGAGTTCGATCTCGTCGTCGCCGAGCAGTACCCCGGCCACTCGACCTCCTGGCTGCCCGGACTGGTGCGCAGCGACCTGACGACCGACGCGATCCGCCTCGCCGTGAGCCACGACTCCGCCGTCGTCGACCTCGCCTCGGCCCGCGACTCCGCCTGGGTGATGGAGCCGCGCGGCACCGCGAGCCGCCACTTCGCCGAGCAGACCTGCCGGGTCGCGGGGTTCGAGCCGGACGTCCGCTTCGAGACCGCCGACCTGCAGGCGCAGATCCGCCTCGCCGCCTCCGGCCACGCCGTCGCCCTGATGCCCGACCTGGTCTGGGCGGGCGAGGCCCCGGACTGCCGCCTCCTCGAGCTGCCCGGCACGCCCCGCCGCACGATCTTCACCGCCCAGCGCGAGGCGCAGCTGGCGTCGCCGGCCGTGCGGGTGTTCCGGGAGTGCCTGGCGGAGGTGGCGGGGCGGTTCGCGTGAGGCTGGCGGCGTGAGGGGGGGGGCGTGAGGCGGTGCGGTTCGCGTGAGCGAGGGCGTGTGGCGGTGCGGTTCGGGTGAGCGGGGGCGTGGCGGTGCGTGTGGCGGGGTGTTGCGCCGGTGTCCTGCGCGCGCCGCCCCGAGGACGGCGGGGATGTGCGGCGTCGGCTGCGGTGATCCCTCCCTCCACAGGAGGGCTTCACGCCGGTTCTCCACGGATGTGACGATCCGTCGCTTCCGTGTCGGTGGTCGCTGATTGAATACACGTATGACGATGATCAGCGGGTCGACAGCAGCGGAGGCGGTGCTCAGCGAGGTGCGTGCTCGCGGCGACCGAGCCGCGGCGCTGGCCCGCTCGGCGTCCCCGCTGCTCCTGGCCGCGGCCGAGGAGCTGCACGCCGGGCACCGGGCCGCGCTCGAGCATACGGAGTCGTTCGCCCGCGGCTCGGCGCCCCACGCGTCGAGCGACCTCGCCGAGCGGTCGATCCGCGCGGAGTTCGCGGTCGCCCTCGGAGTCTCCGAGCGGGTCGCCTCCCGCGAGCTCGACCACGCACGCCTCCTCGTCGAAGACCTGCCGGCCACCCGCGCCGCCCTCGCCGGGGCGCGCCTGCGGTGGGAGGCGGGCCAGGCCGTCTGCGCCGTCGCGGCCACCCTGCCTCCGGGCTCCCGCGCCGCGTTCGATACGCGGGCGGCCGAGCTCGCGGCCCGCACCACGCCGACGCAGCTGCGGCGCGCTCTGGCGCGGCTGCGGGAGGAGCTCCACGAGCAGCCCCTCGCCGAGCGCCACCGACGTGCCCGCGAGGACCGCGCGGTCTGGCTGACTCCCGAGGTCGACGGCATGGCGACGCTCTGCGCCCTCCTCCCCGCCCCGGTCGCCGTGGGGGCGTACAGCCGCCTCGACCGGATCGCCCGGATCCTCCGCGACGGCGCCGAGGGGCCGGCGGGGGCGGAGCCGCCTGCCGCCACGGATGCGGGCTCCTGCGGGGCGGAGTCGAGCGGGACGACCGGGGCGGAGCCGGCCGGAATCACCGGTGCGGGCGCCGCAGGCGTGATCTCCGGAGCGGGCGACGAGCGGACCCTCGCCCAGCTGCGAGCCGACGCTCTGGCCGACCTCCTCTGCGAGGCGGACGTCATCGGCACGGTGCCCGACTCGGTCGGTGCCGATCGGCCCGTTCCGACCCTCGTCACCGGCGTGCGCGCCGAGGTGCGGGTCACCCTGTCGGCGAGCACCGCGTCCGGCGTCGACGACGCCTCCGCCGAGCTCGA
Organism: Rathayibacter sp. AY1F4; assembly: GCF_002931775.1. Classification (NCBI taxonomy): domain Bacteria; kingdom Bacillati; phylum Actinomycetota; class Actinomycetes; order Micrococcales; family Microbacteriaceae; genus Rathayibacter; species Rathayibacter sp. AY1F4. Next base: position 218,728 of record NZ_PSVE01000001.1, read on the forward strand.
CGGCTACGGCCCGATCCCGGCAGACGTCGCCCGGAGCCTCGTCCCCGCGACCGTCACCCGCGTGCTGACCGAGCCCCGGACGGGCGCAGTCCTCTCGGTCGGGCGCACACGCCGACTGCCGCACCGCGAGCTGCGGCTCCTCCTCCAGCTCCGCGACGTGACCTGCCGCTTCCCCGGCTGCACCCGCTCCGCCGCGGGCGCCGAGGCCGACCACGTCGTCGAGTGGCGCAACGGCGGCGGCACCGACCCCGGCAACCTCGCCAGCCTCTGCGTCGCCCACCACCACGTGCGGCACGGCGACCGCTGGACCTACGTCCTCCACCCCGACGGCACCGCCGACTGGACCACCCCCACCGGCCGCCGCATCACCACGCGCCCGCCGGGCCTCGAGGCACGGCTCCGTCCAGGCCCACCCGCGACCCCGAGGTTCGCGGACCGGCCGCCCCCGTTCTGACACTCTGCCGTTCCGACGCTCTGCCGTTCTGACGCTCTGCCGTGCTCCCGTGCTGCCCTGAGGGAATCGGCTGTCGGGCGGGTTCGGCCCGTTGCGCGGGTTCGCGCTGGTGATCGGGCCGTGCTGTCGCTCGGAGGCGAGTGCTCAGCGCCCTACCGCCGCGCCACTGCCGCTGAGGCGCGGACCGTCACCGGGGCCGCACCGTCGCCTGACGCCGTGCCGACACCAGGGCCGTGCCGCCGCATTGCGCCATGCCGCCGTTCGGCCACCACGATCCGGCAGCTCGGCAGCTCGGCAGCTCGGCGCGCGCCGAACCGCCGTCGAGCGCCGTCGCGTCGGGCCGCCGTTCGAGCAGCGCGTCTCGGGACTGCGCTGTCGCCCCGCACAGCCCCGCGGCTGATCCGGCGGGGTGCGCAGTCCGGGCGCGCAGTCCGGGCGCGCCCGCGCGGTCAGTCGGCGACGCGGAGGAGCACGTCGCCCGTCGTCCCGCCCCGCAGCCGCCCCGCAACTGCCCCACCGCCGCGACGCTACGCCGCTAGGAAGCGGTCCGCCGTCCGCAGCGAGAGCGCCATCGTCGCGAGCGCCGGGTTCGCGATCAGCGCGCTCGGGAACACCGAGTTGTCGCACACCCAGAGGTTCGGCACGTCGAAGCTGCGGCCGTCCGCGTCGATCACGGCGTCGCCCGCGTCGGTGCCCATCCGCACGGTGCCGAGAGTGTGCGCCGTGCGCGCCATCACCCGCGTGCTCGTCGCGCCCGCCGCCTCCACGATCGCGGTCATCGTCCGGATCGCGTGCCGGTCGATCGCCTCCTCGTTGGCGCCCGCCGAGAACGTGATGCGCGCCTTCGGCACCCCGTGCTCGTCCAGCTCGTCCGTCAGTTCCAGCCGGTTGCCGTCGGCGGGCAGGCACTCGGCGTTGATCCCGACGCCCGCCGCGAAGCGGTAGCCGTCGAGCGCGTCCATCAGATCGCGGCCCCAGAGTCCCGCGCCGCGGGCGAGCGTCGTCGCGTAGGTCAGCGGCATCACTCCGAGACTCTGGATCAGGTAGCCGCCCGCGAAGTCCGCGTCGGCCGGGCGGACGGTGTCCTCGGTAATCACCGAGGAGGGGTAGCCGCGGTAGCCGCGCATCTCGTTCTCGAAGGTGCCCCAGACCTGGGTCGCCCCGTGCGCCAGGAAGTTCCGGCCCACCTGGCCGCTGCTGTTCGCGATGCCGGTGTGCAGGAGGAGCCGGGGCGTCTCGACGCCGCCCGCGCAGAGGAACAGGGCGGAGCAGCGCTGCCGGTGCTCCACTCCGCCGCTCGTGTAGACCACGGCGCACACGCGGCCCGCAGCGTCCAGCTCGATCCCGTGCACGAACGAGTCGGCCCGGATCTCGGCGCCGGCCCGCACCGCCTCCGGCAGGTAGGTCACGTCCATGCTCGTCTTCGCGCCGGTCCGGCAGCCCTGATGGCACTGGCCGCAGTTGACGCAGGAGGGGCGGCCGTCGTCCCGAGGGCCGCTGAGCACGGCGGCGGGCGCGTCGGTCGCGCGCATCCCGATCGCCGCGCAGCCGCGCAGCATCATGTCGGCCGAGGCGTTCCGCGCGAGCGGGCCCTGCAGGTAGCGGCGCGACGGGTCCCACGGGTACTCGGCCGGGCCCGCCACTCCGATCGTCGCCTCCACCTTCTCGATGTACGCGGTGAGCTCGGCGTGCTCGATCGGCCAGTCGCGGCCGACACCGGAGTCGCTCCGGAGCCGAAGGTCGCGCGGGTCGGGGCGGGGCGTGAACGCGCCCCAGTGCAGCGTCGAGCCGCCGACCCCGCGGCCGCTGTTGTTCTGCCCGAAGGCGGTGGGGGTCTCGCCTCCGCTGAGGCGCTCCTCCATCCAGTTGATCTCCACGGCCGCCGTCTCGTCGGCGGTGTGGCCGAGCGGATCGACGTGCGGCCCGGCCTCGAGGGCGACGACCCGCAGCCCGCGAGCAGCGAGCACCGAGAGCAGGGGCGCTCCGCCGGCCCCGGTGCCGATCACGACGGCGTCGACCGTCTCGTCGAGCGGGAAGCGGCGCATGCCGGTCGTGTTCATCGGTGACTCCTCGTCGTCGGTTCCCAGGTCTCGCGGTCGTCGGCGCCGAGCAGGCGGAAGCCCGTCACGAGCGGCAGCGTGTCGCCGCCGCTGGCGTAGCCGTCGTAGCCGATCCGCGCCATCGACGCGGGGTGGGCCAGCCACTGCTTCACGAGGTCGACGCGGCAGTCCTCGAACCAGGCGGTCAGCTGCTCGGCACCGAGCCCGCCGGCCGAGCCGTCGCCGAGCTCCGCGGAGCCGTCGGCGATCGCGGTGAGGCGCGCGTCCTGCTCGGCGGGGCCGAGGCCGGCGAAGCCCCGGAGGGTGTCGAGCGCCAGACCGTAGGCGATCGGGTCGGCCGGCAGGTCGGCGTTGCGCCAGCCGTCGCCCTCGCCGTTCGCGAGCTGCGTGTCCACCCGCGCGGCCAGGTCGATCCGGCCGCCCTCCTGAGGGACGACCCGGTCGGCGATCGCGCGCAGCTCCGCGAGCTGGGCGACGGTCAGGGCGCGGGGCGCGTACTCCGGGTCGTCGGCGAGCGCGCGCACGGCCAGCAGCCCGCGCACCCGCGTGGAGGTGCGGGCGGAGGCGATGGCCGCGCCGACGTCGGCCGGAACCGACGGCGCCGTGCCGGCCTCCTCCTCCCAGAACCGGCGGATCGCCGCCGCCACCTCGACCGGGCGCTCGAACGGCAGCAGGTGGCCCGCCCCGGCGAGCGTGAGCAGCCGGGCGCGGGAGTAGAGGGAGCCGTTGAGGCGGCGCTGCGCGTCGGCGCCGAGGTCGCCGTCTTCTCCGCCCGCGACCAGGAGGGCGGGCACAGCCCCGAGGGCGGCCTCGCCGGTGCGGTCCTCGCGGCTGCCGTGCTCGAGCCAGTCGCGCCAGCCCTCGGGGGAGTAGCGGCGCAGCTCGGCCAGCACCTCCGCGTCGGCGTCGGCGGGCAGCGGCGAGCCGACGTTCTGGTCGACGAACTCGCGCGCCTGCGTCTCGTCGAGGTGCCCGTCGGCGACCCAGCCGAGCATGGTCGAGCGGCGCTCCTCCTCCATCGGCTCGGGCGAGAGCGGCGACCCGGCGAGGAGCACGACGCCCGCGAGCCCGAACAGGCCCGAGCGGCCGGTGACCGTGCGGGAGGCCACGAGCGAGGCGATCTTCCCGCCCATGCTGTGCCCGAGGAGCAGCCAGCGGGAGGCGCCGTGCTCGCGGATCCGGCGGATCGTGGCAGCGGTCATCTCCTCGAGCGAGGTCCCGGATCCACCGGGCAGGTCGAGCGCGACGAGGTCCGCGACGTCGGCGAGCTCGCGGCCGAGCGCGTCGAAGGCGCGGCCGTCGAGCCCGAGTCCGGGCAGGGCGAAGAGGGTGGGGCGGGGGCTGGTGGACACGGGCGTCCTCTCGGATCGGCCGCGCCACGGCAGTGGGGAGCGGGTGGGGAGC
>NZ_PSVE01000010.1:0-141440 GCF_002931775.1 Rathayibacter sp. AY1F4
CCGGGGGCGGAGGGGCGGCGGGGCGGACGGGCCATGGGCGGGTGCCTCCTCGATCGCGGCGGGGGAAGTGGAGCGGCCCCGGCGCCCGCACCGAGGTGCTGGGCTCCGGGGCCGGTCCGGCGTGCCGAGACTACGCGGAGAAGCGCGGGAAGGCGGAGCGACCCGCGTAGGTCGCCGCACCTCCCAGGATCTCCTCGATGCGCAGCAGCTGGTTGTACTTCGCGACGCGGTCCGAGCGGGCCGGGGCGCCGGTCTTGATCTGGCCGCCGTCCACCGCGACCGCGAGGTCGGCGATGGTGGTGTCCTCGGTCTCGCCGGAGCGGTGCGAGAGGATCGCGGTCATGCCGTTGCGCTGGGCCAGGGCCACGGCGTCGAGCGTCTCGGTGAGCGTGCCGATCTGGTTCACCTTGACCAGGATCGAGTTGCCGGCCTTCTCGGCGATACCGCGGGCGAGGCGCACCGGGTTGGTGACGTACAGGTCGTCTCCGACGAGCTGCACCTTGTCGCCGATGGCCGCGGTGAGGTGGGTCCAGCCGGCCCAGTCGTCCTCGTCCAGCGGGTCCTCGATCGAGACCAGCGGGTAGTTGGCGACGAGGTCGGCGTAGTAGGAGGAGAGCTCCTCGGCCGAGAGCTTCTTGCCCTCGAACGTGTAGGCGCCGTCCTCGTAGAACTCCGAGGAGGCGACGTCGAGCGCGAGCCCGATGTCCTTGCCGGGGGTGAAGCCGGCGGCCTCGACGGCCTTGAGGATGAAGTCGAGCGCCTCGCGGTTGGTGGGCAGGTCGGGGGCGAAGCCGCCCTCGTCGCCGAGGCCGGTGGCGAAGCCGGCCTTCTTCAGCTGCGCCTTGAGCGCGTGGTAGATCTCGACGCCCCAGCGCAGGCCCTCGGAGAAGGACTCGGCGCCGAGCGGGACGGCCATGAACTCCTGGATGTCGACGCCGGTGTCGGCGTGCGCGCCGCCGTTGATGATGTTCATCAGCGGCACGGGCAGGGTGTGCGCGTTCGGGCCGCCGACGTAGCGGAACAGGTCGAGGTCCGACGACTGCGCGGCGGCCTTGGCCACGGCGAGGCTGACGCCGAGGATCGCGTTCGCGCCCAGGCGGGACTTGTTCTCGGTGCCGTCGAGCTCGATCAGCTCGGCGTCGACGAGGCGCTGGTCGGTGGCGTCGAAGCCCTCGATGGCCGGGCCGATCTCGTCGATGACGGCGTCGACGGCCTTCTGCACGCCCTTGCCGAGGTAGCGGTCGGAGTCGCCGTCGCGGAGCTCGTACGCCTCGAACGCGCCGGTGGAGGCGCCGGACGGGACGGCCGCTCGCGAGGACGCGCCGTCCTCGAGCAGGACCTCGACCTCGACCGTGGGGTTGCCACGGGAGTCCAGAATTTCTCGGGCGACGACTGCCTCGATAAGGGCCACAACTATCTCCTCTTGACGGGTGGGCTCCCGGAGACGGGAGCGGTCGGGAAGGAGTCTACTGACCGCCTCCGAAGCGCAGGAGACCGCGGCCGGTCGTAGACTCCCAGGGCCCGATCGCCGGACGGCCCGGGCGCACCCGCCGACCCGGAGGTTCCCCGTGACCACGACCGCCGCCGACCACGTCGACCGTCTCACCGCCGTCGTCCCGGACTTCCCGAGCCCGGGCATCCTGTTCCGCGACCTCACGCCGGTCTTCGGCGACGGCGAGGCCCTGCGGGCGGTGGCCGACGCGCTGATCGAGCCCTACCGCGGCCGGATCGACGCGATCGCGGGCGTGGAGGCGCGCGGCTTCCTGCTCGCCGCGGCGGCCGCCTACTCGGCCGGTCTCGGCGTCGTCACCATCCGCAAGCCCGGCAAGCTGCCGCGGGCCGTGCTGCGCGAGCAGGCGACCCTCGAGTACGGCGAGACGATGCTCGAGGTGCACGAGGACGCGGCGCCCCGCGGCGCGCGCCTGCTGCTGGTCGACGACCTGCTGGCGACCGGGGGCACGCTCGACGCGAGCCGCCGCCTGATCGAGCGCGCCGGGTGGAGCCTCGAGGGGATCGCGGTGGTCATGGAGCTCGACGGGCTCGGCGGCCGCGAGGTGCTGGCCGGCCACCGCGTCAACGCGATCGTCACCGTCTGACCCGGCCCCGTCGCTCCGCTCCCCCTGCCCTCCCCCTTCCCGCGAGACGCCACCCGGGTACGCGACCCGTCGGGCGAGCCCTCGTCGAGTGGCACTTCGCGGGGGAAGGGGCGGAGTCAGGTGAGGGAGAGGGACATCCGGGAGAGGACGAAGGTCTCGAGCACCTGCACGAGCATGTAGAGCACGAGCGAGACGCCGGTCACGAGCACGACCGCCGACCAGACGTCCGCGAACCGGGCCTGGGCGGACCAGGCGTTGATCGCCCCGCCGATGCCCGCACCGGTGGAGAGCCACTCGGCGAGCAGCGCGCCCGTGATCGCTCCGGGCACCGAGATGCGGATCGCGGCGAAGAGCGAGGGCAGCGAGCCGGGGATGGCCACCTTGCGGATCGCGGTGAGAGTGCTGCCGCCGTAGACCGCGACCACGTCGAGCATCTGCGGGGAGGCGTTGTTGAGGCCGAAGGCGATCGTCACCAGCGCGGGGAACAGGACGACGATCCCGCCGATCACCGCGACCGAGGCGATCGAGCCGGTCCCGAAGACGAGGATGATCAGCGGCGCCATCGCGATCAGCGGCACCGAGCGCAGCAGCATCGCGAACGGCATCAGCGCGTGCTCGATGCCCTTCGACAGGCGGAACAGGATCGCGCCGAGAATCGCCACGACCAGGCCGGCCGCGAAGCCGATCAGTGCGTCGCCCATGGTCACGGCGAAGAGGCCGCCCAGCTCGGCGCGGTGCTCCGCGGCCTTCGCATCGGTCACCAGGTGCTGCCAGACGTCCCACGGGCCCTTGACCACGTAGGGCGAGACCCCGCTGAAGAGGACCACGCCGATCCAGATCGCCAGCACGATCACGATCGTCGACAGGGCGACGAGCAGGCTCTTGCGCAGGCTCTTGAGAGTCGCGCCGAGGGCGGCCGTGCGCAGCTGGCGCCGCAGCTCGTCGACCGCGAGGATCGACGTGGCCGTGGACTGCTCCGTGCGGTCGGGGACGGTGGTCGTCATGGTCATGCCCGCTTTCCGGAGGACCAGGGCGCGATGAGGCGCCCGATCAGTCCGACGATGCCGTAGCCGAGGAGCGCGACGCCCGCGCAGAGGAGGAAGAGCGCCCAGACGCGGGGCGAGTTCAGCGAGACCTGCGCCGCGACCAGGATCGGGCCCACGCCCGTCTCGATCTTGCCGAAGTACTCGCCGAGGATCGCGCCGAGGAAGGCCGCGGGCACCGCGATCTGCAGCGCCGACAAGATGTTGGGCAGCGCCGCGATCAGGCGGACCTTGCGCAGCTGTGTGAAGCGCGAGCCCCCGTAGACCGTGACGACGTCGAGCGCCGCCTTGTCGGCCGCCTTCAGCCCGAGCAGGCTGCCGACGACCGTGGTGAAGAACACCGAGAGGCCGGCCAGGAAGATCGCCGTCGCGCTCGCCTTCCCGGGAGCGTCCGCACCACCGAGGATCAGCAGCACGATCGCTCCGATGGCGACGATCGGCACGCAGTAGGTGATGACCGCGAGCTGCGAGACGACCCCCTCCAGCCAGGGCAGGACCAGCACGAGCGCCGAGAGCACCAGCGCGAGGAGGTTGCCCCAGAAGTAGCCGACGGCCGCCTCGCCGATCGTGACGGAGAAGTTGCGCCAGTAGAAGCCGGCGCCGTCCTCCATCGCGGTCTGCACGACCTGCACGGGAGTGGGGACGGGCGCGTAGGTCGCGGCGCCGGTGGGGGCGGTGACGAGCGCCACGATCCACCAGACGGCGACGATCGCGGCGACGCCGATCAGCCCGGTGAGCCACGGAGGCAGGGACAGGGTGCGGCGCGGGGCCGCGGGGAGCGTGGTGGCCACGGTGCCTCCTAGACGCGGTCGTCCGCGGCCGCGCCGCCGTCGCCGAACAGCAGCTCGGAGGCCTGGTCGACGTAGGCGTGGAACTCGGGGGTGCGCTGCATCTCGGGGGTGCGCGGGCGGGGGAGGTCGATGTCGATGATCTCCTTCACCCGTCCCGGGCGCGGGCTCATCACCGCGACGCGGTCCGAGAGGAAGATCGCCTCCGAGATGCCGTGCGTGACGAGGAGCGTCGTGGCGGGCTTCTCGGTCCAGATCCGCAGCAGCTCGAGGTTGAGCTTCTGCCGCGTCATGTCGTCGAGGGCGCCGAACGGCTCGTCGAGCAGCAGGACCTCGGGCTTGAGGATCAGGCACCGCGCGATCGACACGCGCTGGCGCATGCCGCCCGAGAGCTGGGCCGGCTTGGCCTTCTCGAAGCCGCGGAGGCCGACGAGGTCGATCAGCTCGTCGATGTAGGACTGGTCGACGCTCTTGCCCGCGATCTCGAACGGCAGGCGGATGTTCGCCATGACGCTGCGCCACGGCAGGAGCGCGTGGTCCTGGAAGGCGATGCCGAGCTTGTTGTCGCGGCGCAGCTCCTGGGGAGTGCGGCCGTCGACCCGGATGGAGCCGGACGTCGGCTCCTCCAGTCCCGCGAGGATGCGCAGGATGGTCGACTTGCCGCACCCCGACGGGCCGAGCAGGGCGAGGAAGCTGCCCTGGTCGGTGTGGAGATCGGTGTCCTGCAGCGCCGCGACGCTGCGCGAGCCCATCCGGAACGTCTTCGACAGGCCGTGGATCTGGATGCCGGTGCCGCCGGCACCCTGGTCGCGCAGGGTGCCGGCGTCGGTCGTGTCGGTCACGAGTGGTGCCCTTCGTGGATCAGGATCAGGCCGCGTACTTCATCAGCTCGGGGTTCTCCTCGTAGACCTCGTCGAGGAGGGTCAGATCGAAGAGGTCCTCGGCCGTGACGTCGATCCCGGCGCCCGCGAGGGACGCGATGGTCTCGGACTGCAGCGTCTCGGAGATGGTGAAGAGGCCGTTCGAGACCGTCTCGTCCGAGACGACCAGCTCCTCGGCCTGGATGGTGGCGCCCTTCTTGGAGGACTCCTCGTTGAGGCCGAGGTCCTTGCCGTAGTTCTCGACGGCGAGCATCGCGCCCGCCTCCGGGTCGTTGACCGCGTCGGTCCAGCCCTTGATCTCGGCGACGAGGAACGCCTTCAGAGCGTCGCGCTTCTCGGCGATCGCCTGCTCCGACACCGAGAAGGTCTCGGCGACGAAGGGGAGGCCGTTGTCGGCGAAGGGCAGGTTGACGACCTCGTAGCCCTCGGCCGCGACCGTGATGGCCTCGTTCGTCAGGTAGGCGATGAAGCCGTCGACGGTGCCGTTGACGAGGACGGAGGGGTCGTACTCGACGGGGACGACCGTGAGGTCGGACTCGGAGAGGCCGTTCGCGGCGAGCAGCGCCTGGAACAGGGAAGTGTTCGAGGCCTGGACGCCGATCTTCTTCCCGGCGAGGTCGGCCGGAGTGGCGATGTTCCCGGCGGTCTTGATCGAGAGGACCGTGAAGGGGTTCTTCTGGTAGGTCGCGCCGATGATCTTGAGCGGGGCCTCCTGCTGGGCGATCGCGGTGCCGATCGAGACGGCGTCGCTGAGCGCGACGTCCGCGCTGCCCGAGAGGAGCTCGGCCACGCCCGTCGAGGGGCCGGGGGTGAGCGTCACTCCCGCCAGGCCGGCCTCGGTGAAGTAGCCCTTCGAGTCGGCGAAGAACTCGCCCGCGAACTCCTCGTTCTTGATCCAGGAGAGCTGGACCTTGAGGGTGCCGAGGTCGCCGCCGTCCGCGGCGGACGCGCCGGAGGAGTCGGAGGCGCAGGAGGCGAGGACGGAGGCGCCGCCGATCGCGAGGCCGGCGACACCCGCCAGGCGGAGGAGGCTGCGGCGGTCGAAGGCCGGGAGGGAGCGGAGGGGCGACAGGGTCAAGGGGACTCCTCGGGTGGGGATCGTCAGGGCTGCTGCGGTGCGGTGCGCGGGGTCGCGACGGGGTGCCCGTGCAGGCGCGCCAAGCCGCGCCGATCGGGTGCCTCGACGCTATCCGGGGGAGATTTCTCGGGTGTGTCCGCAGATTTCGCGGGTATTAAGGCTCTCACGGATCCGACAAGAATCCGACCAGATCGACATGATCCTCTGACGGATCGGCTGAGACCCTGTTCAGGCCTGACAGGACGGCCCCGTCCCCTCCCCCGGGCGCGGCTCAGCGCGGGCAGCCGGCGACACTCACCCGGCGCCGCCGGCGCGGATCAGCCGAGATCCTTGAAGGAGAGGTCGGCGGCGGAGGCGGCATCGCGCGGAACGAGAGCGAAGCGGGTGAAGCCCGCGGCGGCCGCTCGGTCCAGCAGCGGGGTGAGGTTCTTCGCCCGGCGCTCGAGGCGCACGCGCGAGCCCCGGGCGATCAGCTCCTGCTTGAGCGCGAGCAGCAGCTCGGGCGCCGCGTCGCGCTCGTGGACGAGGACGACGGCGTCGGGGCGCTCGACGACGGCACCGCCGATCAGCTCGACGATCCGCTCGAAGCCGATCGAGAAGCCGCAGGCCGGCACGTCCTGACCGAGGAAGCGGCCGATCATCCCGTCGTACCGCCCGCCTCCGCCGACCGAGGAGCCCGAGGACGGGTGCGCGATCTCGAAGATCGTGCCGGTGTAGTAGCCCATGCCCCGCACGAGCGTCGGGTCGAAGCGGAGCGAGACGCCGGCGGGCAGCGAGCGCAGCGACCGGGCCAGGGTCTCGAGCGCGAGCACCGCCTCCGGGTCGATGCCCTCGGGCAGCACGTCGAGGATCGCGGACTGCTCGAGCGCCACTCCCCCGGCGGCGACCGCCTGCTCGATCCGCGCGAGGTAGCCCCCGAGGACCGCGGCCGCGTCCGGCCCGTCGGCCTCCAGCTCGGCGACGACTCCGGCGGCGCCGATCTTGTCGAGCTTGTCGATCGAGATCAGCGCCGGGCCGAAGCGCTCGGGGGCGAAGCCGCAGTGCTCGAGGATTCCGGTGAGGATGCGGCGGTCGTTGATGCGGATGGTGCAGTCCTGGAGGCCCAGCGCGTCGAGTGCCGCCGCGGTCGCCGTGATGAGCTCGACCTCGGCCAGCTGCCCGGGCTCGCCGATGATGTCGATGTCGCACTGCACGAACTGGCGGTACCGCCCCTTCTGTGGGCGCTCGGCGCGCCACACCGGCGCGATCTGCACCGACCGGAAGACGGCCGGCAGCTCGGCGCGGTGCGAGGCGTAGAAGCGGGCGAGCGGCACCGTGAGGTCGAAGCGCAGGCCGAGGTCGGCGAGGGCGGACGCGTCGTCGACCGCCGCCAGGTCGTCGCGGGTGAGCCCGCGGCGCAGGACGCTGAAGGCAAGCTTCTCGTTGTCGCCGCCGAGCCCGGAGTGGAGGCGGTCGAAGTCCTCGACCACGGGCGTCTCGATCTCGTCGAACCCGTGGGAGGCGTACACGCAGCGGATGACGCCGAGCGCGTGCTCGCGCTTCGCCTTGTCGGCGGGGAGGAAGTCGCGCATGCCGCGGGGCGGGGTGATCGGGGAGGCCATGACGGCGATTCTCCCAGATCGGCCGGGGCGGGCCGGCGGGCGCCTCAGTCCGCGCGCCGCTCCTGCTCCACCGCGCGGATCTCGTCCTGCAGGTCGCGCGTCGCCGTGCGGAGCGCACGCTCGGCGTCGAGCCCCTGGGCGCGGGCGGAGGCGACGATGGCCAGCAGCAGCGGGCCGAGATCCTCCTCCGACTCAATGGGCAGAGGGCCCTGGCCGGCGTCCACGACGCCCAGCGAGGTCGCCTTGCCGATCACCTTGTCGGCGAGCGCGAGGGCGGGCATGCCCTGCGGGATCCCGTCGAGCACGCTCGTGCGGTGCGGCTTCTCGGTGCGCTTGAGCTCGTCCCACACCGCGATGACGTCGTCGGCCGTCTCGGCCGTGGCATCGCCGAACACGTGCGGGTGGCGGCCGACCATCTTGGCGTTCATGTGCGCCGCGACGTCCTCGATGGTGAAGGGCTCGGCGCTCTCGGCCGCCAGGTCGGCGTGGAAGAGCACCTGGTAGAGGACGTCGCCGAGCTCCTCGATCAGGTCGGCCCGGTCCCCCGCCTCGATGGCGTCGACGAGCTCGTGCGACTCCTCGATCAGGTAGCGCACGAGCGACTCGTGGGTCTGCTCGGCGTCCCACGGGCAGCCGCCCGGGGCGCGGAGGACGTGGACGGTGCGGATGAGCTCGTCGAGCCGGGGATGCGCGGTCACCCCGCCATCCTCGCATCCGGTCCGGCCGCCTCCGCTGACATCGGGGCGGCGCGGGCGCCCGGGAGCCTCAGGCCCGCGCGAGACGCCGCCGCGCGACGAGGAGGCAGCCGCCGGCGACGAGCGGCACCGCGGCGAGGAGCCCGGGTGACGCCGCGACGGACACCGCGGTCGAGGCGCTGACCAGTGCACCCGCCAGGTTCCAGAGGACCACCGCGACTCCCGCGCCGTCCCCGATCGGGAGCGGCACCGGGCTGAGCAGCTGCGGCGGCAGCGGACCCCGGGTCGCGTCCATCGCCCGCGCGGCGACGGCGGCGACGGCGGTCGCGGCGGCCACCGGCACCGCCGCGCCCGGGAGCAGCAGCGAGGCGGCGAGGGCGCCGAGCATCGCGACTCCGACCGCGAGCACCAGCGGGAGGACGGCGTGCAGGAGGAGCAGCTCGAACGGGCCGGGGGCGAGGAGCGCCGGCTGTCCCGCTGTCGCGGCGGCGTGACGGAAGCCGTCGCTCCAGACGCCGGCGCCGAGGTAGGCGAGCACGCCCGCCGCGGCGGCCGGGAGCGCGAGGAGGGAGGACGGCACGACCGCGGTGAGCACGGCGGCGGCGCCGGCGGCGGCCAGGGCGACGACCGCGACCGCCGAGCGGCCGGGAGTGCGCAGCGCGCCGATCGCGTCGCGCACCGGCACCGCGAGGGCGAACGGGGAGAGGCGGACCGCTCGGAGCCCCCGCCCGATCGCCGGGAGGGCGCGGTACCCGTCGAGCGACTCGGCGAGGTCGCCCGTCGCTCCGAGCCGGGCGGTCGCCGACCACTGCCGGGCCTGGGCGAGGAGCCGAGGTCCGCGCGCGGCGTCGAGCAGCCGGGGCGCCGCGGCCAGGAGGACCGCGGCCGACGCGAGCAGCACGGTCGCCGCGCGCACCTCCTCCGCTCCGCTCACGGCCGAGGAGAGGAGGCCGCCCGGCGTGGGCCCACCGGGCACGAGGGCCCCGAGGACCGCGAGGGAGGCGAGGATGCCCGCCGCGAGCGCGGGGAGGCGCGAGGGCAGGCACTGACCGGCGAGCCAGGCGACGGCGAGGAGGCCGGCGAACGCGGCGCCGCCGGCGACGGCCGCGAGGAGCGGCGCGGCGGCGGCGAGGGCGAGGAGCGACGCGACGGCGGAGCAGCACGCCACGAGACCGGCCGACGCCCGGACCAGGGGTCGGCGGAGCACCGACCAGCGGCGCAGATCGGTCGCGAGCAGCACGGCCGTGGTGTGCGGCTCGCCCACCGCGGGTCCGCGCACCCGGCCCAGGAGCACGGCGGCGGGCAGGGCGAGACCCGCGGCGAGGGCGATCAGCGGCTCCGGCGCGGCTCCCGCCTCGGCGGCGAGGAGCGCGAGGGCCCGGGCGACGGGGAGGACGACGACGAGGACGGTCATCGCGGCGAGGTAGCCCGCGTAGGCGCGCGGACTCGGCGGAGCCGCGGCGCGGTGCCGGTGCAGAGCCCGCACCTCGGCGACGCGGGCCCCCTCCGCGCGCGTCACGCCCGCTCCAGCTCGACGACCCGCGCGCCCAGGCCCTCGATCAGCACGGGGCTGTGGGTCGCGACGACGAGCGCCCGGGACGCGGCTGCGCGCCGCAGCACCTCCGCGACCAGCGGCACCCGCTCGACGTCGAGCCGCTGCTCCGGCTCGTCGAGCAGCAGCACCGCGGAGGGACGGGCCAGCACGAGCGCGAGAGAGAACAGCTGCGTCTGCCCGGAGGAGAGCTCGTGCGGGAAGCGGCGGGCGAGCGGAGCGAGCGCGAGCGCGTCGAGACCTGCCGCGGCCTCGCGGCGGGCGTCGGCGACCGGCGCGCCCCACGAGACGGCGACCATCGCGAGGTGCTCCTCGAGGGTCAGGTCCCGCTCGAAGGGCGGAGTGCCGATCAGTGCGGCGACGGCGCGGCGGTGGGCGGCGGAGCGCTCCTCCGGGGCGAGCCCGGCCACCGCCACGACTCCCTCGCTCGGAGCGGTGAGGCCGGCGATCACCCGCAGGAGCGTGGTCTTGCCGGTGCCGTTGCGGCCCGTCACCGCGACGCGCTCCCCCGCCTCCACCTCGAGCGAGCACGGGGCGAGCAGCTCGACCCCCGAGGCGCGTACCGCGACCCCGCGGACGGCGACCAGCGGGCCGGCGAGCGGCTCCGGCTCGCGGGGGCGTCGGGCGGCGAGGAGCGGCATGCCCTCCATCCTGCCAGCGGGCCCTCCCGCAGCGGCGACGGCCGCCGGAGCGGGACGGCGCGCCGCCGGGGAGCGCCTCCCCGAGGACCTCAGACGGTGACCGGCTCCGGGAACAGCGCGTCCAGGAGCGACGCCACCCACTGGATGAGCGCCCGGTCGCCGAGCGGGACGCCGTCGAGCACGGGCATCGGCACGACGACCGCGTCGGCCTGCTGCAGGTACTTCGCGGTCGGGTACATCCGGCGCAGGCGCACCTGGATCGAGTCGGGCAGGTGAGCGGGAGCCACGCGGACGTTCGAGCCCATCGCGACCACGTCGCTGAGGCCCGCCTTCTGCGCGCGCATGCGCAGCCTCGACACCAGGATGAGGTTCTCGACCGCCTCGGGCAGCTCGCCGTAGCGGTCGGTCAGCTCCTCGACCACGAGGTCGATGCTCCCCTCCTTCGCCGTCGGCGACGACGCGGCCGACAGCTTCTGGTACGCCTCCAGGCGCAGCCGCTCGCTGTCGACGTACTCCTCCGGGATGCGCGCGTCGACGGGCAGCTCGAGCCGCAGCTCGGTCTGCCCCTCGGCGACCTCGCCGCGGAAGGTGTCGACGGCCTCGCCGATCATCCGCAGGTAGAGGTCGAAGCCCACGCCCTGGATGTGCCCGGACTGCTCGCCGCCGAGGAGGTTGCCCGCACCGCGGATCTCGAGGTCCTTCAGCGCGATCTGCATGCCGCCGCCGAGGTCCGAGTTGGCGGCCAGCGTCTGCAGCCGGTCGTGCGCGGTCTCGCTCAGCGGCTTCGTCTCGTCGTAGAGGAGGTAGGCGTAGGCGCGCTCGCGGCCGCGGCCGACCCGCCCGCGCAGCTGGTGCAGCTGCGAGAGACCGTACTTGTCGGCGCGGTCGACGATCAGCGTGTTCGCGTTCGGGATGTCGAGGCCGGTCTCGACGATCGTCGTCGACACCAGGACGTCGAACTTGCGCTCCCAGAAGTCGACGATGATCCGCTCGAGCTGCGACTCGCTGAGCTTGCCGTGCGCGACCGCGATCCGCGCCTCGGGCACCAGCTCGGCGAGCTGCGAGGCGACGCGGTTGATCGTCGAGACGCGGTTGTGCACGAAGAACACCTGGCCCTCGCGCAGGAGCTCCCGGCGGATAGCGGCCGACACCTGCTTCTCGGAGTAGGGGCCGACGAAGGTGAGGATCGGGTGGCGCTCCTCCGGCGGGGTCGCGAGGGTCGACATCTCGCGGATGCCGGTCACCGCCATCTCGAGCGTCCGCGGGATGGGCGTGGCGCTCATCGAGAGGATGTCGACGTTCTTCTTCAGCGCCTTGAGCTTGTCCTTGTGCTCGACGCCGAAGCGCTGCTCCTCGTCGATCACGAGCAGGCCGAGGTCCTTGAAGACGATGTTGTCGCTGAGGAGCCGGTGGGTCGCGATGACCATGTCGACGGTGCCGTCGGCCAGGCCCTCGATCGTCTCCTTCGACTCCTTCGCGCTCTGGAACCGGCTGAGCGCCCGCAGGTGGACGGGGAAGCCGGCGAAGCGCTCCTGGAACGTCTCGAGGTGCTGGCGGACGAGCAGCGTGGTCGGCACGAGCATCGCGACCTGCTTGCCGTCCTGGATCGCCTTGAACGCGGCGCGCACGGCGACCTCGGTCTTGCCGAAGCCGACGTCGCCCGAGAGCAGGCGGTCCATCGGGATCGGCCGCTCCATGTCGGCCTTGACCTCGTCGATGACGGTGAGCTGGTCGGGGGTCTCGGCGAACGGGAACGCCTCCTCCAGCTCGCGCTGCCAGGGGGTGTCCGGCGGGAACGCGTGCCCGCGGGAGGCCATCCGGGCGGAGTAGAGCTTCACGAGCTCGACCGCGATGTCGCGGACCGCGCGGCGGGCCTTGCTCTTGGCCTGCGCCCAGTCGCTCCCGCCCATCTTGCTCAGCGCCGGAGCCTCGCCGCCGACGTAGCGGGAGAGCAGGTCGAGCTGGTCGGTGGGGACGAGCAGCTTGTCGCCGGGGAAGCCGCGCTTGCTGGGGGCGTACTCGAGCACCAGGTACTCGCGGCGGGTCTTGATCGCGTTGCGGCCCCCGCTGGAGACCTCGCGCTGAGAGAGCTCCACGAACCGGCCGATGCCGTGCGTGGCGTGCACCACGAAGTCGCCGGGCGTGAGCTGCAGCGGGTCGACGACGTTCTTGCGGCGCGACGCGAGCTTCTTCACCGCGCGGGAGTCGTAGCCGACGGTGCGGCCGTAAAACTCCGTGTCGGTGAGCAGGGCGAGCTTCGCCTCCTCCACCTCGAAGCCGTGATCGACGGAGGCCTGGACCACGTAGGCCAGACCCGTCTCGAGCCCGGCGGGGAGGTCGGCGACGATGCGGGCGGCGACCTCGTGCTCGGCGAGGACCTGGTCGGTGCGCTCGACCGTGCCGGTGCCGGGCGCGGTCAGGACCACGGTCCAGCCGTCGGCCAGGCGCGCGCGGACGTGGGCGAGGGCGCCCTCGACGCTCGCTCCGAAGCCGGGGACCGGCTCGCCCTCGACGCGGACGGCGAGGATCTCGTCGATCCCGAGCTCCTCCGGCAGCACCTCGGCCTCGCCCGCGGCGGGGCCCTGGCGGAACGTGCTCATCGTCCACCAGGGGTGGTCGGGAGCGTCGGCGCCCGGGGCGCTGAGCTTCACGGAGTCGCGGAGCGCGCCGAGCGAGATGAACTCGCCCGAGGCGAGGTCGATGGGGGCCTCGGCGCCGGCGGTCGCCGCGCTCCAGGCCGCCTGCAGGAACTCGCGGTTCGTCTCGGCGAGGCTGATCGCCCGCGTCGCCACGCGCTCGGGGGCGAGGACCGCGACGGCCGCCCCCTGGGGGAGGTAGTGCGAGATCGGGACCAGCCGCTCGAGCAGCGCGGGGGCGAGCGACTCCATCCCCTCGACCGGGATGCCCTCGGCGATCTTCGCGAGCATCGCCGACAGGCTCGGGAACTCGTGCAGCATCTCGCGGGCCCGCTGCCTCACCGCGGGCACCAGCAGCAGCTCGCGGCTCGGCGGGAGGACCACCGAGTCGGCCTCGCCCGGGAGCGAGCGCTGATCGGCCACGGAGAAGCCGCGGATGGAGTCGACCTCGTCGCCGAAGAAGTCCACTCGGCTCGGATGCTCGGCCACCGCCGGGAAGACGTCGAGGATGCCGCCGCGCACGGCGAACTCGCCGCGGCGCGTGACCATGTCGACCCGGGCGTAGGCCAGGTCGACCAGCTCGGCCGAGATGCGGCCGAGGTCGTAGCCGCGGGCGCCCTTCACGAGTCGGATCGGCTCGATGTCGGCGAGGTTGTCGGCGACCGGCTGCAGCGCCGCGCGCACGGAGGCGACCACCACGAGGGGCCGCTCGCCGGACCACTGCTTCATCCGCCGCAGCGCGTCCAGGCGCCGCCCCACGATCTCGGCGCTCGGGCTGAGGCGCTCGTGCGGCAGCGTCTCCCAGGCCGGGAACTCGACCACGTCCGCGTCCGGCAGCATGCAGCCGAGGGAGGCGCGCACGTTCTCGGAGTCGCGGCCCGTGGCCGTGACCACCAGCGCCGCCTGCGGGCGTCCCGCCTCCGCGCGCCTCTCGATCAGCCCCGCGAGCAGGGGGACCCGGAGGCCATCGGCCACCGAGAAGTCGGCGTCCCGCACCGCGTACGCGAGAGCATCGTCGAACGTGGAGGCGCGCGACAGCGCCGAGATGATCTCGTTGAGGGGCACGGATCCAGTTTACGGCCGCCCCGCGGGCCGACCGCCGAGGGAAACCCGAACCATCGAGGAAGCCCGGGGCTGCGGTCTCCCTCGCCGTCCGGGGTCCCCTCGGTGGAGGGCGGGTCAGGCGCTGGTGTGGAACTTCAGCTGGGCGGCGGAGAGGCCGGAGTCGGCGATGAGCTCGACGGCGTCGGCGGCGTCCGAGACCAGGATCGGGAGCGCCTCGCGCTCCGGGCCGGCGAAGTCCTTCAGCACGAAGTCGGCGGCCTGCTGGCGGCCAGGCGGGCGGCCGATGCCGACCCGCACGCGCAGGAACTCGGCTCCTCCGGTCGCCGCGAGGATGTCGCGGATGCCGTTGTGCCCTCCGTGACCGCCGCCCTGCTTGAGGCGCAGGCTGTCGAAGGGGATGTCGAGCTCGTCGTGCACGACGATCAGGTGCGCCGGGTCGACCGAGTAGAAGTCGAGCAGCTGCGCCGTCGGCCCGCCGGAGAGGTTCATGAAGCTGTTGGGCTTGCCCAGCACGAGCTTCGGCCCGCCCGGGCGGAGGAAGCCCTCGGCGACCACGGCGTTGGCGCGGTTGTGCCGGCGGAACGAGCCGCCGATCCGCGTCGCGAGCTCGTCGAGCACCATCTGGCCGACGTTGTGCCGGTTGCGCGCGTACTGCGCGCCCGGGTTGCCCAGTCCGACGACCAGCCAGGTGTCACCCATGTCGTTCCTCTTCCTCGGGGGCGGCGGAGGGACTCCCCCGCCGGACGCGGAACGGGCCCGCCGCGGCTGCGAGCGGGCCCGTTCCCGGGGTGGTGCGGACTACTCCGCGGTCTCGGCGACGACGTCGCCCGAGGCCGGGGTCTCGTCGTCCTCGCCCAGGTCCTGCTCGACCTCGGCGGTGACGTTGACGATGAGCACCTCGGCGTCGGTGACCAGCGTGGCGCCCTCGGGGAGCGTGACGTCGGCGGCGGTGATCTGCGTGCCGGCCTCGAGGCCCTCGACGGAGACGACGATGTTCTGCGGGATGCGCGTGGCGTCGACCTCGAGCGAGAGGGTGTTCGACTCGATCGAGACGAGGGTGCCGGGAGCGGCGTCGCCCTCGACGTGCACGGGGATGTCCACCTCGACCTTCTCGCCCTTGTTGATGACGACGAGGTCGATGTGCTCGATGATCTGGCGCACCGGGTCGCGCTGGATGTCCTTCACCAGCGTCGTCTGCGCGGCGCCCTCGATGTCGAGCTCGAGGATCGCGTTCGCCTTGCGGGTGAGGAGGAGCACCTGGTGGCCCGGGAGGGTGAGGTGCTGGGGCTCGGTGCCGTGGCCGTAGAGGACCGCGGGGATCTTGTCCTGCGCGCGGATCTTGCGGGCGGCGCCCTTGCCGAACGAGGTGCGGACCTCGACGACGACCTTGTTGGTCAGTTCAGCCATGATGTTCTCCTTGGGCGGCGCGCACGCCACCGGATCGGGTCGTGGCCTGCGGCCACGGACGGTTTGTCGACTCGAACGCATGTCAGCGTGAGGAGAAGTCCGTGGCGCCCCGTGGGGGCCTCGCCTGCTTCCACCGCGTCGATCACGGATGCACGTGCATCCCTCGCCGAAGTTCAGCTGCCGATCCTACCCGGCATCGCGGCCGCCCGCCAGCAGAGCGGTCGCGCCGCCGGACTCGGAGCCGGACGTCCAGGCGGACCGCCTACCGTGCGGGTATGACGAGCGACGACTTCGGCTCCTACGTCGAGAAGAACGGCTTCCACCGCGACACGAACTACATCCCGACGCGGATCACCGCCGACGGCCGCGACGGGTACCCGGTGGAGGCGGGGCGCTACCGCCTCGTCGTCTCCCGCGCCTGCCCGTGGGCGAACCGCGCCGTGATCGTGCGGCGCCTGCTCGGGCTCGAGGACGCCCTCTCGATGGGCATCTGCGGGCCCACCCACGACAAGCGCAGCTGGACCTTCGACCTCGACCCGGGCGGGGTCGACCCGGTGCTGGGCATCCCCCGCCTCCAGGACGCGTTCTTCGCCCGCTTCCCCGACTACCCGCGCGGGATCACCGTCCCGGCCCTCGTGGACATCCCGAGCGGCCAGGTCGTCACCAACGACTACCCGGTGATGACGCTCGACTTCTCCACCGAGTGGACCGCGTTCCACCGCGACGGCGCCCCCGACCTCTACCCCGAGGAGCACCGCGAGGAGATCGACGAGATCGCCGAGCTGGTCTTCCACGACGTGAACAACGGCGTCTACAAGTGCGGCTTCGCCGGCTCGCAGCGCTCCTACGACCGGGCCTACGACCGCCTCTGGGCGCGGCTGGACTGGCTGGAGGAGCGGCTGAGCACCCGCCGCTACCTGGTCGGCGACACCATCACCGAGGCGGACGTGCGGCTCTTCACGACGCTCGCCCGCTTCGACGCCGTCTACTACAGCCACTTCAAGGCCAACCGGAACCTGCTGTCGGCGATGCCCGCGCTCTGGGGCTACGCCCGCGACCTGTTCGCCACTCCGGGGTTCGGCGACACGATCGACTTCACCCACATCAAGTCGCACTACTACGAGGTGCAGCGGGACATCAATCCGACCGGCGTCGTCCCCAAGGGCCCGGACCTCTCCGGCTGGCTCGTCCCCTCGCGACGCGAGGAGCTCGGCGGCCGCCCGTTCGGCGACGGCACTCCCCCGCCGCCGCCGATCCCGTCGGAGCGCGTCCCCCTCGGCCACGGCGCCTGACCGGTTCCGGTCGCGGTCGTCGCGGCGCGCGCAAGACCGTGCGCGCGCCGCACGACCGATGTGCAGCCGGGAGACGGCTCGGACCCGGGCTCCCCGGAGCGACCCGGGGCTAGCCTTGTCTCGCCCCTGAACGCGAACGTCGAGGAGAACCGTGTCTGACAAGCCCACCGCCACAGCCAACATCGGAGTCGTCGGTCTGGCGGTGATGGGCTCGAACCTCGCCCGCAACCTCGCCAGCCGCGAGGGCAACACGGTCGCGGTGTTCAACCGCTCCTACGGCCGCACCGAGACCCTCATCACGGAGCACCCGGAGGCGGGCTTCGTCGCGTCCGAGACCATCGAGGACTTCGCCGCCTCGCTCGCCACCCCGCGCACCGCGATCATCATGGTCCAGGCCGGCCGCGGCACCGACGCCGTGATCGAGCAGCTGACGAAGGTCTTCGAGCCCGGCGACATCATCGTCGACGGCGGCAACGCGCTCTTCACCGACACCATCCGCCGCGAGAAGGCCGTCCGCGAGACCGGCATCCACTTCGTCGGCACCGGCATCTCCGGCGGCGAGGAGGGCGCGCTCAAGGGCCCGTCGATCATGCCCGGCGGCTCGGTCGAGTCCTACAGGACCCTCGGCCCGATCCTCTCGTCGATCGCCGCGGTCGCCGAGGGCGAGCCCTGCGTCACCCACATCGGCACCGACGGCGCCGGCCACTTCGTCAAGATGATCCACAACGGCATCGAGTACGCCGACATGCAGCTCATCGCCGAGGCGTACGACCTGCTCCGCACCGTCGGCGGACACGAGCCCGCCGCCATCGCCGAGGTCTTCGACGCCTGGAACAAGGGCGACCTCGAGTCGTACCTCATCGAGATCACCGCCGAGGTGCTCCGCCAGGTCGACGCCGACACCGGCAACCCCTTCATCGACGTCGTCCTCGACCAGGCCGGCTCGAAGGGCACCGGCGTCTGGACCGTGCAGAACGCGCTCGACCTCGGCGTCCCCGTCGGCGGCATCGCCGAGGCCGTCTTCGCCCGCGCCGTGTCCTCCCACCCCGAGCAGCGCGAGGCCGTGCAGGCCCGCGTCACCTCGCGCCCGACCCCGGTCGAGAAGTACGAGGGCTTCGAGGACGACGTGCGCGCCGCGCTCTACGCCTCCAAGGTGGTCGCCTACTCGCAGGGCTTCGACGCGATCATCGCCGGAGCCGAGAAGTACGGCTGGGAGATCGACAAGGGAGCGGTCGCCAAGATCTGGCGCGCGGGCTGCATCATCCGCGCCCAGTTCCTCAACCGCATCGTCGACGCCTACGACGAGAACGCCGGCATCACGACCCTCCTCGAGGACCCGTACTTCGCCGAGGCCGTCGCCAACGGCGAGGCCGCCTGGCGCCGCATCGTCTCGACCGCCGCGCTCTCGGGCGTGCCGATCCCCGGCTTCGGCGCCGCGCTGTCGTACTACGACTCGCTCGCCTCCAAGCGCCTCCCGGCCGCTCTCGTGCAGGGCCAGCGCGACTTCTTCGGAGCGCACACCTACAAGCGCGTCGACAAGGAGGGCACCTTCCACACGCTGTGGTCGGGTGACCGCACCGAGGTCGAGCAGGACCCCTCCACGCACTGACCCGCGTCGCACGGGAAGGTGCCCCCGCCCGCAGGATTCTCGGATCCTCGGGCGGGGGCGCCTTCCGCGTTGGGGAGGGAGCTCCCCCGTCGTCAGCGGAGCCAGGCGGTGGCGTCCGGCGGGAGCAGGCGGCCCGTCACCGGGACGCTCGCGAGCAGCAGCTCGCCCTCGGGCAGCTCGACCGGCTCCGCTCCCAGGTTCGTCACCGAGCGCCAGCCGTTCGGGCGGCTGAAGTCGACGACGTCGGCCGCGTCCCCCCGCCACTCCAGGTGCTCCTCCGTCTGCAGCCCGTGCCGGAGCGCCAGCGCCCGGCGGTAGAGCGCGAGCGTCGAGCACTCCGACAGCTCCTCCGCCTCCACGGAGGAGTCGGCGAACCACGCGGGCTGGGGCAGGTGCGCGCCGCCCGGACCGAAGCCGAGCGAGGGCCCGGTGGACTCCCACGGCAGCGGGACGCGGCAGCCGTCGCGGCCGACGTCGACGCCGCCGCTGCGGAAGAAGGTCGGATCCTGCCGGTCGGCGTCGGGGATCCCGGCGACCTCGTGCAGTCCCAGCTCCTCGCCCTGGTACAGGTAGGCGGAGCCGGGCAGGGCCAGCAGGAGCAGGGTCGCGGCGCGGGCGCGTCGCAGGCCCTTCTCGCGGTCGAGGACCGGCTCCGCTCCTCCGCTCAGCAGCCACTGCTTCGCCGGGGCGGTCTCGGCGGCGCCGCGGGGCGGCAGTCCATAGCGCGTCGCGTGCCGGACCACGTCGTGGTTCGAGAGCACCCACGTGGTCGACGAGCCGGACTCCGCGGCGAGCTCGAGGTTGAAGGTGATCAGCCGGCGGAACTCCTCCGCGTCGAGGTCGGCCTCGAGCAGGTCGAAGTTGAACGCCTGGCCGAGCCCCTCCGGGCTCGCGTATCGGGCGCGGCGCGAGGCGTCGACCCACGCCTCCGCCACGGCGGTGCGGGGCGGGTCGTAGGAGTCGAAGAGGGCGCGCCATTCGGCGTAGACCTCGTGCACCTCGTCGCGGTCCCAGAACGGGTGCGATCCGTCCGTGCGCTGCCCCTCGATCTGGGCCGCGGAGGCGAGCGGGGGCGTCAGGTCCTTGACCAGGGAGTGCGCCACGTCGATCCGGAAGCCGTCCACGCCGCGGTCGGCCCAGAAGGCGAGGGTGCGGAGGAAGTCGTCGCGGATCTCGCGGTTCGCCCAGTTCCAGTCGGGCTGCTCCCGGGCGAACAGGTGCAGGTACCACTGGCCGTCGCCGACCGGCTCCCAGGCCGATCCGCCGAAGACGGACTCCCAGTCGCTCGGCGGCTCGGAGCCGTCGGCGCCGAGCCCGTCGCGGAACACGTAGCGCTCGCGCTCGGGCGAGCCTTTCGGGGAGGCGAGCGCCTCCTGGAACCAGGGGTGCAGGTCCGAGGAGTGGTTGGGGACGATGTCGACCACGACCCGGATCCTCGCGTCGTGCAGGCGGGCCGTCATCTCGTCGAACTCGGCGAGCGTGCCGATCCGCGGGTCGACATCGCGGTAGTCGGCCACGTCGTACCCGCCGTCGGCGAGCGCCGACGGGTAGAACGGGCTGAGCCACACCGCGTCGATCCCGAGCTCCCGCAGATACGGGATCCGCTCGATGATCCCCGCGAGATCGCCGATCCCGTCCCCGTTCGCGTCCGCGAAGCTCCGCGGGTACACCTGGTACACCGCCGCCTGCCGCCACCACTGGGCATCCTCGGTCGTGCCGCTCCTGCTGAGTACCGTGTCCGTCACGGGTGTCCTTCCGTTCGTCGTGGTCTGTGGTGTGGTTCTTGCTGATGGGTCAGCCGTCGCGTTCATGCTGATCGAGTAGCCCGCTCAGCGGGCGTATCGAGATCCACCTCCGCCAGGGCTGCTGCTCCGAGGCCGCGTGTCCGGTCACGGTGGGTCTCGATACGCCCCTCCGGGGCTACTCGACCAGCATGTTCGGGGCAGGCTCGTGCGCAGCACGGCACCCTCGCCTCCCGGAGTCGAGCCCGCGGGTCTCGGGGTGGTCGTCTGCACGGCGGAGGAGGGAGGCGTAGCGGAGCTACGGCGACCGACGACAACGCCGCAGACGGCCGCCCCGAGACCCGCGGGCCCTATTTGATGGCGCCTTGGGTGACGCCGGACATCACCCACCGCTGCGTGAACAGGTAGACGATGATCGCCGGTGCCATGGCCATCAGGTAGGACGCGAAAGCGACGTTGTAGTCGTTGCTGAACTGGGTCTGGAAGATCTTCTGGAGCACCGGGAGCGTCTGGAGCGTCGGGTCCGAGGTGATCAGCGACGGCATCATGAAGTCGTTCCAGGAGGCGAGGAAGGCGAAGATGCCGACGGTCGCGCTCATCGGTGCCAGCAGGGGGAACACCAGCCGCCAGAAGACCTGGTTGGTGGTCGCTCCGTCGAGGCGGGCGCTCTCCTCCAGTTCTTCGGGGAGGGAGCGGAGGAATGCTGTGAACAGCATCACGCTGAACGAGAGCTGGAACATGATGTGCAGGATCGCGACGCCGATCGGGTTGTCGAGTCCGGCGAGGCCGGTGAGGGACACCTGCGAGAGAGCGAGCACCGGGAACGGCAGGAACATCGCCGCGAGCAGGTAGAAGAACGACCAGCGGTAGAAGCGGCGGTGCCAGTTGCGGGAGATGGCGTAGGCGGCGAGAGCGGCGAGGACGATGGTGCCGCCGACCGTGATGGCCGAGACGAGGACCGAGATCGCGAAGCCGCGTGGGAAGTCGGTGAGGTTCCAGGCCTGCACGAAGCCGTCGACCGAGAAGGGCGCCGGCAGCGAGAAGGCGTTCCCGTCGACCGCCTGGGCGGTGGTCTTGAAGGCCATCGTCACCGTCACCCAGAGGGGTGCGATCACCGAGAGGGCGCAGACCGCGAGCAGGAGGCTCAGCAGGAGCGCGGAGCGGCGCCGGCGGCGGCCGGGTCGCCGCGCGTCGGCGTCGACGGCGGGGCGGGTGCCCGGGAGGGAGGGGGCGAGGGGGACCTGGCTGGTCATCAGAAGGCCGCCTTTCCGCGCGAGACGCGCAGCTGCACGAGCGCGATCACGAGCGCGATGAGGAAGAAGATCGTGGCGTTGGCCATCTGGTAGGCGTAGTCGCCGCTGGTGAATCCGGAGAAGATCGTCATCGCGACGCTGCGGGTGGAGGTGCCCGGTCCGCCGTCCGTCAGTCCGACGATGATGTCGTAGGCGTTGAGGAAGTTCTTGAAGCCGATGACGAGGTTGATCAGCACGTAGCCGGCGACCAGCGGCAGCGTGATCGAGCGCAGCTGCCCCCAGGCGGAGGCGCCGTCGAGGGCGGCCGCCTCGTAGACGTCACCGGGGATGGAGAGCACTCCGGCGATGTAGATCAGCAACGCTGAAGGGACCGCCTGCCATGCGGTCACGACGACGATCGCGATCCACGCGAGGTCCGGATTCGCCAGCATGCTGCTCGCCAGCGGTGTCGCTCCGATCGACTCGGCGAACGCGGGCAGCGAGTTCGAGAAGAGGAAGTTGAAGACGAAAGCGATGATGATGCCCGACACGACCATCGGCAGCACGAACACCGCGCGGAGGGCGACCTTCCCGCGGATCTGCGCCGTGAGCGCGATCGAGAGCAGGAAGGCGACCACGTTCACCAGGAGCACGGTCACCAGCGCGAATCCGACGGTGAAGCCGTAGGACGCGAGGATCGCGGGGTCGGAGAAGAGGGCGGCGTAATTGGTGAGCCCGATGAACCGCCAGTCGCCGAAGCCGATCGAGTCGGTGAAGCTGAAGAAGATCCCCATCACTGCAGGGAGCGTGATCGCGAGCGTGAAGAGCACGAGCGCGGGCAGCAGGTAGAGCAGGAACGTGCGGTCCGAGCGGTGCCGCTTCGGTGCTCGCGCGGCCGGGCGGCGGGGCGCGGCGGTGCGCTCCGGGGCCCGGACGGGGGTGGAGGTGGCCATGGGTGTCTCGTCTCTGAGAAGGGTCGGATCAGGAGCGGAAGGCGATGCGCGCCCAGTCGGCGTCGATCGTCCGGAGGGTCGCCGCGGGGTCGGAGCCGAGGACCATCCCCTGCACGTAGTTCTGCAGCGGGATGTTCTGCGGCACGAGCTGGGAGGCGCCGAGGCTGAATGCGGCGCGATCGTAGAAGTCCTGGAGCTCGACGAGGGTGGGCTGCTCGACGGCGGGGGCGTCGGTGGTGACTCCGAAGGCGTTGTTGTCGGCGTTGTAGGCGTCGATGATCTCCGGCTGCATCAGGAAGGAGAGGAACTCGCGCGCGGCCTCCTTCTTGCGGGAGGCCTCGGGGATCCACAGCGCGAGGTCGACGTTCACGCGGACCCGGCGCTCGTCAGGATCCTCCGTCATCGGCAGGGGGAACGCTCCGACGGAGAGATCGGGAGCGGTCTTGGCGATCTCGCTGAGCGCCCACGGCCCCTGGAAGTACATGGCCGCCTCTCCGCGGGAGAAGGCGAGGTTGCCGTCGCCGTAGCCGCGGCTGGCGGCGTTGGGGTTGGAGTACGACGCGACCTGCAGCATCTGCTGCATCGGGTCGGCGAAGTCCTTCTCGAACGAGACGGGCGAGCCCGGACCGACGTCGGCCCCCTGCTCCTTCAGCCGGCCGAAGAACGACTCGAGGTCCACCGTGCCTCCGACGGAGTAGTCGAACAGGCCCTGCGAGACCGTCCACGGATCCTTGTAGGTGCTGTAGATCGGCGTGATGCCCGCGGCGGTGAGCGCCTCGCAGACGGCGACGAACTCGGACCAGGTGGTCGGCACGTCCAGGCCCTGCTGGGCGAAGATCTCCCGGTTGTAGAGCACCGCGGCCATCATCAGCGAGTACGGCAGGACGCTGGTGCGGCCGGGGTAGGCGGCGGTCTGCTCGATGAGGGGCTGGAGGTCGGGGTTGATCCGCGCGGCCTCCGGCATGTCGGACAGGTCGCTCAGGGCGCCGCGCTCGACGAAGCGGGCGACCTCGAAGTTGTAGTTCAGGCAGCCGAGGTCCGGCGGGCTGCTGCGGACGAAGCCGGCCGAGAGGTTCGAGGAGAAGTCGTGGACGACGCGGACGCGCGACTGGGCCGCGTGGAAGCGCTCGATGACCTCGTCGAAGTAGCCGATGACCTCGGGCTTGGACTGGAAGAAGGTGATCTCGGTCACGCCGGAGGAGCCGGAGGGCGACGCGCAGGCCGAGAGGCCGAGGGCGGCGGCGGCGGCACCTGCTGCGGCGAGCAGCGATCGCCGGCTCAGGCCGGTGGGGGTGTGAGGGGGCACGTCGTCGTCTCCCGGGTGTCGAGGGAATAATTGCTTCTCCCACTAAATCTAGTGGCAGAATTTAATACGGGATGTACTGTTGCAGCCGATCCGGCCCGGGTCAAGAGGGAGTGTGCCGATGACCGAGAGCACCTTCTCGTCGCAGCGCCGGCGCAGCGCCCTCGAGGTCCTGGACGGCGCATTCAGCGGGGATCCGTTCACCGCCTCCGACCTGATCGCCGCCACGGGGCTCACCCGGTCGACGGTGATCGCCGTCTGCGACGACCTGATCGAGCTCGGCTGGCTCGAGGAGCTGGAGAACCAGCGCGCAGCCGGCGACTACGTCAAGGGCAGGCCCGCCCGGCGCTACGCCCTGCGCCGCCTGGCCGGGGTCGTCGTCGGCGTGGACGCCGGGCAGCACAGTATCGACGTCGTCGTCTCCGATCTCCTCGGCAGCACCGTCGCACGCCGGGTCGAGCCGGTCGACCACGAGCGGATCGAGGACCTCCGGCACGAGCGCCGCCGCGCCGACATCGAGCGCGTCCTCGACCGCGCCCTCCGCGAGGCCGGGGTGGACGACTCCGCTGTGCTGGCCGTCACGCTCGGCGTCCCGGCCCCGGTCGACGCTCTCGGCGCCTCCCCCGCTGACGCCAACGGCTTCTGGGCGGCGATGAACCCCGGTCTGATCGAGCACTTCTCCGCCCGCGGCTGGTCGCCCGTGGTCGACAACGACGCGAACCTCGCGGCCCTCGCCGAGGGCTGGCGCGGCGCGGCCGTCGGCTGCGACGACTACCTCGCCCTGCTGTCCGGGGAGCGCCTCGGCGGCGGCGTCGTCCTCGGCGGCACGCTCCTCCGCGGTGCCCGCGGGCTCACCGGCGAGATGCGCGTCCTCGACCTCGTCGAGGGCGTCGGCTCGGCCGAGGGTCTGGCCCTGCTCGCCCGCACCTGGGCCGGAGAGGAGCTCGCCCGTCGCGACCGCCCGGCCTCCCTCCTCGACCGGTTCGAGCACCCGGGCGCCGAGCAGGTCCTCCACGCCGCGCTCGCCGGTGACGCGCTCGCCGTCGCGGTGGTCGACCGCCTCGCCGACCGCCTCACCCGCATCGCGGCGGCCCTCGTCAACCTGCTCGACGTCTCGCTCCTCGTCGTCGGCGGAGCGCTCGCCTCCTCCGCCGGACCCCTGCTCGCGGAGGTGTCCGACCGGCTCGCATCACACGTGCACGCCCCGGTGCCGCGACTGCTGCCCTCGACTCTGGGCGACCGGGCCGTCGCCCTCGGCGCGGTCCGCGCCGGGCTCGACCGCGTCCGCGCCGATCCGCTGGCCCTCCGGCTCCCCGAGCGGGCGCTCGACGCCCGGGCCGGCTGACCCCTCAGGTCCGGAACGCCCGCGCGATCAGGAGCGCCGCCAGGAGCACCGCTGCGGCGGCCGCCGTGGCCGCCGGGAGGGCGAGCAGGAGCAGCAGCGAGACCGCGGCCGACGCGAGGGCGGGCCCGCTCGCCCCGGCCGCTCCGTGGTCGAGGCGCCGCACGATGGTCGCCACCAGCAGAGCGGCCACGGCGAAGGCGAGCAGCGCGTCGGCGTCGAGGATCACGACCGCGAGCACGGCGACCAGGCAGAGGACGAGCTGGGCCGCCGCCGGCACGCCGGTCCTGCGGTTCCTGGTGGCGAGCACTGCCGGGATCTCCCCTGCGTCGGCGAGACGGACGAGGGCGCGCGCATCCCTCCTCCCGAGGTCGAGGAGCGCGAGCAGGACCGCGATCACCGCGGCGGCCCCGACGAGCCCGGACGCGGGCGTGCCCCGGGTGACAGCGCTCAGGGGGGTCTCCGAGGACGCGAGGACCTCGGGACCGGCCGCCAGGAGCAGACCGGTGCCGAGCGCGGCGGCGGCCGCCGTGGCGATGCCGATGCGCAGCAGGGCGGGGCGGAGAGCCGTCACCGCGCCGGAGCGGGACGTCGGCAGGAGGATGAGGAGCAGCGCCGCGGCGGTGCCGGCTCCCAGCGGCCCTCCGTCGCGCAGCGGGTCGAGCGGCGCGGGGTCCGGAGGGGACGCCAGCACGATCACGGCGGCGGCGGCCAGCAGGACGACGACCGCGCCGACGAGGAGCAGGACCGGGCGAGCGGGGAGGCGCCCGCCGCGCAGGCCGAAGAGCGCGACGGCCACGATCAGCAGGACGGCCAGGGGCCGGGCCGCTCCCCCGAGGACAGACTGGGCCGCGGTCAGGGCCAGCGCGGCCGAGGCGAAGGCGCGCCCGACCATCCCGAGCCACTCGGAGGAGGGGCCGTCGTGGACGGTGCGCCCGGCGTCGGCGACGGCGCTCAGGGCCGCGGCGGCCGCAGCGACGGCGAGCCCGAGGAGCAGCCACCAGCCCGCCGCGGCGGCGGCCGGCGACCAGACCAGGAAGACCGCCGCCAGGGCGAGAGTCGCATCCGAACGCTGGGGCACGGCCTCACCCTAGGCGGTGGAGCCGGGGCGGGACCCGGGTGCGCTCTGCAGGGCGCACCCGGGGCGCGGGGTCCTACGCGTCGCCGTCGAACATCGACGTCACGGAGCCGTCGTCGAAGACCTCGTGGATGGCGCGGGCCAGCAGCGGAGCGATGGGCAGGATCGTCAGGCGGTCCCAGGTCTTCTCCGGCGGCAGCGGCAGGGTGTCGGTGACGACGACCGAGTCGATGAATTCCGAGCTCAGGAGCTCGACCGCCGGGTCCGAGAAGACGGCGTGGGTGGCCGCGACGACCACGCCGATCGCGCCCGCCTTCTTCAGCGCCTCGGCCGCCTTCGCGATGGTGCGCCCGGTGTCGATGAGGTCGTCGACGAGGAGGCAGACGCGGCCCTTCACCTCGCCGACGATCTCGTGGACGGAGACCTGGTTGGCGACCTTCGGGTCGCGGCGCTTGTGGATGATCGCCAGCGGGACGCCGAGCTTGTCGCTCCAGATGTCGGCGACGCGGACGCGGCCCATGTCGGGCGAGACGATGGTGAGGGTCGAGGGGTCGAGCTTCTCGCGGAAGTGCTCGAGCAGCACCGGCATCGCGAAGAGGTGGTCGACGGGGCCGTCGAAGAAGCCCTGGATCTGCGCCGCGTGGAGGTCGACCGACATGATCCGGTCGGCTCCCGCCGCCTTGAAGAGGTCGGCGACGAGGCGGGCCGAGATCGGCTCGCGGCCGCGGCCCTTCTTGTCCTGGCGCGCGTAGGGGTAGAAGGGGGCGACCACGGTGATCCGCTTGGCGGAGGCGCGCTTGAGCGCGTCGACCATGATCAGCTGCTCCATCAGCCACTCGTTGATCGGGGACGTGTGCGACTGGAGGACGAACACGTCGCCTCCGCGCACCGACTCGCCGTAGCGGACGTAGAGCTCGCCGTTCGCGAAGGTCCGCCCCTCGGTCGTGACGAGCTCGGTCCCGAGCTCGTCGGCGACCGCTTCCGCCAGTGCCGGATGCGCCCTCCCCGAGACGAGGACCAGGCTCTTCTTGTTGCTGGCGGTGATGCCGGTCACTGTGCTCCGCTTCCTCCGGTGGGCGCCTGGTCGGATCCGTCGAGATCCGACGCCAGGGCCGCCTCGGCGGCGTCGGCCGCTGCGGTGCCCGGACGGTGGGTCTGCACCCACCCGGCCATGTTGCGCTGCGGAGCGACGGTGATCCCGAGGGCTCCGGCGGGGATGTCCTTGCGGATGACCGTGCCGGCGCCCGTGTACGCTCCGTCACCGATTCTAACGGGGGCGACGAAGACGTTGTGCGACCCCGCACGCACGTGAGAGCCGACGACGGAGGACGCCTTGCTCACCCCGTCGTAGTTGGCGAAGATCGAGCCGGCGCCGATGTTCGACTCCTCGCCGATGACGGCGTCGCCGACGTAGGAGAGGTGCGGGACCTTCGATCCCTCGCCGATGACGGCGTTCTTGGTCTCGACGTAGGTGCCGATCTTGCCGCGGGCGCCGAGCACGGTGCCGGGGCGGAGGAACGAGAACGGGCCGACCTGGGCCTTCGCGCCGATCACGGCGAGCGTCGCGTCGGAGCGCTTCACGACCGCGTCCTCGCCGACCTCGCACGAGTCGAGCGTCGTGTCCGGGCCGATCACCGCGCCGGTCGCGATCACGGTCGGGCCCTTGATCTGCGTGCCCGGGAGGATCTCGACGTCCGGGGCGAGGACCGCGTCCACGTCGATCCAGGTCGTCGCCGGGTCCTGGATCGTGACGCCCTCGAGCTGCCAGCGGCGCACGATACGCGCGTTGAGCTCGAGCGCCGCGGCGGCGAGCTGGGCGCGGTCGTTGATCCCGGCCACGAGCCAGCGGTCCTGCACGGGGACGGCCTCGATCGCGCGGCCGGCGGCCTTGAGCGCGGCGGCGACGTCGGTGAGGTACTTCTCCCGCTGGGCGTTCTCGGTGCCGATCGCGCCGATGACCGACCGGAGCGCGGCCGCGTCGAAGGCGTAGACGCCGGCGTTGATCTCGGTGAGGTCGAGCTCGTCGAGGCTCGCGTCCTTCTGCTCCACGATGGAGGCGAAGGCGCCGTCGCCGCCGCGGACGATCCGGCCGAAGCCGGTCGGGTCCTCGAGCACGCAGGAGAGCATGGTGAGCGCGTTCGCCGCGGCGAGGTGCTCGTCGAGCAGGCGGCGGAGGGTCGGCGCGTCCAGCAGCGGGACGTCGGCGCTCAGCACGACGACCGTGCCGGCGAAGGTTGCCGGGAGCGCCGCGAGGCCCTGCTCGACCGCGCGGCCGGTGCCGGGCGTCTCGTCCTGGTCCACCACCAGCGCGGAGGGGGTGTGCTCGAGGACGGCCTCGGCGACCCGGTCGCGCTCGTGGCGCACCACGGTGACGACGTGCGCCGCGTCGAGCGAGGCGGCCGTGTCGAGCACGTGCCCGAGCAGCGGCCTCCCGGCGAGGCGGTGCAGGACCTTCGGGGTGCGGGACTTCATGCGGGTGCCCTGGCCTGCCGCCAGGATCACGACGGCGAGCGTGCTGTCTGCCATGTTCTTCGCGTTCTCCTCCGTGAGCGCACCATCCTGGTGCCGCTCCGCCACCAGGATTCGAACCTGGACCGGACAGCTCCAAAGGCTGCCGTGCTGCCGTTACACCATGGCGGACCGCGCGATCGCGCGCCGTCCATCCTGCCACCCCCGCGCCCCCGGCCCCGCCTCGGGCGCGGGCGGCCGCCGCTCGGGCGGACGACGGCGGCCCGGGAGGTCCCCGCCTCCCGGCCCGTCCGCCTCCCGGCGTCCCCCGAGCCGCCCAGCCGCCACAATGGACGGGTGAGTGCGAATGACGAGGTCGACGGGATCGTCGACGCCTGGGTCCGGGAGCGGCCCGATCTCGACTTCACGCCGCTCCAGGTGTTCTCGCGGATGCGCCGACTGGCCAAGCAGCTCGAGCGCGCGCGCGGCAGCGCCTTCGGCCGGTCGGAGCTCGAGACGTGGGAGTTCGACGTGCTCTCGGCCCTGCGGCGCGCGGGCGCGCCCTACCGGATGAGCCCCAAGCAGCTCCTCCAGGCGACCATGGTCACCAGCGGCACCATGACCAACCGCATCGACCGGCTGGTCGAGCGCGACCTGGTCGAGCGCCTCGACGACCCGAACGACGGGCGCGGCGTGCTGGTGCAGATGACGCCGTCGGGGCTCGCCCGGGTCGACGCGGCGATCACCCGCCTGGTCGACGCGGAGCAGGAGCTGCTCGGCGCGCTCACCCACGCCCAGCAGGAGCGGCTGGCGCAGCTCCTCCGCAAGCTCTCCCTCGACTTCGGCTGAGCCGGTCGCCCCGGGCCCGCGACGGCGGCCCGCCCACGCGGTACGGGACAGCTGCCGGTGCCGCGGAGAAGAGCGGCGTCAGCCCTCGAGCTGCTCCGAGAGCTCCAGCCAGCGAAGCTCGAGCTCGGCCGTCTCGTCCTCGTAGGCGCGGAGCGAGGCGTTGAGCGCCAGGATGCCGTCGTAGTCGTCCTGGTCGTGCGTCGCCATCTTCTCGTGGACGGTCTTCGTCAGCTGGGTGAGCTTGTGCAGGCGCCGGTCGATCGCCGACACCTCCTTCTCGGCGGTGCGCCGCTCGGCCCCCGCGAGTCCGCTCGCCGGCGCGGCGGAGGAGGAGCCCGACGAGGCCGCCGCGGGCGCGCCCTTCTCGAGCGCGCGGCGCAGGTCGAGGTACTGCTCGACTCCGCCGGGCAGGTGGCGGAACGCGCCGTCCATCACGGCGTACTGCTGGTCGGTGACGCGCTCGAGCAGGTACCGGTCGTGCGAGACGACGAGGAGGGTGCCCGGCCAGGAGTCGAGCAGGTCCTCGATCGCGGCGAGCATGTCGGTGTCGAGGTCGTTGGTCGGCTCGTCGAGGATCAGCACGTTGGGCTCGCTGAGCAGGATGAGCAGGAGCTGGAGCCTCCGGCGCTGACCGCCCGAGAGGTCCTTCACCGGCGTCGACAGCTGCGCGCTCGAGAAGCCGAGCCGCTCGAGCAGCTGGCCCGGGGTCATCTCCTTGCCGCCGATGGAGTAGCTGGTGCGCTGCTCCGCGATGATCTCGCGGACGGGCCGGTGCTGGACCCCGGTCAGCTCGCGCAGCTGCTGGTCGAGGATCGCGACGCGCACGGTGGTGCCGCGCTTCACCCGGCCGCTCGTCGGCTCCACGCTGCCCGCGACCAGGCCCAGGAGGGTCGACTTGCCGGCGCCGTTCACGCCGAGGATGCCGGTGCGCTCGCCGGGCGCGATCCGCCACTCGATGCGGTTGAGGACGGTCCGCTCGCCGTAGCGGACGGTGACGTCGAGCAGGTCGACGACGTCCTTGCCCAGGCGCGAGACGGCGAGCTGCGAGAGCGAGACCGAGTCGCGCACCGGGGGCTCGTCCTCGATCAGCTGGTTCGCGGCGTCGATCCGGAACTTGGGCTTCGCCGTGCGGGCGGGGGCGCCGCGCCGGAGCCAGGCGAGCTCCTTCTTCATCAGGTTCTGGCGCTTGGCCTCCATGGTCGACGCCATCCGGTCGCGCTCGACGCGCTGCAGGATGTACGCCGCGTACCCGCCCTCGAACGGCTCGACGAGGCGGTCGTGCACCTCCCAGGTGGCGGTGCAGATCTCGTCGAGGAACCACCGGTCGTGGGTGACGACCGCGAGCCCGCCCGACGACGCCGCCCAGCGGCGCTTGAGGTGCTCGGCGAGCCAGGCGATGCCCTCGACGTCGAGGTGGTTGGTGGGCTCGTCGAGGAAGACGACGTCCCAGTCGCCGACGAGCAGCTTCGCGAGGGCGACCCGGCGCCGCTGGCCGCCCGAGAGGGAGCCGACCACTCCGTCCCAGGGGACGTCGCGCAGCAGGCCCGCGATCACGTCTCGGGTGCGCGCATCGCCTGCCCACTCGTGCTCCTGGAGCCCGCCGACGACGGCCTGGGCGACGGTGAGGTCCTCGTCGACCGTGTCGGCCTGGTCGAGCATCCCGAGCGTGACGCCGCGGCGGTGCGTGACGCGGCCGCTGTCCGGCTCGATGCGCTGCGCGAGCAGGCGCAGGAGGGTCGACTTGCCGTCGCCGTTGCGTCCGACGATCCCGATGCGGTCGCCCTCCTCGATCCCCAGAGAGACGTCGTCGAAGATCACGCGTGTGGGGTACTCGAGTCGCAGCGCCTCGGCGCCCAGCAGATGTGCCATAGGGATCCAGCCTAGGCGGTGCCGCCTGAGCGGTCCGCCGCGGGTCGATCACAGTGCGGCCGGGTCGCGGCCCCCGGACCTCAGCCCGCGGGTGCCGGCTCCGAGACGGACACCGAGCGGCGGTGCAGTCCCGTGGCACCATCAGGAGCGGGCGGGCGCTCGACCGTGGTCTGCACCGTGCCGTCCGCGTCGGTGGCGCGCACGGTCACGACGTGGTCGCCGACCGTCGCGTCCCACTCGAGGACCCACTGGATCCACGTGTCCGCGGTGACCTGCTCGGCGAGGCGCGCCTCCTGCCAGGCGCCGCCGTCGATCTGCACCTCCACCTTCGCGATGCCGGTGTGCGGCGCCCAGGCGACTCCCGCCACGGCGACCGTCCCCGCCTCGACGGGCTGGCCCTGGCGCGGCACATCGATCCGCGACTCGATCTTGATCGGACCGCGCTCGGTCCAGCCGCGCGTCGACCAGTACGCCAGGTCCTCCGCGAAGGTCGTGACCTTCAGCTCGACGACCCACTTCGTCGCCGAGACGTAGCCGTACAGGCCGGGGACGACCATCCGGACGGGGAAGCCGTGCTCGACCGGGAGCGGCTCGCCGTTCATCCCGACGGCGAGCAGGCTCGCGCGGTCCTCGTCCTGCAGCACGTCGAGCGGGCTGGAGGCGGTGAAGCCGTCGATGCTCCGCGAGAGCACCATGTCGGCGCCGGCGGTCGGCCGGGCGCGGGCCAGCAGCTCGCGGATCGGGTAGCCCAGCCAGAGGGCGGTGCCGATCAGGTCGCCGCCGACCTCGTTGGACACGCAGGACAGGGTGACCAAATGCTCCTCGAGCGGCAGTGCGAGCAGCTCGTCCCAGGTGATCTCGATCTCCTCCTCCACCATGCCGGTGATCTTCAGCGACCAGTCGGCGGGCTCGACCGACGGCACCGAGAGCGCGGTGTCGATCCGGTAGAACGAGGAGTTGGGAGTGACGTAGGAGCTGATGCCGTCGATGTCGTCGAGCACGGCGCCGGCCGGGACGGGCGCGGCGGCCGAGGCGGGAGCCGGCAGGGACACGGCCTCGCGCACGGCGGTGACGGCGGCGGAGGCGGACGTGAGGAAGCGGGCGCCGATGCCGGCGGCGACCGCGGCGACTCCGGCGATCCCGACCAGGCGGAGGAACGACCGGCGGTCCGGGGAGCCGCTCTCGCGCTCCTCGTGCCAGCCGCGGAGGCGGACGGAGGCCGAGCGGAGGACGGCGGCGCCGGCCACCATTCCCACGACGCTCGGCGCCGCGTCGATCCCGGAGGCGCCCTCGCGGCTGACGGCGGCGAGCGCACCGGCGCCCGCGACGACGGCCAGCAGCAGCACGCCGAACGGCGGGCGGCGGTACTCGAGGACTCCCGCGCCGACGGCCAGCAGCGCGATCGCGAGGCCGATCGAGACCAGCAGCACGAGCTTGTCGCCGGTGCCGAAGAGCGCGATGACCGTGTCCTTCACGCCCGGGGGCACGATGTCGATGACGAAGCCGCCGACCGCGACCAGCGGACTGCCGCCCGCTCCGGTGAAGACCGCGACGACCTCGGCGGCCGCGAGGGCGACGACGGCGGCCACGATCCCGGAGAGGATCGCGAAGAGGGTGGCTCGGCGGGACATGAGCGGCACTCTAAGCCACGAGGTCGGAACTTCTCTGCGGACCGTCTGTGGAGGGCGCAGGGCGCGGGGCTCGCGCGCCCCGCTCCGGAGGCACCGCCTCCGCGACTAGGTCGAGAGCAGGCGCGCCCCGTGGACCGGGCCGGAGACCCGCACGGCGCTCAGCCGCGCGGAGCTCAGCTCGCGCTGCAAGTCGGCCGCCGCATCGGCGTCCGGAGCGAGGAACGCCACGGTCGGTCCGGACCCCGAGACGAGGCCGCCGAGCGCTCCGCGGCCCTCGCCGAGCTCGAGGATGCGGGCGAGCCCGGGCTGCAGGTGCAGCGCCGGCGCCTGGAGGTCGTTGTGCATCGCGTCGGCGAGCATGGCGGCGTCGCCGGCGCGGAGGGCCTGCAGCACGTTCGGATCGATGGCGGGGGTCGCCGAGATCGGGCGGAAGTCGTGCAGGTGGCGCTCGCGGTGCCGGTCGAGCTCGCTGTAGACCTCGGGGGTCGACAGGCCCTCCTCCGAGAGGACCAGCACCCACTCGAAGCGGCCCTTGGCGAGCGCCGGGCTCAGTTCGTCGCCTCGGCCGACTCCGATCGCGGTGCCGCCGGTGAAGGAGAAGGGGACGTCGGCGCCGAGGCTCGCGGCGATGCCGAGCAGCTGCTCCCTCGTGCACGCCGTGCCCCAGAGCGCGTCGCAGGCGAGCAGGGTCGCGGCCGCGTCGGCCGAGCCGCCGCCCATGCCGCCGGCGATGGGGACGTTCTTCTCGATCTCGAGGTGCACGCCGCCGCGGTAGCCAGTCGCCCGGGCGAGCGCCCGAGCCGCCTTGATCGCGAGGTTGGAGCCGTCGACGGCCAGGCGGGAGGTGTCGATCGAGCCCGAGAAGGAGACCGAGAAGTCGGCCGCCTCCTCCGCGAACACGTCCTCGTAGAGGGAGAGCGACTGGAACGCGGTGGCCAGCTCGTGGTACCCGTCGTCGCGCACGGCGCCGACCTTGAGGAACACGTTGATCTTGCCTGGCGCCCGCGCGTGGACCCGATTCGACGTCGCGCGGTGGGCCATGCATCCACGCTACAGGGTGGCGGAGGCGCCCTCGTCCGCACCCGGGGCGGGCTCCCCGTCGCCGTCCGCGTCGTCCCCGTCGGTCTCCGCCAGCGACCCGTCGGGCACCGCCGCGCCGCGCACGGGGACCCGCGCCGGATCGAGCTCGCGGCCCAGGCGGACGAAGGCGGCGACGTCCAGCTCCTCGCCGCGCGCGGTCTGCGGGACGCCGGCCCGCTCGAGCGCGACGATCGCCGCGGCGCTGTCGCCGAAGAGGGTCGCGAGCGACTGGCGGAGCATCTTCCTCCGCTGCGCGAACGCCGCGTCGACGACCGCGAAGACGGCGCGGCGCAGGGTCTCGTCGCCCGGCTCCTCGCCGCGGTCGAACGCGACGAGCACGCTGTCGACGTTCGGCACCGGCCAGAAGATCTGACGCGAGACCGCGCCGCCCGTCGTCCAGGAGCCGAACCACGCCGCCTTGACGCTCGGGCCGCCGTAGACCTTGGAGCCGGGACCGGCGGCGAGCCGGTGCCCGACCTCGGACTGCACCATCACCACTCCGGACCGGATGCTGGCGAAGTGCTCGAGGAAGTGCAGGAGCACCGGCACCGAGATGTTGTACGGGAGGTTGGCGACGAGCCGGACCGGCTCCCCCGGCAGGTCGAGCACCTTCATAGCGTCGGCGTGCACGACCGCGAGATCGGCGCCCGGCGCCAACAGCTCGACGGTGCGCGGCAGCTGCTCGGCGAGGCGCCCGTCGATCTCGACGGCCACGACCTGCGCGCCCGCCTCGAGCAGGCCGAGGGTCAGCGATCCGAGGCCGGGGCCGATCTCGACGACGGTCTCCCCCGGGCGCACCCGAGCGAGCTTGACGATGCGGCGGACCGTGTTGGCGTCGTGCACGAAGTTCTGGCCGAGCTTCTTGGTCGGCGTGACGTCGAGCAGGCCCGCGAGGTCGCGGATCTCGGCCGGGCCCAGCAGGCGCGGGATCGCGGCGGCCGTCGGCTCGGCGGCGTGGCGGCCGCTCATGCGAGGGGTCCGACCGGCTCCGTCGGCTCGGAGCCGACCTCGCCGCCCCACTCGCCGTACACGGCCTCCGTGTTCGACGCGATCGTCGCGGCCAGGTGGCCGACGTCGGTCTCGAGGGTCGCGGCCATCGAGCGCAGGGTGTGCGGGAGGAGGTAGGGCGCGTTCGGGCGGCCGCGGAAGGGCGACGGAGTGAGGTACGGCGCGTCGGTCTCGACCAGGATGAGGTGCCGCGGGGTCGCGACGAGCGCCTCCCGCAGCGGCTCGGCGTTCTTGAACGTCACGGTGCCGGCGAAGGAGAGGTACCAGCCCTCGTCCGTGCACATCCGCGCCATCTCCGCGTCCCCGGAGAAGCAGTGGAAGACGGTGCGCTCGGGGGCGCCGACGCGGCGCAGGGTGTCGATGACCTCGCGGTGCGCGTCGCGGTCGTGGATCTGCAGCGCGAGGTCGTGCTCCTTCGCGATGCGGATGTGCTCCTCGAACGAGCGGAACTGCGCGGCGCGGCCGCTCTCGCCGGTGCGGAAGAAGTCGAGCCCGGTCTCGCCGATGGCCCGCACCCGCGGCTGCTCGGCCAGCTCGGCGATCACGGCGAGGGCGGCGTCGAGCTCGCCGCGCTCCTCCAGCTCGGGCGCCTCGTTGGGGTGGATCGCGACGGCGGCCAGCATGCGCGGCTCGCTCGCCGCCTGCTCGGCCGACCAGCGGCTCGTCTCGACGTCGGTGCCGACCTGGACGACGCCGCGGACGCCGACGGTGGAGGCCCGGTCGAGCTGCTCGCGGTGGTCGAGCGGCTCGAGGCCGTCGGCGATCTCGAGGTGCGTGTGGTTGTCGTAGACGGGGACGACGAGCGCCTCGGGCAGCGGCGGGTACGTCAGGTCGCGGCCGGACGAGGCCTCGCGGGAGCGGACGTGCTGGCTGTCGGTCATGCGCTCCAGGCTACCGGGAGGGCTCGCGGGGGCCGGAGTCCCGGGCCGACGAGGGCCGAGAGGCGGCCGCTGAGGCGCCCTGAGCGGATCGGGTCAGCACCCGATCGGATCGGGACAGCCCGCCTCCCGCACCGCCGGGAGGCTGGAGCCATGACAGACACCGAGCTCCTCGCCCCTTCCGCATCCGGCTCCCTCGCCGGACGCCACGCCCTCGTCACCGGATCCTCGAGCGGGATCGGCGCGGCCATCGCCCGCCGCCTCGCCGGGGCCGGCGCTCACGTCCTCGTGCACGGACGCGACCCCGAGCGGGTCGGGTCCGTCGTCCGCGGCATCCGCGCCGACGGGGGCACCGCCTCCGCGCTCGTCGCCGACCTCGCGGGCACGCCGGAGGAGACCCGCGCCGTCGCCGCCCGGGCGCTGACCCTCCTCGACGGGCGGATCGACGTCCTCGTCAACAACGCCGGAGTGTTCCCGGTGGGGCCGACCGCCGACCTCAGCGACGCCGATGTCGAGTCCCTCCTCACCACGAACATCCGCGTGCCGCACCAGCTCGTCGCGGCGATCGCCCCGGCCATGGCCGAGCGCGGGAGCGGAGTGGTCGTCAACATCACCTCGTGGATGGGACGGGTGGGAACGCCCGGGACCGCGCTCTACCCCGCGACCAAGGCGGCGCTGGAGCACCTCACGCGGGCGTGGGCGGCCGAGTACGGCCCGAGCGGCGTGCGCGTGGTCGCCGTCGCGCCCGGCGCGACTCTCACGCCCGGCAACGAGCACGCCGCGGCGATCCTGGAGCAGATGACCGCGTCCGCCCCCGCCGGCCGGCCCGGACGTCCGGACGAGATCGCCCTGGCCGTGCGCTGGCTCGTCTCGGACGAGGCCTCGTACGTCCACGGCACGACGCTCGACGTCGACGGAGGCATCGTCGGCGCCCGCGTCTGACGCCGCGTCACGCGCCGCTCGGAGTCCCCGCGACAGCGCCCGCCGCTCAGTGGATCTGGACGAGCGGCCCGGGGTGGAGCGCAGCGTCGGCCGCGGGGGTCGTCTCGTAGGCGCGGCGGTAGTCGCGCCCGAAGTGCGACGCGCTCGCGTAGCCGACCGCGGCCGCGGCCTGCGCGGCGGTGTCGCCCCGGACCAGGAGCAGTCTCCTGGCCTCCCCCAGGCGGAGCCGCCGCAGGTAGCCCAACGGCGACATCCCGGTCAGCTCGCGGAAGCGGCGGGTGAGCGTGGGCACGCTGGTGCCCGCCTCCGCGGCGAGCGCGCCGAGGGTCCAGCCGCGCGAGAGCGACGCGCTCATCGCCTCGACCGCACGGGAGACGGCCTCCGAGCGGACGGTGCTGGACGCGGCCAGCAGCCGGGGCGCCTGGTCCGTCTGCAGCAGCCGCAGCACGAGCTCGCGCGTGATCGCGGGGGCCAGCACCGGGATGTCGGCGGGGGCGTCGAGCAGACGGAAGAGTCGGCGCAGCGAGTCGGCCATCTCCTCCGTGACCGTGCCGATCCGCGGGGCGGGAGCCCGCGGGGCCGTCCGGGGGGCGAGCGCCGCGATCTCGGCCACCACGAGCGGGTCGAGATGCCAGTTGGCTGACAGGAAGTCGCCGCGGTCGCCGGTCTCCACGACGGCCGCCACCACCGGCAGATCGACGGGGGTGATCAGGAAGCGGCCGGCGCCCCACCGCTCGTCGGAGTCGCCGACCACCGAGCGCTTCCGGCCGGCCAGCACCAGGCTGAGGGTCGGCGGGAACCGGGTGTAGACGAGCTCGGTCGGAGCGGTCACCCGGTGCAGGCGCAGGGCGAGCGCGGCGGCGCGCTCCGGGTGCCCGACGTGGCGCCGGGTGAGCTCGGCCGCCTGCTCGAGAGCGTCGAGGACCTCGCGCGTCATCAGCGCCCCGCCGTCCCCGGAGCGGAGGACCGCTCGCACCCGGCCCCTCGCGTTCGGATCGCGGTCATCGGGCACTCTCCTGCGGATCCTCCGTCGGCGACTCCAGGCCGCGCGACTGCTCCGTCCACGGGTCGAGGCGCGGCCGTCAGGACGCGGGAGCCTCGATGCGCGGGAAGAGCGCGGCGAGCGTCCCGACGGTCGTGCCGACGGGGAGGACCGCCCACCGGCCCGCCTCGCGGATCGGCTGCGCGGTGAGGGCGCCGAGCGACTCCGTCACGCCGAGCGCCTCCCAGAGGGACGCCGTCGCGCGCGGCACGACCGGCGAGAGCAGCACGGCCAGAGCGCGGAGCCCCTCCGTCGCGGTGTAGAGCACCGTGCCGAGGCGCTCGCGCTCCTCGCGCTTGGCGAGTGCCCACGGCTCCTGCTCGGTGATGTAGCCGTTGAGCTCCTCGACGATGCTCCACACGGCGGTGATCGCGTCGTGGATCGCGAGCGCGTCGATCGACCGGTCGGCCGACGCGGCGGCCTCGGCGACGATGCGCTGCACGCGCTCCTCCGCCTCGGTCGGCTCGCCCGGCGCAGGCACGACGCCGTCGTAGTAGCGGTGCAGCATCGCGACGACCCGCGAGGCGAGGTTGCCGAAGCCGTTCGCGAGCTCGGACTGGTAGCGCGCCGACAGGTCCTCCCACGAGAACGAGCCGTCCTGGCCGAAGGTGATGGCCCGGAGGAAGTAGTAGCGGAAGGCGTCGGAGCCGAAGGTGTCGGTGATCTGCTCGGGCGCGATGCCGGTGAGCTTCGACTTCGACATCTTCTCGCCGCCGACCAGCAGCCAGCCGTGGCCGAACACCTGCCGGGGGACCTCGAGGCCCGCGGCCATGAGCATGGCGGGCCAGATCACCGCGTGGAACCGCAGGATGTCCTTGCCGACGATGTGGGTCGCGGGCCAGCGGCGCTCGAACTCCGCCTCGTCCTGGCCGTAGCCGACCGCGGTGATGTAGTTGAGCAGCGCGTCGAACCAGACGTAGACCACGTGCGAGTCGTCCCACGGGACCTTCACGCCCCAGTCGAAGCTGGAGCGGGAGATCGACAGGTCGGCCAGGCCCTGGCGGACGAAGCTGACGACCTCGTTGCGCGCCGACTCGGGCTGGACGAAGTCGGGTCGCTCCTCGTAGAGCGCGAGCAGCCGCTCGGTGTACTCGCTCATCTTGAAGAAGTAGTTCTTCTCCTTCAGCAGCTCGACCGGCTTCGAGTGGATCTTGCAGACGTACTGGCCTGCGTAGTCGCCGGTGCCCTCCTCGAGGTCGGACAGCTGCTTGTACTCCTCGCAGCCCACGCAGTAGTAGCCCTCGTACTCGCCGGTGTAGATCGCGTCCTCGTCGTACAGCTTCTGCAGGAACTTCTGGACGTTGACCTCGTGCCGCGCGTCCGTGGTGCGGATGAAGTCGTCGTTGGCGATGTCGATGGTCTCGAGCAGCGGCTGCCAGGCGGTCCTCACGAGGCGGTCGGCCCACTCCTGGGGGGTCGTGCCGTTGGCGGTGGCGGTGCGGAGGATCTTCTGGCCGTGCTCGTCGGTGCCGGTCAGCAGCCAGGTGTCGTCGCCCGCCTGGCGGTGCCAGCGGGTGAGCACGTCGGCGGCGACCTCGGTGTACGCGTGCCCGATGTGCGGGACGTCGTTCACGTAGAAGATCGGGGTCGTGAGGTAGAAGGAGGCGCCGTCGGACATGGCGACCATCCTATTCACCGCGCGGCACCGCTCCCGGCGTGTGACGGAGGCCGTGGACGACCGGCCGCGATC
Organism: Rathayibacter sp. AY1F4; assembly: GCF_002931775.1. NCBI lineage: Bacteria > Bacillati > Actinomycetota > Actinomycetes > Micrococcales > Microbacteriaceae > Rathayibacter > Rathayibacter sp. AY1F4. Next base: position 39,472 of record NZ_PSVE01000010.1, read on the forward strand.
GCCGCCGGGGAGGGAGCCCTCAGCCGCGGCGGGAGGCGAGCGCCGCCTCGTAGAGCGCGCGGCGCGAGAGCCCGGTGATCTCGGCGACCTCGGCCGACGCCTCCTTGAGCCGCGATCCGGCCTCGACGCGGGCCAGCACGTCGGCCAGCGCGTCCCCGAGCGACGCCTCCCGCGCGGGGGCTCCCTCGACGACCAGGCAGATCTCGCCGCGCAGGCCGTCGGCCGCCCACTCGGCCAGCTCGGCCGCCGTGCCGCGCCGGACCTCCTCGAACATCTTGGTGAGCTCGCGGCAGACGACGGCGCGCCGCTCGGGGCCCATCGCCTCGACCAGGTCGGCGAGCGCGTCGCCGATCCGGTGCGGGGACTCGAAGAAGACCATGGTGCGCCGCTCGTCGACGAGCGCCCGGAAGGTCGAGACCCGCTCGCCGTGCCGACGGGGCAGGAACCCCTCGAAACTGAAGCGGTCCGTCGGGAGCCCGGACACGGCGAGCGCCATCAGCACCGCCGAGGGACCGGGCAGCGCGGTGACCGCGACTCCCGCCGCCACCGCCGCCTCGACCAGGTGGTAGCCCGGGTCCGAGACCGTGGGCATGCCCGCGTCGCTCAGCACGAGCAGGTCCTCCTCGCGGGCCAGCTCCACCAGCTCGGCGGCGCGCTCGCGCTCGTTGTGGTCGTGCAGCGCGTAGAGGGCGGGCCGGTTCTCGACGCCCAGGGCGCGCATCAGCTGGATGGTCACGCGCGTGTCCTCGGCGGCGACGTGGCGGGCGGAGCCCAGCGCCTCCACGAGCCGGCGGGAGGCGTCGCCGAGGTTTCCGATGGGAGTGCCGGCGAGGATGATCATGCCGCCAGTCTCCCAGGCCGGGTCCGGGGCCTCCCGCCGCGGATCGCCGCCGTCCCGGGAGGAGGCGCCCCGTTAGCATGGCCGGGTGACGGACCGACCGCAGCGCGACTTCGACGACCTGCTCCTGGACGCGGCGGGATCGGCGCGCTCGGTCCCGGTGGAGCCCGCCGAGGCGTCCGCACCGCGCGAGCGCACCCCGCTCCCGGACGTGCCGCGCGGCTCCTGGTTCGACGACCTGCACACCCGGCTCGTCGCCTCCCTTGCGCGCCGCCGGCTGTACGAGCTCGGACTGCCGCTGCTGGTGGTCGCCCTGGCCGCGGTGCTGCGGCTGTGGAACCTCGGCCACCCGCGCTCGCTCGTGTTCGACGAGACCTTCTACGTGAAGGACGCCTGGACCCTCTGGAACCTCGGGTTCGAGGGCGCCTGGCCCGAGGACCCGGACCCCGGCTTCGCGGCCGGCGACGTGGACACCTTCACGGGGGCGCCGTCCTTCGTGGTGCATCCGCCGCTGGGCAAGTGGATCATCGGGCTCGGGATGGGCGTGTTCGGCGCGGACGACAGCGTCGGCTGGCGCGTCGGGACCGCCGTCGTGGGGATCCTCGCCGTCGCGCTGGTGATCGTGATCGGCCGCCTCCTGTTCCGCTCCACCCTCCTCTCCTCCTTCGCGGGGCTGATGCTCGCGCTCGACGGCCACGCGATCGTGATGTCGCGGGTGTCGCTCCTGGACGGGATCCTGATGTTCGTCGCGCTCTGCGGGGTCGCGGCGGTGCTGCTGGACCGGCGCTGGGCCGAGCTGCAGCTGGCGCGGAAGGTGGCGGCGGGAGCGCTGCCGAGCTGGGGGCCGGTCCTGTGGTGGCGGCCCTGGCTGCTCGCGGCCGGCGTGCTCTTCGGCCTCGCCGCGGGCGTGAAGTGGACGGGTGTCTACTTCCTCGCGGCGTACGGCGTGTACGCGGTTGTCGTCGACGCGCTGATGCGGCGCCGTGCGGGCGTGCCGTTCTGGGGCAGCGGCGCGATCCTCAAGCAGGGTCCGGTCACCTTCCTCCTGGTCGTGCCGATCGCCCTGATCGCCTACCTCGTCACCTGGACGGGCTGGCTGCGCACCTCCGGCGGATGGGCCCGGCAGTGGGCGTCGGAGGCCCCCGGCAACGCCTGGACCGGGGCTCTGGCGTGGGTGCCGGACTGGGCGCAGAGCCTCTGGCACTACCACGTGCAGATGTACGACTACTCGATCAACCTGCGGGCCTCGCACCCCTACGAGGCGAACCCGCTCACCTGGCTGCTCATGCTCCGGCCGACCAGCATGTACTTCGTCGACCAGGCGACGGGCGTCGACGGCTGCACCGCCGCACGCTGCGACGAGGCGATCACCTCGGTCGCCAATCCGCTCATCTGGTACGCCGGAGTCCTGGCGCTGGTGTACCTCCTCTACCGGCTCGCGCGGTACCGGGAGTGGCGCGCCGGCTTCGTGCTGATGGGGATCGTCGCGGGCTACCTGCCGTGGCTGCTCTACCTCGACCGCACGGTGTTCCAGTTCTACTGCGTCGTCTTCGAGCCCTACATGATGCTGGCGCTGGCGCTGACGGCCGGGATCGTGATCGGGAGTCCGGGCGACGAGCGGAGGCGGCGCACCCGCGGCGTCCTCGTGGTGCTCGTCTTCGCGGTGGCGGCGGCGGCGCTGACGGCCTACTTCCTGCCGCTCTGGATCGGCGCGCAGACGTCCTTCACCTTCTGGCAGGCCCACATGTGGCTGCCCTCGTGGGTCTGATCCGGCGGCTGGGCCCGGGAGTCGCGGCCTGCGCCGTCGCGGCGGTGATCGCGGCCCTGCTGCACGCGACGGTGCCGGCAGTGCCGATGCTGACCGCGGCGGTCGCGCTCGGGATCCTCGTGGCGCAGCTGCCCGCGGCGCGCCCCCTGCTGAGCGGGGCGCTGGCGCCGGGCCTGAAGTTCTCGTCCCGCTCGCTGATGCGCACCGGCATCGTCCTGCTCGGGCTGAAGCTCTCGCTGATCGACATCGCTGCGCTGGGCTGGGGCGCGATCCTGGTCGTCGTCGGGATCGTCCTGGCCACCTTCGGCCTGACCTGGGCGCTGGGCCGGGCGCTCCGGCTGCCCGGGCAGGAGCCGCTGCTGCTCGCGGCGGGCTTCTCGATCTGCGGGGCCTCGGCGATCGGCGCGATGGCCGGAGCGACCCGGGCGAAGGAGCAGGAGCAGGCGACTCCGGTCGCGCTGGTGACGCTCTGCGGCACGCTCGCGATCGCGGTGCTCCCCGCCCTGCAGCAGCCGCTCGGGCTCTCCGACGTGCAGTTCGGGCACTGGGTCGGCGCCTCGGTCCACGACGTGGGCCAGGTGGTGGCGACGGCCCAGGTGGCGGGAGCGTCGGCGCTGGCCGTGGCGGTCGTGGTGAAGCTGACCCGAGTGGTCATGCTGGCGCCGATGGTCGCGGTGGCGGCGGCGGTCACGAGGCGCGGCGGCGGGACCGGCGGGACGCGCCCGGCGATCGTGCCGCTGTTCGTGGTCGGGTTCCTCGCCGCGGTGCTGCTGCGCACACTCCTCCCCCTGCCGGAGGGACTGCTCGCCGCCGCCGACACCGCGCAGACCTGGCTCCTCGCCGCGGCGCTCTTCGCGCTCGGCAGCGCCGTCCGGGTGCGCGCGCTCGTGACGACGGGGTGGCGTGCTCTGCTCGTCGCCCTGGTGTCGTGGGCGGCGATCGCGGCGATGGGACTGGCCGCGGTGCAGCTGGCGCTCTGATCGGCGCTCCGATCCGCTCGACCGCTCCGTCGCGCACGGTCGCTCTGCACTGCGGGGCCGCTCTGTTACGCGATGCGTCGCTCCGGCGCGGCGGTGTCGGCGGCTCCCGCTAGCGTCGATCGCATGGCAGATCGTGAGTACGGCTTCAAGACGCGTGCGATCCACGCGGGCAACATCCCCGATGCGGTGACGGGCGCCCGCGCTCTGCCGATCTACCAGACCAGCGCCTTCGTCTTCGACGACACCTCCGACGCCGCGGCCCGCTTCGCGCTGCAGAAGTACGGCAACGTCTACTCGCGCCTGTCGAACCCCACGGTCGCCTCCTTCGAGGAGCGCGTCGCGAGCCTCGAGGGCGGCCTCGGCGCCGTCGCCACGGCCTCCGGGCTCTCGGCGCAGTTCATCACCTTCGCGGCGCTCGTCGGCGCGGGCGACCACGTGGTGTCCTCCGCCAACCTCTACGGCGGATCGATCACCCAGCTCGACGTCACGCTCCGCCGTTTCGGAGTGGACACCACCTTCGTCCGCTCGAGCGACCCGGCCGACTACGCGGCGGCGATCACCGAGAAGACCAAGGTGCTCTACGCCGAGACGATCGCGAACCCCTCCGGCGAGATCGCCGACATCGAGGGCCTCGCCGCGGTCGCGCACGCCGCCGGCATCCCGCTGATCATCGACTCCACGGTCGCCACGCCCTACCTCGTCCGCCCGATCGAGTGGGGCGCCGACATCGTCATCCACTCGGCCACCAAGTTCCTCGGCGGACACGGCACCACGCTCGGCGGCGTCGTCGTCGAGTCGGGGCGCTTCCACTACTCCCCCGAGAGGTTCCCGCTGCTGCACGACCCGGTGGCCTCCTACGGGGACCTGTCGTGGGACGGCAACTTCGGGGAGTACGGCTTCCTCACGCGCCTGCGCGCGGAGCAGCTGCGCGACATCGGGCCGGTCCTCGCTCCGCACTCCGCGTTCCTGCTCGCCCAGGGCGTCGAGACGCTGCCGTACCGGATCCAGGCGCACGTCGACAACGCGCGCCGCGTCGCCGAGTGGCTCGACGCCGACCCCCGCATCGAGGCGGTCTACTGGGCCGGGCTGCCCGCGCACCCGCACCACGACCGCGCGCAGAAGTACCTGCCGAAGGGACCGGGCTCGGTCTTCAGCTTCGTGGTCAAGGGCGGCCGCGCCGTCGGCCAGACCTTCATCGAATCGGTCGACCTCGCCAGCCACCTCGCCAACATCGGCGACGCCAAGACGCTGGTGATCCACCCCGCCTCGACCACCCACGCCCAGCTCACCGAGGACCAGCTCCTCCACGCGGGCGTCCTCCCCGGACTCGTCCGCCTCTCCGTCGGCATCGAGGACGCGGACGACATCATCTACGATCTCGACCAGGCGCTCGCCCGCGCGGTCGAGGAGCACGGCACCCCCGACGCTCCGACCGAGCTCCCCGAGGACACGACCACCACCCTGCACACCCCGGCCGTGGAGGTCTGAGCATGAGCACCACCGACACCGCCGACACGGTCGTCCAGCTGTCCAACGGGCTGAGCTGCTCGGTCCCGGCGAACTCGCCGCTGGCGAAGATGCTGCGCTCGCAGCGCACCTGGGTGGGCCCCGACGCCCGCAGGCGACTCGACATCCTCCGCCGCGCGAAGACCGTGGCGATCGTCGGCGCCTCGCCGAACCCGGCCCGCTCCTCCTACTTCGTCGCCACCTACCTGCAGCAGTCGAGCGACTACGAGCTCTACTTCGTGAACCCGAACGCCACCGAGATCCTGGGGCAGCCGGTCTACCGCAGTCTCGCCGAGCTCCCGGTCGTGCCCGACATCGTCGACGTGTTCCGCAAGGCGAGCGACATCCCCGCCGTGATCGACGACGTCCTCGCCGTCGGCGCGCCCACGGTCTGGGTGCAGCTGGGGATCTGGAACCAGGAGGCGGCCGAGTACGGCGAGTCGAAGGGCCTGACCGTCGTGATGGACCGCTGCATCAAGGTCGAGCACGCCCGCTTCCACGGCGGCCTGCACCTGCTCGGCTTCGACACCGGCCAGATCTCGGCGCGCAAGACGCTGCGCTGATCCGCCGCCGACCCTCGTCGACGCCGGATCTCCGTGGCGCTTCGTCGCGGGCGCGGCTCGAGCGGCGCACTCCGCCGGCCCCGGCGTAGTCTCAGTGGATGAGCGCCTACGTCTCCGTCCTCGACCTGTTCAGCGTGGGGATCGGCCCGTCCAGCTCGCACACCGTCGGACCGATGCGCGCCGCCCTCGCCCTCGCCGAGCGGATCCGCGACGCCGGGCTCCTCGGCCGCGTGAGCCGGGTGGGCTGCACCCTCTACGGCTCGCTCGGCTCCACCGGGATCGGCCACGGCACCCCCGACGCGGTGGTCGCCGGTCTCGCCGGCCTGGACCCCGAGACGTGCGACCCTGCGCTGGTGCGCGGGGCCTGGCAGCGCCTCGACGCGGAGGGGACGATCCTCCTGGCCAGCGAGCAGCGCCTCGCGATGACGCCCGACGACGTCGTCTTCGAGCCGCGCACGAGGCTGCCGGAGCACCCGAACGCCCTCACCTTCAGCGTCTGGGTCGGCGACGACGCGCTGCCGGTGTGGGAGGAGACCTACTACTCGATCGGCGGCGGCTTCATCCGGCGCGCGGGCGAGCGCGCCGAGCTGGCTGCGCTGGCCCCGCACCCCTACCCCTTCGTCTCCGGGCTCGACCTGCTGGCGACCTGCGATCGGACCCGCTCCGGCATCGCCGAGATCGCCGCCGCGAACGAGCGCGCTCTGCACCCCGGGGTCGACATCGACGCCCGCCTCGACGCGATCTGGGACGCCATGGCCGCCTGCGTCGAGCACGGCCTGGCGACCGACGGCGTGCTGCCGGGCGGCCTGGGCGTCCGCCGCCGCGCCTCGGTGCTGCGCGAGCGCCTCGAGGCCTTCGAGGAGGACCCGCTCGACCGCGCCCGCGCGACCTCGGTGGAGTGGCTCCACGCCTTCGCCCTCGCGGTGAACGAGGAGAACGCCGCAGGCGGGCGCGTCGTGACGGCTCCGACGAACGGAGCGGCGGGCATCATCCCCGCCGTCGGGCACTACTACCTCCGCTTCGTCCCGGGCGCCGATCGCGCGGGGCTGCGCCGCTTCCTCCTCACCGCCACCGCGATCGGCTCGCTCTGCAAGACGAACGCCTCGATCTCCGGTGCGGAGGCGGGCTGCCAGGGCGAGGTCGGCTCGGCCTGCGCGATGGCCGCCGGAGCGCTCTGCGCCGTGCTCGGCGGCAGTCCGCGCCAGGTCGAGAACGCGGCCGAGATCGCGATGGAGCACCACCTCGGACTGACCTGCGACCCGGTCGGCGGGCTCGTGCAGATCCCCTGCATCGAGCGGAACGCGATCGCCTCCTCCACCGCCGTGAGCGCGGCCCGCCTCGCGCTGCACGGCGACGGCGACCACCGCGTCTCGCTCGACGCGGTCATCGAGACGATGCGCCAGACCGGCATCGACATGTCGTCGAAGTACAAGGAGACGAGCGAGGGCGGCCTCGCGGTCAACGTCATCGAGTGCTGAGCGCCCGTGGCGTCCGTGACCGTGCGTGACGCACGGGGGCGCACATGTCGGCGGTCGCGCCTAGCGTGGGGCGGGTGAGCACCTCCTCCGTCCCGTACCTCGCCCGGCCGATCGTCTCGACCCAGTGGCTCGCCGACCAGCTCGGCCGCGAGCACCTCGTCGTCGTCGACGCCAGCGTGCTGCTCGTGCCCGGCTTCGACGGGCGGCCCGGCTACCTCAGCGGCGACGAGCAGTACCTCCTCGAGGGGCATGTCCCCGGCGCCGTGTTCGGCGACCTGCTCGAGCAGCTGTCCGATCCGGCGGCTCCCCTGCCCTTCACCCGGCTCGACCCGGAGCGCTTCGCCGCCGCGACCGCCGCGCTCGGCATCGACGACGACTCGGTGGTCGTCGTGTACGACTCCGCGGTCGGCCAGTGGGCCTCGCGGCTGTGGTGGCTGCTGCGCTCGGCCGGGCACGACGCCGTCGCGGTGCTCGACGGCGGGCTCCCGGCCTGGCGGCGGGAGGAGCGCCCGATCGAGACGGGGCACGTCGAGCCCGCGGTGAGCGGAGGCATCGGCGTGCGCGAGGAGCGGCCGCTCTGGATCGACAAGGCCGGCGTCGAGAGCGTCGTGCGCGGCGAGGCTCCCGGGGCGCTGGTCTGCGCGGACCCGCCGAAGGAGTTCACCGGGGAGGAGGGGCGCCGACCCCGCCTCGGACACCTGCCGGGCTCGCGGAGCGTCCCCGCCGGGCGGCTCGTCGACCGGGCCGACAACACGCTCCTGCCGCCGGAGCGGCTGCGGTCGCTGTTCGGAGACGCTCTCCAGGCCGAGCGGATCGTCCTCTACTGCGGCGGCGGGATCGCCGCGACGGCCGATGCGCTCGCACTGGCGGTGCTCGGAGTCGACACGGCGGTCGTCTACGACGGCTCGCTCAACGAGTGGGCCGCCGACCCCGAGGCGCCGCTGGTGGTCACGGCCGCGTGAGCAGCTCCTCCGGGAGGCGGGTCGTCGGTAGGGCGCAGACGAAGGCCTCGCAGGAGTAGGCGGTCGGCAGCCCCTCCCGCGAGATCCGCCCCTCGAACAGCTCGAAGCCCGCGTCCGCCCAGTCCCGGGCGCCCTCGTCGGACACGCCGACCAGCACGCCGATCCCGGCGGACCGGGCGCCCTGCACCGCCTCCGCCGCTCCGGGGCCCACGACGACCAGCTGCCGCACCGGGCGAGCCAGCCGCGAAGCGAGCCCGAGCACGGCGCCGAAGCCCATCGGCTGGCGGACCGCGCCCGGAGCGATCGAGGCGACGACCGCCTCGGCCGCCTCCCGGTAGCGCTGCGATCCGGTGAGCAGGTACAGCTCGTGCGCCGCGTCCGCCGTCGCCGACAGGCCGGAGGGGGAGGCGCCCTCGGAGGGATCGGCCGCGAGCAGGAGTCCCCGCGCGGTCAGCGCCGGGTCTCCTCCCCCGGGCAGCGCGAACGGCAGCGGGCCGTCGGCCGCGTCGAGCGCGCCGTCGATCAGGGTGCGCGCCGCGACCGCGTAGCGCGGGCGGCCCTCCGCCAGGGCGAGCTCGAGGAGCCCGCCGGCCAGCATCCCGAGGTCCTCCAGCGCCGGGCGGGCCACGGAGACGGCACCGTCGAGGGAGGCGCGCACCGCGACGCGGCCGCCGACGAGGTGCCGCTGCAGCACCGCGTCCGCCGCGCGCCGGGCGGCGTCGATCCACTCCTCCCGTCCGAGCACGCGTCCGGCGCGGGCGAGCGCGCGGATCGCCAGGCCGTTCCAGCCGGTGACGACCTTCTCGTCGAGAGCGGGAGGCGCGAGGCGGGACCGGTCCTCGGCGAGGTAGTAGCCGCCCTCCGAGCGCTGGCCGTCGACGATGCTCTCCGAGTCCTGCGCCGATGCGAAGCCGCCGCCCGGCCGCTCGAGAGTGTTCAGGAGGAACGCGGCGACGCCCTCCGCGATCCCGGTCAGCTCCTCCACCCGGGCGCCGTCGTGCCCGAGCAGGACGGCCGCGACGTCGAGCAGCTGCGCGTTGTCGTACAGCATCCGCTCGTAGTGCGGATCGCTCCAGTCGGCCTGCGTCGCGTAGCGGAAGAAGCCCCCGTCGCGGTCGCGGAGAGGGGACGCGCCCAGCGCGAGCAGCGTGCGCTCGGCGAGCGCCGCTCCCGAGGGCCGCGAGGCCAGGAACCCGAGCACGGGAGCCACCGGGAACTTCGGGGCGCCGCCGAAACCGCCGTGCACCCGGTCCTCCTCGTCCGCGAGTGCGCGGACGGCGCCGTCGAGCTCGGCGTCGCCGGGCAGCGCGGAGTCGGCGGGCAGCGCCGCGGTCGCCTCGCGCAGAGCCGCGGCCAGGCCCCCCGCCGTCGCCTGCACCTCGTCGCGCCGCAGCCGCCACGCCTCCGAGACCGCGTCGAGGACGTCGGAGAAGGCGGGCACGCCGCCGACGGCGCGCGGCGGGAAGTAGGTGCCGGCGAAGAAGGTCTCGCCGGCGGGGGTGGCGAAGGCCGTCAGCGGCCAGCCGAGCTGCCGGGTGAACGCGCTCGCGGCCGTCAGGTAGGCCGTGTCGACGTCCGGGTGCTCCTCGCGGTCGACCTTCACCGCGACGAAGTCCGCGTTCAGCCGCGCGGCGAGCACCGGATCCGAGAACGACTCCCGCGCCATCACGTGGCACCAGTGGCAGGTGGAGTAGCCGATCGACACCATCACCGGGACGTCGCGGCGCACCGCCTCGGCGAACGCCTCCTCGCCCCAGGGGAACCAGTCGACCGGATTGTCCGCGTGCGAGCGGAGGTAGGGGCTGACACTGGAGCGCAGACGACCGGCCATGCGCTCCACGCTAGACGCGGGCGGAGCCTGCGGTCAGGGGGTTGCCGCGGACGGAGGGTCAGGAGGTCCGCGGGGCGCCGACGTCCGCGGGTCTCCCCCGCCGCCGGGCCGCCCGGCCGCTCAGCGCTCGAAGAACCAGCCCGACGGCCGCTCCGTGCCGCGCACGACCGTGCCGCCTCCGCCGCTCCCGCCGCGACGGCCCACCGCCAGGTAGGCGAGGCTGCCGATGAACGGCGCGATCACGATGAACGCCACCCAGGAGACCTTCGCGACCTTCGAGAGCCTCGGGTTCGACAGCACGCCCCTGATCGCGAAGAGCAGCAGCACGATGTTCAGCACGACCAGCAGGGACTGCGGATTCATCGGGGTGCTCCACGGGATCGTGCGCCGCGGACGACCGGCGCCGGAGCGCCCGACCGGGCAGGGTGGCCCGCGATGTTTCACGAGACAGGGCATTGTCGCACGCGGCGTAGGATGGAGGGCTCATGTCAGACGTGCTCAGCATCCGCTACCCGCCCGAACTCCCCGTGTCGGCGCGGCGCGAGGACATCGCCGCCGCGATCCGCGACCACCAGGTGGTCATCGTCGCCGGCGCGACCGGATCGGGCAAGACGACCCAGCTGCCGAAGATCTGCCTGGAGCTCGGCCGCGAGAGCATCGCGCACACGCAGCCCCGGCGCATCGCCGCGCGCACCATCGCCGAGCGCATCGCGGAGGAGCTCGACGACGAGGTCGGCGGGCTGGTCGGCTACCAGGTCCGGTTCACCGACAAGGCGTCCGCCTCGACGCGGATCAAGCTGATGACCGACGGCATCCTGCTCAACGAGATGAACCACGACCGGATGCTCAGCCGGTACGACACGATCATCATCGACGAGGCGCACGAGCGCAGCCTCAACATCGACTTCCTCCTGGGCTACCTGCACCGCCTGCTGCCGCAGCGCCCCGACCTGAAGGTGATCATCACCTCGGCGACGATCGACCCGCAGAGCTTCGCGGCCCACTTCGCCGACGCCGCCGGCGAGCCCGCGCCGATCATCGAGGTCTCCGGCCGCACCTACCCGGTCGAGATCCGCTACCGCCCGCTGGTCGCCGAGGAGCCGGAGGAGGACGACGACACCGACGTCCCCGACGCGACGAGCGGCAGCCGCGACCTGATGACCGGCATAGCCGACGCCCTGGCCGAGCTGGCGCGCGAGGATCCGGGCGACGTCCTGGTGTTCCTCTCGGGCGAGAACGAGATCCGCGACGCCGAGGACGCCATCCGCGGTCGGAACCTGCCGGGCACCGAGGTGCTCCCCCTCTACGGGCGCCTGTCGGCGGCCGATCAGCACCGCGTCTTCGAGAAGGGGCGCACCCCCGGCGTCCGCCGCCGCGTCGTGCTCGCGACCAACGTGGCGGAGACGAGTCTCACCGTCCCCGGGATCCGCTACGTGATCGACGGCGGTACGGCCCGCATCTCGCGCTACAGCGCGCGCTCGAAGGTGCAGCGGCTGCCGATCGAGGCGGTGTCGCAGGCCTCCGCGAACCAGCGCTCCGGCCGCTCGGGCCGCACCAGCGCGGGCATCGCGATCCGCCTCTACTCCGAGGAGGACTACCTCCGCCGCCCCGAGTACACCGATCCCGAGATCCTGCGCACGGGCCTGGCCGCGGTCATCCTGCAGATGATCTCGCTCGGACTGGGCGACATCGCCTCGTTCCCGTTCCTCACTCCGCCCGACTCCCGCGGCATCAAGGACGGCCTCGACCTGCTCACGGAGCTCGGCGCCCTCCGCGTCCCCGGCTCCCCCTCCGCCGCCTCCGCCGCGCCGCGAGACGCCGCTCCGGTGCGCGGCACGCCGCCGAGCGCGCACTCGAGTGGCGTCCCGCGCAAGGGGGCGGAGGCCGCGCCGCAGCTCACGCGCATCGGGCGCGACCTCGCGCGGCTCCCCATCGATCCGCGCTTCGGCCGGATGGTGATCGAGTCGCGCCGCCACGGCGTCAGCCGCGAGGTGATGGCGATCGTCGCGGGCCTCACGATCCAGGACGTCCGCGAGCGCCCTCTCGAGCGCCGCGCACAGGCCGACCAGCAGCACGCGCGGTTCGTCGATCCCACCAGCGACTTCCTCACCCTGCTGAACCTCTGGAACTACGTGGAGGAGAAGCAGGAGGAGCTCTCCTCGAGCGCCTTCCGGCGCCTGTGCAAGGCCGAATACCTCAACTACCTGCGCGTGCGCGAGTGGCAGGACGTGTTCCGCCAGCTGCGCCAGCTCGCGCGCCCCCTCAAGCTCGAGCTGGGCGAGCCGAAGGTCGACCCCGACGGGATCCACCGGAGCCTCCTGGCCGGCCTGCTCTCGCACCTGGGCATCAAGGACACCACCTCGCAGCAGGCGCAGCGCGCGGCGAAGAGCCGCGAGCGTCAGAACGTGCAGTACATCGGCGCCCGCAACGCGAAGTTCTCGATCTTCCCCGGCAGTGCCCTGGCCAAGAAGCTCCCCGACGCGGTGATGAGCGCCGAGCTGGTCGAGACCAGCCGCCTCTTCGCCCGCTCGAACGCCGCGATCGATCCGGCCTGGGCCGAGGCGATCGCGGGCGACCTCGTGAAGCGGCAGTTCAGCGAGCCGCACTGGGAGAAGGCGCAGGGCGCAGCCGTCGCCTACGAGAAGGTCACCCTCTTCGGCGTGCCGATCATCGCCCGCCGCCGCGTCCAGTTCTCGCGGATCGACGCCTCGTACGCCCGCGAGCTGTTCATCCGGCACGCCCTCGTCGAGGGCGAGTGGGAGTCGCGCCACGCCTTCGACCGCAAGAACCGGGCCCTGCGGGCCGAGCTCGAGCGGCTGGAGGAGCGCACGCGCCGCCGCGACCTGCTCGTCGACGACGAGGCCGTGTTCGACTTCTACGACCGCCGACTCCCCCGCGACATCACCTCGGTGCGCTCGTTCGACTCCTGGTGGCGGACGACCCAGCACGACGAGCCCGACCTGCTGACGATGACGCAGGAGACGCTCCTCCCCGAGGACGCGGAGCAGATCGACGAGACCGCGTTCCCCACGCAGTGGCGCCAGGCCGACCAGCGCTTCCGCCTCTCGTACCGGTTCGAGCCGGGGACGGAGGAGGACGGAGTGACGGTGCACGTGCCGCTCGCCCTCCTGCCCCGCGTGACGCCCCTCGGCTTCGACTGGCTGGTGCCGGGGCTCCGGGCCGAGCTGGTCACCGCAATGATCAAGGCGCTGCCCAAGCACCTGCGCCGGAACGTGGTGCCCGCGAACGACTGGGCGCGCAAGCTCACCGCGTCCCTGCCGCACGACGTGCCGAACCCGCCGACGGAGTCGTTCGCGGCGACCCTGGCCGGAGCGATCCGCCGCGAGGCCGGCGTGGTGGTGCAGCCCGAGGACTTCGACCTCGAGCGCATCCCCTCGCACCTGCGGGTCACCTTCGCCGTCGCCGACGAGCGGGGGCGCACGGTCGCCGCCGGCAAGGAGCTCGCCCCGCTGGCCGAGCGCCTGCGCGGCCGGGTCCGCGACGAGGTCGCCCGCGTGGTCGAGGCCCGGGTCCCCGACGCGCTCGAGCGCCGGGGCCTGAAGACCTGGGACATGCCGGAGCTGCCCCGCGTCACCGACACCCGGCAGGGCGGGAACACCATCCGTGCCTACCCCGCCCTGATCGACGACGGCGACTCGGTCTCGATCCGCCTGCTCGCCACGGCCGAGGACCAGGCGCGCGAGCACCCGAGAGGCGTCCGCCGCCTCCTCCTGCTCGCGACGCCGAGCCCCGTCGCCTACGTGCAGCAGCACCTCACCTCGAACGAGAAGCTCGTGCTCGCGCAGAGCCCGTACCAGAACACGACCGCGCTCTTCACCGACTGCCTGCTCGCCTGCGTCGACGCGGTCCTCTGGCGGATGAAGCCCGACGGGATGCTCTTCCTCCGCGCCGAGTTCGACGCCGTGCGCGACCGGACCTCGGCGAGCGTCATGGACGCGATGTTCGAGACCGTGAAGACGGTCACGACGATCCTCACCACCGCCCGGGGCGTCGAGAAGGCGCTCAAGGCCTCGACGAGCATGGCGCTCCTGCCCGCCCTCACGGATGCGCGGGAGCAGCTCTCGGGCCTGGTCTACCCGGGCTTCGTCTCGGCGACCGGAGTGGAGCGGCTGCGGCACCTCCCGCGCTACCTCGGCGGGATCACCGAGCGCTTCGGCAAGATCGCCGAGAACGTCGGGCGCGACCGCGTCTGGCTGAACGAGGTGCAGGCGGCCCAGGAGCTCTACCGCTCGGCAGGCGGCGTCGTGCCGCTGCCCGCGCACGCCCCGGAGCGGATCGCGCGCGCCCGCTGGATGATCGAGGAGCTGCGGGTGAGCTTCTTCGCGCAGTCGCTCGGCACCGCCGAGAGCGTGTCGCTGCAGCGGATCCGCAAGGTGCTGGCCGGCTGACGCGCCTCTCCGCCGAGGGAACCGCGACCCGTCGAGGGGCCCTCGGGCAGCGGTCTCCCTCGACGAACCGCAGTCCCCTCCGGAGCGCTAGTGTCGTCCGGTGGGCAGCTACACCGATCTCCTGAAGACCCCCGGGGTGGGGCGCATCATCCTCGCGCAGCTGACCGCGCGCTTCCCGTTCGGGATGCTCTCGCTGGCGTTCCTCCTGCACGTGGAGCGGGTGCACCACTCCTACGCCGCCGCCGGCCTCGTGCTCGGCTCGATGTCGATCGGGCAGGCCATCGCCGGGCCGCTGACCAGCCGCCTGATGGGGCGGCTCGGGATGCGCCGCGTGCTGACGATCACCCTCGTGGTCTGCGCGGGCGCGATCATCGCGATGGCCGTGCTCCCGCTCGAGGTGTGGCAGTTCGTCGTGATCGGGTTCGTCGCCGGCCTGAGCATGCCGCCGGTGCAGCCGGCCGTGCGGACCATCTACCCCAAGATGGTCACCAGCTCGCAGCTGACCCCGCTCTTCTCGCTCGACGCCTCCGCTCAGGAGATCATCTGGGTGCTCGGCCCGGTGCTGGCGACGCTCGTGTCGATCCAGGTGTCGACGGTCGCGGGCATCCTGACCGCCGCCGCGTTCCTGATCGGCGGCGGGATCTGGTTCATCGCCTCGCCCGAGGTGGGCCGCGTCCGCATCCCGCGCTCGAAGCGCCGCCTCGGCGTGGTGCTCACGAAGCCCCCGGTGCTGCTGGCCACGGTCGTCGGCTTCCTCCTGATCGGCGCCTGCTCGGCGGTCGAGGCGGGCGTGGTCGCGGTGTTCGGCGAGGGCGGAGTCGAGTCGGGCGTCGTGCTCGCCGTGTTCGCGGCGGGCTCCCTGGTCGGCGGCCTCGCCCTCGGTCACATCCCGATCAGCCGGTGGGCGACCGCGCGGCGGATGCTGATCGTCACGGTCGGCATGGGCCTGGCGGCGGTCTCGACCGACTTCTGGTGGCTGTCCGTCACGCTGTTCCTCGCCGGCATCGGCATCGCCCCCGCTCTCGCGGCGCTGTTCGCGATCACCGCCTCGAGCGTGCGCTTCTCGGACACGGCGGAGGCCTACGGCTGGGTCGGCACCGGTCAGCTGATCGGCGCGGCGCTGGGCTCCGCGATCGCCGGCGTGCAGATCGACCAGGCCGGGCCGACCGCCGCCATCGTCGTCGCCGCCGCCTTCGCCCTGGTCGGCTTCCTGGTGCCCCTGCTCGGCCGCCGGTACCACCCGGATCTCCGCGGGCGCGACGCCAGCCCGCTGCCCGACACCGAGCCGGTCACCCTGCCCTCCTAGGCCGCCACCCCGGTTGTCCGGCGCCTGTCGGGCACTCTAGGGTGAAGGCCCACGACTGCGAGGGGGCGGCATGGGACTGCGGGAGGACGCGGAGGAGCTGGTGCGCGAGCACCGGCGCGCCGCCGCCCGGACCGACCTCCTCGACCCCTGGTCCGATCCGGAGACCCCGGAGTGGTGCACCGAGCTCGCCGCCGCGCTCTGGCAGGGGTCCTTCCGCCCGAGTCCCGTCTACTTCCGCCGCGAGGAGTCCTCGCACGCCTGGCGCGGCCCGCACTCGACCCGCCTGCACCACCTCGGCTACGGGTGGCAGCTCACCGCGCACCGCGAGCAGCACGGAGTCGTCGCCTCCGAGACGGCGGTGGTCCTCGAGACGGGCTCCCTCTGGCGCGGACTCGGCATCGGCCGGCGCCCCGTGCGCGCGCTCCGCGGCCGGCTCGGCGTCGAGGGCCTGCAGGCGGGCCACGACGTGCACTTCGCCGTGCGCGGCATCGACGAGCGCAGCGACGCGGAGCGCGCCGAGCGGCGCCTCCTCTTCGGGGTGGCCGGTCTCGCGGCGCTGATCGAGGACGACGTGCACGTGGGACCGCACGGCGAGCTCGACTGGAGCGTCTGAGGCGCATGCCAGCATGGGAGGCATGAGCGTCCCCCTGATCCCCCTCAACGACGGCCGCGCGATCCCCCAGCTCGGGCTCGGCGTCTACAAGATCGGCGACGAGGAGGCGGCCCGCACGGTCGCCGTCGCCCTGGAGGCCGGCTACCGGCACGTCGACACCGCCACCCTCTACGGCAACGAGCGCGGAGTCGGCGAAGGGATCTGCGCGAGCGGCCTCCCCCGCGAGCAGGTCTTCGTGACGACCAAGGTCTGGAACGACGACCACGGCTTCGACGAGACGCTCGCCGCCTTCGACCGGAGCCTCGAGCTGCTCGGCACCGACTACGTCGACCTCTACCTCGTGCACTGGCCGATCCCCTCGCGCGACCGCTACGTCGACACCTACCGCGCCCTCGAGCGCCTGCAGAGCGAGGGGCGGGCCCGCTCGATCGGCGTCTCGAACTTCGCGGAGGAGCACGTGCAGCGCCTGCTCGACGAGACGGGAGTGGTGCCGGCGATCAACCAGGTCGAGCTGCACCCGCGGCTGCCCCAGGAGGAGCTGCGCACCTTCGACGCCGCCCACGGGATCGTCACCGAGGCGTGGTCGCCGCTGGCCCGCGGGCGCCTCCTCGACGAGCCGGCCCTGGCCCGCATCGCCGCGAAGCACGGCGTCTCGCCGGCGCAGGCGGTGCTGCGCTGGCACGTGCAGCTCGGCGTCGTCGCGATCCCGAAGTCGGTGACGCCGGAGCGGATCCGCGAGAACCTGGACGTCTTCGGCTTCGCCCTCGACGACGAGGACCTCGCCGCGATCGCCGGGCTCGCGACCGGTGAGCGCACCGGCCGCGACCCGCGCTTCGACTGAGGCTCCGGCGATGACGGCGGGCAGGGTCCTGCTCCTGCACGGCCTGGGCGGCTCGGGCCGCACCTGGTGGCGGCTGAGCCGCGAGCTGACTGCGGCGGGCTGGAGCGTCTCCGCTCCCGACCTGCGCGGACACGGCGACGGGCCGCGCGGCGGCTCCTCCCGCCACGACGCCTACGCCGACGACGCCCTCGCGCGGGGACCGTTCGACCTCGTCGTCGGGCACTCGCTCGGCGGAGCGGTCGCGGTGCGCGCCGCCGCCCGCGACTCCGGCTGGGCGGGGCGCCTGGCGCTGCTGGACCCGGTGCTCCGGCTCGCCCCGGAGCAGCGGGCCGCCGTCCGCGCGGGCGAGCTCGCCGGTCTCGCGGTCTCGGCCGAGGAGCTCGCCGTCGCGCAGCCGCTCTGGGACGAGCGGGACCGGGTCGAGAAGCTCGCCGCGGTGCGGGCCGCCGATCCGGCCGCGGTCGCCGCGACGATCGACGACAACGACCCGTGGGACCTGCTCGCGGACCTGCCGGGCCTCCGCCCGCCGGTCCTCGTGCTGGCCGGCGACCCGCAGGTCGAGACGCTGCTCCCTCCCTCCCTCGCCGCCCTGGTGCTGCGCGCGAATCCGCGCATCCGGTACGCGGTCGTGGCGGGCGCAGGTCACAGCCCCCACCGCGACCGTCCGGAGGAGACGCTCGCGATGCTCCGCGAGTGGGCCGAGAGCCCGGCGACGGCCTGACCGACCCGCCGGCCCGGTCCGTGTTTCGTCCGGATGAAATCTGGCAGGGGGGACTGGGCCGCACCGTTTCCTGTGAATACCCTCGCAGAGGACGCGATCCCCTCCCAGTCTTCGGGAGGTGCGCGTCGGGGCCGCCGACGCGGCGGCCCGTTCTCGAGGAGAGGGAGCCCCAGTGGCGCGAACCACCACGAACACCCCGAGCGGCCGCCGACGCCGCTCGCTGATCGGCTCGAGCGCGATGATCGGAGCGGGCGCCCTCGTCGCCGGCTTCGCCTTCGCGCCGACGGCGAGCGCCGTCGAGCCGGTCGACTTCGCCGACACCGTCACGGTCGACGGCATCATGACCCACCTGGAGGCCCTCCAGGCGATCGCGGACGCCAACGGCGGCACCCGCGCGATCGGCACTCCGGGCTACGAGCTGAGCGGCGCGTACGTCGAGAAGGTCCTCGCGGACGCCGGCTACACGACGCAGCGCCAGGACTTCACCACCGCGACGCAGACGATCGATGCGTTCTCGCTGACCACCGGCACCGGCGCCGTCGGCACGCCGATGGAGTTCACTCCGTCGACGCCCGAGGGCGGCGTGACCGGCGAGCTCATCGCCCCCGTCGATCCGCTCGGCTGCACCACGGACGCCTGGACCGGCCTCGACGCCACCGGGAAGGTCGCGCTCGTCAGCCGCGGCTCCTGCAGCTTCCTCGAGAAGTCGGTCGCCGCCGGTGCCGCCGGCGCCGCCGCGATCATCATCTACGACAACGCGCCGAGCGACGCCCTCAACGGGACGTTCGGCGGACAGGACGAGGCCGCCGTCCCCGGCGTCGGCGTCACGCAGGCCGAGGGGCAGGCGCTGCTGGCGTCGCTCCCCGCGAGCGTCTCGGTCCTCATCGACCAGACGACGACCGAGGTGGAGACCTTCAACATCGTCACGGAGACCCCGGGCGGCGACCACGACAACGTGGTCATGCTCGGCGCGCACCTCGACAGCGTGCCCGCCGGCCCCGGCATCAACGACAACGGCTCCGGATCCGCGACGCTGCTCGAGACGGCCGTGCAGCTGGCCGCCGCGGGCGACACGACCAACGCGGTCCGCTTCGCCTGGTGGGGCGCCGAGGAGGTGGGCCTGGTCGGCTCCTACACCTACGTCGACTCCCTGACGGAGGAGGACGCCTCGAAGATCGCGACCTACATGAACTTCGACATGGTCGCCTCGCCGAACTACGTGATCTCCGTCTACGATGCGGACCAGTCCACCTACGAGGCCCCCGTGGACGTGCCCGCCGGCTCGATCGCGACCGAGAAGGCGTTCACCGACTACTTCGACTCGATCGACCAGCCCTGGATCGACACCGCGTTCGACGGCCGCAGCGACTACGACGGCTTCATCTCGGTCGGCATCCCGTCCTCGGGCGTCTTCACCGGCGCCGACGACGTCAAGACGGAGGAGGAGGTCGCGCTGTTCGGCGGTACCGCCGGCATCACGCACGACCCGAACTACCACTCCGCCGCCGACGACATCGACAACATCAACCAGGAGGCGCTCGGCATCACGTCGAAGGCCATCGCCTTCGTGACCGCCTCGTTCGCCGCGGACACCTCCGCGATCGACGCCGAGAAGGACCCGACCACGCCGACCCCGACGCCGGAGCCCACCGTGGCCCCGACCGCCGAGCCGACCGTCGCTCCGACCGCACAGCCGACCGTCGCCCCGACGACCGCGCCCACCACCGCACCGACGGCCGCTCCCACTCCGAGCAGCACGCCGACCGCCGTGGCGCCGCACCCCGGTGGCCGCCCGCCCCTGGCCTCGACGGGCGCCGACATCGGCCTGCCGCTGGGCCTCGGCGGACTGCTGATCGCCGGCGGCGTCGGCGGGCTCCTGCTCGCTGCGCTGCGCCGCCGAAGCGCCGAGCGCGGCTAGCCGCCACCGCCCCGGAGCCGTCCAGTCGTCGCCCCGCGCGACGACCGGACGGCTCCGTCGTTCCGCCCTGAGGGGACCCCGGACCGTCGAGCTGCGGCGGGTCCCTTCGACGGTCGGGGGCTCCCTCGCGTCCGACAGGGCTTCCGGCGGCCGGGGGACACGGTGTTCACTGGGCGCATGCGAGCCATCTGGAAGGGCGCGATCACCTTCGGCCTGGTCAACGTGCCGGTGAAGATCTACAGCGCGACCGAGGACCACGACATCCCGCTGCACCAGGTCCACGACAAGGACGGCGGACGGATCCGGTATCAGCGCAAGTGCGAGATCTGCGGCGAGGTCGTCACCTTCGACCACATCGACAAGGCCTACGACGACGGCGAGCGCACCGTGGTCCTGTCCAAGGACGAGCTCAAGGCGCTGCCGGAGGAGCGCGACCGCGAGATCGACGTCGTGCAGTTCGTGCCCAGCGAGCAGGTCGACCCGATCATGTTCGACCGCGCCTACATCCTGGAGCCCGACTCCTCCTCCCCCAAGGCCTACGTCCTGCTGCGCCGCACCCTCGAGCAGACGGACCGCACCGCGATCGTCGAGTTCGCGCTGCGGCAGAAGACCCGCCTCGCCGCGCTGCGCGTGCGCGGCAAGCTCCTGATGCTGCAGACCCTGCTCTGGGCGGACGAGGTGCGGGAGGTCGAGTTCCCGTCGCTGGAAGGCAGCACCCGGATCGCGGCGCGCGAGCTCGAGATGTCGGCGCACCTGGTCGACTCCTACTCCGAGGACTTCGACGCCGCGAAGTTCCACGACGCGTACCAGGAGGAGCTGCGCACGCTGATCGACGCCAAGATCGAGCAGGGCGACGCCCTCGACACCGCCGCGACCTTCGGTGAGGCGCCGGAGGAGGAGGGCGGCGGCGAGGTGCTCGACCTGATGGAGGCGCTCAAGCGCTCGGTCGAGCGCAGCCGCGGGGCGAAGGGCGCGCCGGCGGAGGAGGCCTCTGCCGAGAAGAAGGCCGCGACGAAGCCTGCCCCGAAGAAGGCGGCGAAGGCTCCGGCGACGACCGCCGCGAAGAAGAAGCCCGCGGCGAGGAAGGCCGACCCGGAGAAGGGCGCCGACGCGCCTGCGAAGAAGCGGACCCCGAAGAAGACCGCGGCGGCGGAGAAGGCGGCCTCCTAGCCCCGCCGGATGCGGCGGGTCGGGGTCGGACGGAGCATCAGGCCCGCTCGGCCGCCCGGTCGGGCTCGTCGGCCCCGTCCAGCTCGTCCACGTCGTCGAGGTCGACCGCGACCGAGCTGACCAGCGCGAGCAGCGCCTCCGCATAGGCGTTCTCGGCCGCCGCGTCCTCGAAGGTCCGCGCCCGCCCGCCGAGCTCGACCTCGACGGCGAACCGCGCCTCCGGCTCCGCGAGGCGACGGAGGGAGCGGAAGGTCCCGCGGAGGAGCTCGCGCAGCTGGTCCTCCCGCGGCAGCCAGAGCGAGTCCTCCAGAGAGACGGAGTCGAGTGCCCATTCCGTGGTGCCGTTGAAGCCGAGGACGGTCCCGCTCGGGTACTCGTGCGCCTCGATGGTCATGTCGCTGACGGTGAAGACGTCGCCGTCGAAGCCCTCCCGCTCGATGCGGAAGCGGTCACCGGTGCGGGGCGTCCAGCGCACGCCCGCCGTGCGCAGGGCACGGGCCAGCTCGAAGGAGATCATCCGACGAGTGTGGCCCGCGAAGCCGCGAACGCGCCGCGAGCGGCACCCGCGCGCCCCGATGTCGGTGGATGAGTTTACGTTCATGAAACGTCCGGTTCACAGGCCGGGCACCCGCACTGCATAGCGTGACCATGCGTGCCCCTTCCGGGGGTGCGCCGGCCGCGCCGCGCGGCGACGACGCTGCGACCGCTCTTCCGAGCGGCGATCGAGAGGACCACCATGCCCGACTCTCCCACCCCGCCCGACCGCCGCCGGAGGCGCGGGCTCGGCCTGGCGGCCCTGACCGGCCTGGCCCTGGCGGCCGCTCCGCTGGTCGCGACCTCCGCCGCGGCCTCGCCCTCGGGCGACGAGCTCGTCATCAGCGAGGTCTTCGCCCGCGGAGGCTCCGCCGGCGCCGCGTTCAGCAACCGCTACGTGGAGCTCTACAACCCCACCGCCGCCGAGATCGCCCTCGGCGGCCTCTCGATCCAGTACCGCTCGGCGACCGGCACCGCGAACCCCACCACGACCGTGCCGCTCACCGGCTCGGTGCCCGCGGGCGGCCACTTCCTGCTCGCCGGCGCCAGCAACGGCACCAACGGCGCGGCCCTGCCGACGCCCGACCAGAGCGCGAACGGCCTCAACATGGCGGCCGCGGGCGGCACCCTCTTCCTCGTCGACGGGACCTCGGCGCTCGTGGCGCCGCCCACCGGCGCCGCCGCCCAGCCGGACGCGGTGATCGACCTCGTCGGCTACGGCACCTCGAACACCTTCGAGTCGTCCGTCGCCACGGTCCCCTCCCTCACCCAGACGATCGCCCGCGCGGACACTGCCACCGGCGACACCGACGTCAACTCGGCCGACTTCGCGCTCGGCGCACCGACCCCGCAGGCCGCGGGCGGAGGATCCGAGCCCGAGCCCACCTCGCCGCCGACGACGACTCCGCCGACCACTCCCCCGACGACCCCGCCGGCCGAGATCCCGGCCGTCTCCATCGCGGAGATCCAGGGCACCGGCGACGCGTCGCCGCTCGTCGGCAGCACCGTCACCACCTCCGGCGTCGTCACCGCGCGCTACCCGTCCGGCGGCTACAACGGCTACGTCATCCAGACCCCCGGCACCGGCGGCGAGAGCTCGCGCACGGCCTCCGACGCCGTCTTCGTCTTCTCCTCCGCCTCCGTCGGGTCGGTCGCGATCGGCGACCACCTGCGCATCACCGGCGAGGTGAGCGAGTACAACGGCCTGACCGAGCTCACCCCGACCTCGGCCGCGACCGTCGTGAAGCTCGAGGGCGCCGCCGCAGCGCCGGTCCCGGCCGCTGTCGCGCTCCCCCGCACCGCCGCCGAGCGCGAGGTGCTCGAGAGCATGCTGATCGCTCCGCAGGGCGCCTACACGGTCACCGACACCTTCGACCTGAACAGCTTCGGCTCGGTCGGCCTCGCCGCCGGCACGTCCCCGCTGCTCACGCCGACCGAGGTCGCCCGCCCCGGCTCGCCGGAGCTCGCGGCCGTCGTCGCCGACAACGCCGCCCGCGCGATCACCCTCGACGACGGCGCCTCGATCAACTTCCTCGGCGCCGCCGCGAACAAGGCGATCCCGCTGCCCTACCTCACCACCACCGCGCCGATCCGCGTGGGTGCTCCGGCGACCTTCACCCGCCCCGTCGTCCTCGACTACCGCAACGGCGGCTGGGCCTTCCAGCCCACCACGCAGCTGACCGTCGAGAACGCCGGCGACGTGCAGCCCGCGACCTTCGCGAACACCCGGACCGCGAAGCCCGAGGCCGTCGGCGGCGACCTCTCGATCGCGTCCTTCAACGTGCTCAACTACTTCTCCACCACCGGCGACTCGATCACCGGCTGCACCTTCTACACCGACCGCGACGGCGACCCCGTCACGGTCAACAGCGGCTGCGACGCACGCGGAGCGGCGAACGCCGACGACCTCGAGCGCCAGCAGGCCAAGATCGTGACCGCGATCAACACCCTCGGCGCGGGCGTCGTCTCGCTCGAGGAGATCGAGAACTCGGCCAAGTTCGGCAAGCCGCGCGACGAGGCCCTCGCCACCCTGACCGCCGCGCTGAACACGGCGGCCGGCTCCGAGGTCTGGGCCTACGTCCCCTCCCCCGCAGCGCTCCCCGCGCTCGCGGACGAGGACGTCATCCGCACCGCCTTCATCTACAAGAAGGCCGTCATCGAGCCGGTCGGCGAGTCCGTCGTGCTCAACGACACGGTGAACTTCTCGAACGCCCGCAAGCCCCTCGCCCAGGAGTTCCGCCTCCTCGGCGACGGCGCCAGCGAGTTCGTCGCGATCGTGAACCACTTCAAGTCGAAGGGCTCCGGATCCGGCGCCGACGCCGACCAGGGCGACGGCCAGGGCGCCTCGAACGCCTCGCGCGTGAAGCAGGCGACCGCCCTCGTCGCCTTCGCCGACCGCCTCCGCACCGAGAAGGCCACCGAGCTCGTCTACCTGCTGGGCGACTTCAACGCCTACTCGAAGGAGGACCCGGTGAAGGTGATCACCGACGCCGGCTACATCGACCAGGGTGCGAAGGACGGCAAGTACTCGTACTCGTTCGACGGCGCGGTCGGCTCGCTGGACCACGTCTTCGCCTCGCCCGCGGCCGACAGGACGGTCACCGGGGTCGACACCTGGAACATCAACAGCGGCGAGTCCGTGGCACTGGAGTACAGCCGCTACGACTACAACGCGACGATCTTCTACGACACCTCGGCGTACCGCTCCAGCGACCACGACCCGGTCGTCGTCGGCCTCGACCTGCCCGAGACCCAGACGGACCCGGAGCCCGAGCCCGTCACGGTCATCGACGTCGCGACCACCGCCTCCACCAAGCGCCTCGCCGTCGTGCGGACGCTGACGGTGTCGGCGGTGAACAACGGCGACGAGACGGTCTCGATCGAGATCACGACGGCGTACGGCAGCAAGACGAAGAAGACGGTCAAGCCCGGCCAGTCGTTCACGGTCAAGACCGTGACCGTCTTCAAGCCCATCAAGGCCGGCACGGCGACCATCGAGGTCACCGCGCCCGACGGCACCGAGCGCGTCTACAAGCAGGCGTACCGCGGCGCCTGATCCCGCGCGACCCCTGACCTCGACGAGCTCCGGCTCCTAGAGTTCGGGGATGCCCGAGGGAGACAGTGTGCACCGTCTCGCCGCCCGCCTCAGGCGGGCGGCGGACGGTCGCACCGTCCTCGAGGGCGAGCTGCGCTCCGGGGACGCGGCCGGCACTTCCCTCGCCGGGCTGAGGATCCTCGAGCACGACACCCACGGCAAGCACCTCCTCACCCGCTTCTCCGGCGGAACGACCCTGCACACCCACCTGCGGATGCAGGGCTCCTGGACCGTGACCGCTCCCGGCCGAGCGGTCCCCCGCTCGGTGCAGAAGGACGTCCGCGTCCGCCTCCGCCTCGACGATGACTCGACCGTGTGGGGCATCGACCTCCCGGTCGTCGAGCTCCTCGCCACCCGCGACGAGCCGCGCGCCGTCGGGCACCTCGGGCCCGACCCGCTCCGCGCGGACTGGGACGCCGACGAGGCCGTCCGGCGCCTCTCCCGCCTCCCGGACCGGCCCGTCGTCGCCGCACTCCTCGACCAGCGCTGCCTCGCGGGTCTCGGCAACCTCTGGGCCAACGAGGTCTGCTTCCTCCGCGGGGTCTGGCCCTGGCGGCCGATCGGCTCCTTCGACGTCCGCGCCCTCGTGGCGACCGCGGCGAGAGGCCTCCGCGCCTCCGTCACGATCCCGGGGATGTTCCAGACCACCACCGGTGACACCCGCCGCGGCGAGCGGCACTGGGTCGCGGGGCGCGCCGGGCGCCCGTGCCTGCGCTGCGGCACGACGGTGCTCGTCCGCGACGAGGTCCGCGACGACCCCGAGCAGCGCCGCACCTGGTGGTGCCCGCACTGCCAGCCGGAGCAGGCGGCCGCCCCCTGAGCCCGCGTACCGCCGCCTGAAGCCCGCGTACCGCTGCCGACGGCCCGTGCGTAGGCTGGCCGCATGACGAACGAGTGGGGAACTCCGGATCCGTCCGCCCGGCGAGACCGGTCCGCGGAGGTCGTCCCGGCGGCCGCCTCCGGCGAGGAGGTGGAGACCGCCCGCGTCGAGGACGCCGAGCGCGCGCTCGCCGTGCGCGAGGTCAAGCGGCGCCGCGACTTCCTGGGATCGGTCGGCGGATGGGCGAGCGTCTCGGCGATCACGACCGCCGTCTGGGTCGGCACAGGGGCCGACGGCTACTTCTGGCCGATCTGGCCGATGATCGGGATCGGGATCGGCGTCGTCGGCCAGGCCGCGTCGATCTGGGGTCCCGCCCGCAAGGAGATCACCGAGGCGGACATCGCCGCCGAGATGCAGCGCCGGGAGAAGCGCGGCCGCTGATCAGTCCAGGCGGCCGACCGAGGTGACGCGGACGACGGCCGCACCCTGCTCGTCCGACTCGGCGAGGTCGACGGTCGCCGAGATCCCCCAGTCGTGGTCGCCGGCCGGATCGTCGAGGATCTGCCGCACGAGCCACTGCGTCGGCTCCTCCGTGACGAGCAGCATCTTCGGCCCCCGGGCGTCGGGCCCGATGCCGATGCTGTCGTGCTCGTCGTAGTAGTCGTCGAGCGCGGCGCCCCACGCGTCGGCGTCGAAGCCGGCGGCGGCGTCGAGCTCGCCGAGCGCCTCGTGGTCGTCGAGGGCGGCGAGGGTCACCCGGCGGAACATCTCGTTGCGCACCAGCACGCGGAAGGCGCGGTGGTTCGCGGTGAGGCGGCGCGGAGCGGGCGGCACGATCGCCTGGTCCGCCGCGTGGAGCGCCGGATTGACCAGCTCCTCCCACTCGTCGACCAGCGAGGAGTCGACCTGGCGCACGAGCTCGCCCAGCCACTCGATCAGGTCGTGCAGCTCCTCGTTCTTCAGCTCGTCGGGGATGGTCTGCCGGGCCGCGCGGAACGCGTCGGACAGGTAGCGCAGCACCAGTCCCTCCGAGCGGGAGAGCTTGTAGAACGCGGTGTACTCGCCGAAGGACATCGCCCGCTCGTACATGTCGCGCACGACCGACTTCGGCGAGAGCTCGAAGTCCTTCACCCACGGCTGCGCCGCGGTGTAGGTCTCGAAGGTCGCCTCGAGGAGCTCCTCGAGCGGCTTGGGGTGCGTGACGGACTCGAGCAGCTCCATCCGCTCCTCGTACTCGATCCCGTCGGCCTTCATCGCCGCGACGGCCTCGCCGCGGGCCTGGAACTGCTGGGCCCCCAGGATCGGGCGCGGGTCGTCGAGGGTCGCCTCGAGCACCGAGATCACGTCGAGCGCGAAGCTCGGCGACTCCGGGTCGAGAACGTCGAACACGGCCAGCGCGAACGGCGAGAGCGGCTGGTTGAGCGCGAAGTTCGGCTGCAGGTCGACGGTCAGGCGGATGCGGGTCACGCCGTCGGCGCCGACGCTCTGCTCGACCACGCCCGCCTCCCGCAGCGTCCGGTAGATGCCGAGCGCCCGGCGGGCGAGCTGCAGCTGCCGCTTCCACGGCTCGTGGTTGTCGAAGATCAGGGCGTGCACGTTCGCGTAGGCGTCGCCGCCGCGGGCGATCACGTTCAGCAGCATCGCCGACGTGATCGTCATGTGCGAGGCCAGCGTCTCGGGCTCGGCGTCGACGAGCTTGCGGAAGCTCGGCTCGCCCCAGCTGACGAAGCCCTGCGGCGCGCGCTTGGCGACCCACTTCCTCCGCTTCTTCGGGTCGTCGCCCATCTTGTCGAGAGCCTTCCGGTTCTCGGACTCGTGCTCGGGGGCCTGCACGACCACGGTCCCGGCGGTGTCGTACCCCGCGCGACCGGCGCGGCCGGCGATCTGGTGGAACTCGCGGGCCGAGAGCTGGCGGGTCCGGGTGCCGTCGTACTTGGTCAGCGCGGTGAGCAGCACGGTGCGGATCGGGACGTTGATGCCGACGCCGAGGGTGTCCGTGCCGCAGATCACGCGCAGCATGCCCTGCTGGGCGAGCTGCTCGACCAGGCGGCGGTACTTCGGCAGCATGCCCGCGTGGTGCACGCCGATCCCCAGCCGGAGCAGCCGGGAGAGGGTCTTGCCGAACGCGGTGGTGAAGCGGAAGCCGCCGATCACCTCGGCGATGCGGTCGCGGTGCTCGCGGGTGGCGATGTTCGCGCTGGTGAGCGCCTGCGCACGCTCGAGAGCGGCCGCCTGCGAGAAGTGCACGACGTAGACCGGCGACTGGTTCGTCGAGAGCAGCTCCTCGATGGAGTCGTGGATCGGCGCGATCTCGTAGAAGTAGTGCAGCGGCACCGGGCGCTCCACGCCGGTGACCCGGGCGGTCTCCCGGCCCGTACGGCGGCTGAGGTCGGCGGCGAGCGCCGTCACGTCGCCGAGGGTGGCCGACATCAGCACGAACTGCACGTGAGGGAGGGTGAGCAGCGGCACCTGCCAGGCCCAGCCGCGTGCCGGGTCCGCGTAGAAGTGGAACTCGTCCATCACGACCTGGTCGACCGGGGTGTCCTCGCCGTGCCGGAGCGCGAGGTTCGCGAGGATCTCGGCCGTGCAGCAGATGATCGGCGCGTCGGCGTTCACCGAGGAGTCGCCGGTGACCATCCCGACGTTGGAGGCGCCGAAGACGTCGACCAGCGCGAAGAACTTCTCGGAGACGAGCGCCTTGATCGGCGCCGTGTAGAAGCTGCGGCGTCCGGAGGCGAGCGCCGCGGCGTGCGCGCCGATCGCGACGAGCGACTTCCCGGTGCCGGTGGGCGTCGAGAGGATCAGGTTGGAGCCGGAGGCGATCTCGAGCATGGACTCGTCCTGCGCCGGGTAGAGCGGGAGGCCGCGCGACTCCGCCCACTCGGTGAAGGCCAGGTAGACCGCGTCGTCGTCGACGCGCCCGTCCGCGTCGGGCGTCGGCATCCGGTCGAGCAGCGTCGAGGTCATCCCCCCATCCTCCCAGCCCGCGGCCCGTCGCTCAGGTGCGATCCGTCACGGACGGCCCGTGCGCCCCCGCCTCACGGGCCGCGGGTGACGGATCGGTCCGCCGGAGCGAGGGCCCCGTCGACGAGTCCGACGACGCGGTCCGCGTCGGCCAGCACGGCGGGGTCGTGCGAGACGCAGACCACGGTCGCGCCGCGGTCCGCCTCCGCGCGCAGGACCGACCGGATCCGCTCCGCGCTCGCCGAGTCGAGGCCGGTGGTGGGCTCGTCCAGGAGCAGCAGGCCGGCCCCGCGGGCGAGCCCCTGGGCGAGGAGCGTCCGCTGCCGCTGACCGCCGGAGAGCACCGCGAAGGGCTCCCGGGCGAGCGCGGCGATCTCCATCCGCTCGAGCGCGGTGGCGATCGCGCCCGCCGCGCGCGCGTCGCTGCGGCGGAGGCGGCCGAGCCGGCCCCAGGTGCCCACCGCGACCACGTCGCGCACCGTCACCGGGAGGCGGTCCGGGATCGACGCCCGCTGCGGCACGAAGGCGATCGCTCCGGTGACGTCCCGCGTGCCGGACGTCAGTGGACGCACTCCCGCGATCACCTCCAGAAGCGTGGACTTGCCGGCGCCGTTCGGCCCGGCGATCACGGTCAGCGAGCGCGCGGCGACGTCGAGATCGACCCCCGCGAGAGCGCGGCGGGAGCCGAAGTCGACGTGAGCGCCTCGGAGGCGGACCGGGGGCTCGGGCAGGGGTGAGACGTCCATCCCGACGAGCGTACAGGAATGATAACTGTTCTCATTATCGTGTACGGTCGGGCACCATGCCCAGCCTCCTCGCCGGAATCCTCGAGCCGTTCGCTCTCGACTTCCTCCAGCGCGCCCTCCTCGGCGGCGTCCTCGTCGCGGTCCTCTGCGGCGTCGTCGGCACCTGGGTGGTCCTCCGCGGGATGGCCTTCCTCGGCGAGGCGCTCGCCCACGGGATGCTCCCCGGCGTCGCCCTCGCGACGGTGCTCGGCGCGCCCGTCCTCGTGGGCGGCGCAGCCAGCGCGGTGCTGATGAGCCTCGGCATCGCGGCCCTGCAGCGGCGCGGACGACTGTCCTACGACACCAGCATCGGCCTGCTCTTCGTCGCCATGCTGGCGCTGGGGGTCATCGTGATCTCGCACTCGGGCAGCTTCGCCACGGACGCGACCTCGATCCTCTTCGGCGACATCCTCGCGATCACTTCCGTCGACATCGGGCTGCTCGCCGCCGCCGCCGGAGCCGGCCTCCTCGTCGCAGCGGCCTTCCACCGCCCGCTCGTCGCCCTGGCGCTGGATCCGCGCATCGCCGCAGTGCTCGGCCTCGGTCCGCGCTCGGCTCAGGCCGCGCTGGTCGGCCTGGTGACCCTCGCCGTCGTCGCCTCCTACCAGGCGGTCGGCTCGCTCCTCGTCGTCGGGCTCCTTCTGGCTCCCGCGGTGGCCGCCGGGCACTGGACCACCCGCATCCCGACCCGGATGCTGCTCGCGTCGATCCTCGGCGCGGCCTCCGTGCTCGTCGGCCTGCTCGTCTCCTGGCACGCGGCCACGGCCGCGGGCGCCTCGGTCGCCGGCACGGCCATCGCGGTCGCCGCGGTGTCCTGGGCGGTCCGCTCGGCCGCGTCGGCCCTCGCGTCCCGGTCGGGCCCTCAGCCGGTCGCCGCATGAGGCCCTGCCGGCACCGCTCCTCCCCCGCTCACCCTCGAAAGGACTCCGTGCACTCCCGAACCACCGCCTCCACCGTCCTCCTGGGCGCTCTCGCGCTGGGCCTGGCCGCCTGCTCGACCGACGCCTCCGCGCCGGCCGCGGACGACACGGGCTCCGGCCACGGCGCCGTCGCGAACGCCGCCGAGCTCGCCGAGCCGCGCCTGGGGCTGACCACGATCGACCCGTCGGGCGCCGTGTCTCACCTCGACCTCCTCGACGAGACGGTCACCGGCCTCGGCACCATCGGCGCACCGAGCGCGATGACGACCGACGGCCGCTACCTCTTCGCCCAGACCGATGCGGGCGTCGAGATCGTCGACAGCGGCGTGTGGACCTGGGACCACGTCGACCACTTCCACTACTACCGCGCGGACCCCCGCCTGATCGGCACGGTCGCGGGCTCCGGGACGGCCGTCGTCGCCACGACGAACCTCTCGACCACCGGCGGAACCGGACTCTTCTTCCCCGACTCCGGCGAGGCGGTCCTCCTCGACACCGAGGCGCTGTCGAAGGGCGCGATCGTCGAGCGGTTCCGGAAGGACGTCGAGCCCGGACCCGGGATGGTCGTGCCCGTCGGCTCGTCCGCACTGGTGACCGAGGGGTCCGGATCCGGAGCGGCCGTCGCCGGCTACGACTCGGCCGGCGAGCCGACGGGCCTCCGCGAGGCCTGCCCCGACCCCGCCGGGACGATCACCACCCGCGTCGGCGCCGTCATCGGCTGCTCCGACGGCGCACTCCTGGCGTCGATCGAGGACGAGGAGCTCATCGTCGAGCGGATCCCTTACCCCGCCGGCACCACCGCGCCACCCGCCGCCTCCTTCGACAACCGTGAGGGCCGCCCCACGGTCGCCGGCCTCGCCGGGGACGCGGGCATCTGGCTCCTCGACACCCGGGAGCGCTCCTGGAGCCTCCTCCCCTCTCCCGCCTCGCTGGCGCAGGTCACCGCGGTGGACGACGCGGACGAGACCGTCCTCGCCCTCGCCGCCGACGGCCGCGTGCTGGTGCTCGACGGCTCCGACGGTGCGGTCCTCGCCGAGACCGCGCCCCTCGTCGCGGACACGACCGCGGACGGCTCGCGGCCCGTCCTGATCGCCGACCAGCAGCGGGCCTACCTCAGCGCGCCCGCCGAGCGGAAGCTGCACGAGATCGACTACGCGGACGGCGCGCGCCTCGCCCGCACCTTCGAGACCGCCACCGAGCCGGCCTTCACGGCGGAGACGGGCCGATGAGGCGCGGCTGGGCCCTCGCCTCCGCCGCGGCGGTCCTGCTCCTGTCGGGCTGCACGTCCGCGGAGGAGGACGAGAGGCCCCTCGTCATCGTCTCCACCAACATCCTCGGCGACGTCGTGGGCGAGCTCGTCGGCGACGAGGCGCAGGTCGTCACGCTGATGAAGCCCGACGCCGACCCGCACTCCTTCGAGATCTCGGCGCAGGAGGCGGCGCGCCTGCGCTCCGCCGACCTCGTCGTCTCGAACGGGCTCGGACTCGAGGAGGGCCTGCAGCAGCACCTCGACGAGGCCTCCGGTGAGGACGTCCCCGCGTTCGTCGCCGGCGACGCCGTCGACGTCCTCGACTACAGCGAGGGCGACGCGGAGGGGAGCCCGGACTCGCACTTCTGGACAGACCCCGGCCGGATGATCGACGTCGTCGACTCCCTCGGGCCCGTGCTCGCCGCGCTCGACGGCGTCGATCCGGCCGCCGTCCGGGACCGGACGGCCGGCTACCGCGCCGAGCTCGAGCGGCTCGACTCCGAGATGGCCGCGGCGTTCGCCGCGATCCCGGCCGAGCGCCGCGCCCTCGTCACCAACCACCACGTCTTCGGGTACCTCGCCGACCGCTTCGACTTCGACGTCGTCGGCGCCGTCATCCCGGGAGGCACGACCCTCGCGGCGCCGTCCGCCTCCGACCTCGCCGATCTCGTCGACGCGGTCGAGCAGACCGGCGTCCCC
The DNA here is from genome assembly GCF_002931775.1 of Rathayibacter sp. AY1F4. Taxonomy (NCBI): domain Bacteria; kingdom Bacillati; phylum Actinomycetota; class Actinomycetes; order Micrococcales; family Microbacteriaceae; genus Rathayibacter; species Rathayibacter sp. AY1F4. The sequence goes on from NZ_PSVE01000010.1 coordinate 71,441, forward strand.
ACGATCTTCGCGGAGTCCTCGTCTCCCGACCGCCTGGTCCAGGCGCTCGCGAGCGAGGCCGACATCCGCGTGGAGGTGGTCGAACTGTTCACGGAGTCCCTGACGGGGCCCGAGGGCGGCGCTCCCGACTACCTCGCCATGATGCGCGTCAACACGCAGCGCATCGCCACCGGGCTCTCCCCGTGAGCCCTCCGATCCACCACCAGGAAGAAGAAGCACCCATGCAGAATCCCCACGTCCGGCGGGCGGGCCTCGGCCTGATCGCCGCCTGCTCGATCACGGTCCTCGCGGCCTGCTCGTCGAGCTCGACCCCGGCCGCCGAGTCCTCGGCGTCCACCGCACCGGCCACCGAGGCCGCGGCGGCCGCCGGCGCCCGCGTCGCCGTCGCCTACGAGGGCGGCATCCTCGTCCTCGACGGCGAGACCCTCGAGACCGTCGCGGACATGGACTCCGAGGAGTTCACCCGCCTCAACCCCGCCGGCGACGACCGCCACGTCATGGTCACCATGAGCGAGGGGTTCCAGCTCCTCGACACCGCCGCCGGCACCAGCGGCGAGCCGGAGCTGACGGACATCGTCTTCCCCGCGGACACCCCGGGCCACGTCGTCCGGCACGCCGGGAAGACCGTCCTCTACGCCGACGGCACGAGCGACACGACCGTCCTCGAGACCGCCGACCTGGCGTCCTCGGACGGGATTCCCGAGACCGAGACCATCCCGGGAGTCGAGGCGCACCACGGCGTCTCTATCGTCCTCGAGGACGGCACCTTCCTCACCACGGTCGGTGACGCCGACGGGCGCACCGGCATCGAGGTGCGCGACGCCTCCGGCGCCGTGACGGCCACGAACGACCAGTGCCCCGGAGTCCACGGAGAGGGCACGGCCGAGAACGAGGTCGTCGTCTTCGGCTGCGAGAACGGCGCCCTGGTCTACGACGGCGGCGAGATCACGAAGCTCGAGGCTCCGGACCAGCCGTACGGCCGCATGGGCAACGCCTGGGTCAGCGAGACCAGCCCGATCATCGTCGGCGACTACAAGGACGACCGCGACGCCGAGGGCTACCTCCTGCACCGCGTGGCGCTGATCGACACCGAGGCGAAGACCCTCGACGTCGTCGACCTGCCCGAGGGCGTCGAGTACACCTTCCGCGGCGTCGCCCGCGGCCCCGACGACCTGGCGTACATGATCGCCTCGGACGGCGCGATCCACGTCCTCGACCCCGGGACCGGCGAGCTGACCGCCTCCCACCCCGTCGTCGACGCCTGGGAGAGCCCGGTCGAGTGGCAGGACCCGCACCCCGCGATCACGGTCGCCGGGGACATCGCCTACGTGACCGACCCGGCCGCCGACAGCATCCACGCCGTCGACCTCGCCACGGGAGAGGTCGTCGCCACGGGCGAGCTCGACGTCACGCCGAACGAGATCGCCGTCGCCGCGAGCTGACCATCGGCACGGAGGAGGGGTGCGGGGCCGTGGGCTCCGCGCCCCTCCTGTTCACCTGGAGGGGCCAGGATCTCCGCATGACGACCGACTTCGATCTCGACCAGGTGGTGCGCGACGTGACCGCGAACGTGCGCAAGAAGTTCCCCGACCACTCCGAGGAGCAGGTCGCACCGCTCGTGCGCGAGGAGCTCGCGGACCTGCAGGACCGGCCCGTGCAGGACTACCTGACGGTGCTCACGGAGCGAGCGGTCAAGCGCCGCCTCAAGCGCGAGGCGCGCGGGGAGTAGACCGGGTCAGGCGAGCGCCCGCTCGATCGACGCCCGCAGCGCCGGAGCCGGCCGGAGCGCGCCCGCCTCCTCCGCCTCGAGGAGCGCCTGCGCGTCCGCCGGGCTGTGCTCGCGGTACCAGCGGTCGACCGGGACGCCGTGCCCGGGCCGGCTCAGGACCTCGACGGCGTCGCCCGCCTCCACCGATCCGCGGTGCAGCACCCGCAGGTACGCGCCGGTGCGCCCCTCGTCGGCGAAGCGCTTCACCCACTGCGGCTCTCCGAGGGCCCGCTGGAACGTCGCGCACGGCGTCCGCGGCATCGTCACCTCGACCTCGACCGCCTCGCCGATCCGCCAGCGCTCGCCGATCACGGCTCCGCTCACATCGAGGCCCGCGATCCGCAGGTTCTCGCCGAACATCCCCGCGGCCACCGGCCGCCCCAGGCGCTCCGCCCACCAGAGCGCGTCCTCGTCGGAGTAGGCGTAGAGCGCCTTGTCGAGGCCGCCGTGGTGCGCGCGATCGGCCTGCACATCGCCGTAGAGGCCCAGGTCGCGCACGCCGACGGGACCCTCGACCGGCCGCTTGTCGATCGCGGTCACGCCGACCGTGCCGGAGTCGGGCAGGAGGCGGGCGACGCGGCACACGGCGAGTAGGCGGGGCATGCCGCCATGGTGCCAGCACTAGGCTCGCCGCGTGCGCGACGCGACCGCTCCTCCCCGGCTCGACCCCCTCCTCCTCGACGGCCTCGCCGAGGGGTACGCCGGGGACACGGGCGCCCGGGAGCACGCCGAAGGGCTGCGCTTCGCCGGCACCGACCTCACCGGCGCCGATCTCACCGCGGCCTCCTTCAGCGAGTGCGCGCTGGAGGGAGTGGTCCTGGACGGCGCCCAGCTGCGGGCCGCGTCGATCGCGGAGTCGCGGCTCGAGCGGCTGGACGTCCCCGGGCTCTCGGCGCCGCGGAGCCGGCTCCGATCCGTCGAGCTGCTCGCCTCGCGGCTGGGCTCGGCCGAGCTCTACGAGAGCACCTGGGAGCAGGTGCGCGTGGCCGACTGCAAGCTCGGCTACCTGAACCTCCGCGGCGCCGCGGTGCGCGACGTGCTGCTCGAGCGCTGCACGATCGACGAGCTCGACCTGGCGGGTGCGACCGGCACGCGGCTGCGCCTGGTCGACTGCGACGTCCGCTCCCTCGATCTCTCCCGGGCCCGGATCGAGCACCTCGATCTGCGCGGCGCCGAGCTGCACGTGCTCACCGGGCTGGACGGCCTCCGCGGCGCCACCCTCTCCGAGCTGCAGCTCAGCCTGCTGCTGCCGCTGTTCGCGGAGCACTTCGGGGTGCGGGTGGGCTGAGCCGGCGGTCCGCCTAGCGCCGGCGGGCGATCAGCCGCGTCAGAGCGCGGCGGCCGAGGAGGAACACGGCCAGCACGACGGCCGTCACGATCACGAAGCTCCACTGCACGCCCTGCCCGGAGGCGATCCGCAGGAGCATCCCGCCCGCGACGGTCACCGCCCAGACGACGAGCCCGGCGGGCACGATCCGGTCCGGGGAGCGCCACGAGCGCGTGACGACCCAGCCGAGCAGGAGCGCCGCCAGGAACGGCCAGAGCGTGGTGAGCAGGCCGATCAGCGCCGACCCCTCGTCGTGGCTCCCGCGGCCGATCAGCACGAAGACCAGGACGAGCACGGCGTCGAGGGCGAGGCCGAGCCCCGCGTGCCGGGTCATGCGGGCTCCGTCACGAAGTCGATGAGCTGCTCGACCCGGCCCAGCAGCGCCGGCTCCAGGTCCTGGAAGGTGCGCACCCGGCCGAGGATGCGCTGCCAGGCGCGCGCGATGTCGGCCTGCTCCTCGTGCGGCCAGCCGAGCGCCTCGCAGATCCCGTGCTTCCACTCGGTGCCGCGCGGGATCTCGGGCCAGCGCTCCAGGCCGATCCGGCCGGGCTTCACGGCCTGCCAGACGTCGATGTAGGGGTGGCCGACGACGAGGACGTGGGCGCCGTGCGGACCGGCGGCGACCTGGTCGGCGATCCGCGACTCCTTCGAGCCGCGCACCAGGTGGTCGACGAGCACGCCGATGCGGCGCCCCGGACCGGGCCGGAACCCGCGCACCAGCTCGTCGAGGTTGTCGACGCCCTCGATGTACTCGACGACGACGCCCTCGACCCGCAGGTCGTGGCCCCAGACCTTCTCGACCAGCTCCGCGTCGTGCCGGCCCTCGACGTAGATGCGGCTGGGCAGGGCGACCCGCGCCTTCGCGTCGGCGACGTGGAAGGAGCCGGAGGCGGAGCGCGCGCGACCGAGGCCGGCGTCGCGCTTCAGCCCGGGCGCCTTGAGCGACACGGGCTTGCCCTCGAGGAGGAACCCGGGCCCCAGCGGGAACACGCGGACCTTGCCGAACCGGTCCTCCAGCCGCACCATCCGCAGCTCCACGCCGAGCACGGCGCCCACGAAGCCGGAGGCGACCTCCTCGACCACCAGATCGCGCTCGGCCTCGACCACCGCCACCTCGACCCTGCCGCGAGCGCGCCAGTCGCCGGCGAGCACGTCCTGCCCGTACCTGTCCTCGTCCATCGCACCGAGGGTAGCCGGAGGCGCGCGGGGCGCCGCGCGGACACGGCGCATGCACCTCTGCTTACATGAGCAGATGACCGAGGACCTCGAACCCGCCGCCGAGCTCTTCAAGGTGCTGTCCTCCTCCTCCCGGCTGCGCCTGCTCCGGGCCCTCGCCGAGGAGACGTCGACGGTCGGGCGGCTGGCCGAGGTGACCGGGCTCTCGCAGCCGCTGGTCTCGCAGCACCTGCGGATGCTCCGCACCGCCGGGCTGGTCGCGGTCGAGCGCGTGGGCCGTGAGGCGCACTACTCCGTCGCCGACACCCACGTCACGCACATCGTCGACGACGCTGTCCGGCACGCCCAGGAGGGGTGACCTCCGTCCCTGTCGGGAACGATGATCGCTCTCGATTAGGCGCATCCATTGCAATGCGTTTATGGATCTGGTCGACTGGAGCCCGTCGCGTCCGCGGCCCCCGCATCCGGAAAGGCAGCACCATGAGCACCACCGATCTCCACGCCGAGCACCCCGTCACCGAGCACGAGCACGGCGAGGGCTGCGGCCACCCGGCCGTGCAGCACGAGGACCACGTCGACTACGTCCACGGCACGCACCACCACGCCCTGCACGGCGACCACTACGACGAGCACGAGTCGGAGGCCGAGCACTCGACCGCCGACCACGAGCACGGCGACGCCTGCGGGCACGAGACCGTGCAGCACGACGACCACGTCGACTTCGTCCACGGCGGCCACAAGCACGCCGCTCACGCCGGCCACTACGACGAGCACTGAGGCCGTGCCGACGGGAGGGCTCGCTCCCTCCCGTCGGCACTCAGCCCTGACGTGCCTTGAAGCGCGGGTTCAGCTTGTTGATCACGAAGACGCGGCCGCGGCGGCGGACCACCTGCGAGCCGGGCTGCGCCTTCATCGACCTGAGGGAGTTGCGGACCTTCACGGATACTCCTGTCGTTAATGAGAACTGTTATCGATAGAGTAGCGGTCCATGGAGCCCCACCACCCCGCACCCCCCGTCCTCGCCGTCACCCTCGTCAGCGCGACCGACCCCCGGGACGCCGGGCGGACCGCCGCGCTCCTCGCAGGCAGGCCCGAGTCCCGGATCGCCTTCGAGGTCGATCCGCCCGGCGCCGACGGTCCCGCTCTCGCCGAGGAGCTCCACCGGCGCCTCGCGGCCGACGCCGACGACGGCCACCGCGGTCACACGGTCGTCGCCCTCGACGGCCAGGCCGACCCGCTCGAGATCGGACTCGTGCTCGAGCACCTCTGCGCGCAGCGGCATCCCGCCGACACCCGCATCGCGATCCTCGACGTGGTCGCCGTGACGTCGACGGAGGAGATCCTGCGCGTGCTCTGCGGCGGCGCGGGCCCCTCCTTCGACTCGGCGGAGCGCCTCGCCGCCCGCCTGGAGTTCTCGAGCCTCATCGCCCTCGCCGAGCCCCTCTCCGAGAGCGACCCCGAGCGGACCGCACTCGTCCGCGACCTCCTGCGAGCACTCGCCCCCACCGCCGATCTCCTCCCCGCCGGTGAGCTCCCGGCGGCGCCCCGGAGGCTCCACCCCCGGCGCGCGCACGCGATCGCCTCCTCGATGGGCTGGCAGTGCGCCCTCAACGGGACCCCGCGGCGCCGCGCCTCGGGCACGACCGTCGAGGAGTTCGTGTTCCGCGATCCGCTGCCCTTCCACCCCGGCCGCCTGAGCACGGCGGTCCACGGGGAGCTGGTGGCGGAGAAGGTGGGCCGCATCCTCCGCTCCCGCGGCCTGGTGCGCCTGGCGACGCGCGCCGACCGGGTCGGCTCGTGGTCGGTCGCCGGCGACGTGCTGACGCTGGACCCGACCAGCCTGCTCAGCTGGGACGAGGACGCGCCTCTCGGCCAGGAGCTCGCCTTCTTCGGGACGGGCCTGGACACCGGGAGGCTGACCGCCGTCCTGCAGAGCTGCCTGCTCACCCCCGAGGAGCTGCTGGCCGGCCCCGCCGCCTGGGCGGAGTACACGGACCCGTTCCCGCGCTGGGTGGACGAGCACCGGCACTGAACCGAGCGCCCTCCGTCGCGCGGGACTCGACGAGAGCGACCCGCCGAGGACACCATTAGGCGAATGGTCCTCCGAACGCGCCATCGGACTTCTGGAACCCGCCCGATCATTGATGATCTGCGATAACCCTGCAATTGTGACTGGTGTCAAAGATGACGTTGAGAGAAGGAGATGTTCTTGCCAGGCACCAGAAGATCGGTTCGAGCGCTGCTCATGGGCACCGTACTTGCTTTCACTTCATTGGTCGCGACACCTGCGACGGCCGATCCGGGAGTCGTCACAGCGACCCGAACAGCAGAATCGACAATGCAATCTTTCGGCTTGCTCACGCCTATCGCCGCCTCCAGTGGACGCGCCGCTCGACTAAGCTCCGAATCAGAGCACCTGGAGCCGAGCGGCTCCCTCTCGACGAAGTCCGGCCTCACGGTCGAATACAGGAACCACAGCGTCGGCATCACTCCAGGAATCGCTGTCCGATCGGCGAGCGTCGGGCCTTCAGGCGCGCTCGTCTACAACATGAGCGACTCCTAGGATTACGCGTTCACAGGGGCAGGCCATGTTCTCAATGCGGGCTTTGCTCTCATCAAGGACCAGGCAGCCCCATCTGATTACAGATTCGACGTGACCGTGGATGGAGAACCCGCCATCCTTGAGTTCATCGACCACTCGGTTGCGGTGAAGGATTCACACGGACGGACCGTCAACTTCATAAATCCGGCCTGGGCCTCAGATTCCACCGGCGCTCCTGTCAGGACCAGTTTCTCGATCGACGGCGGCACGCTGGTGCAGAGAGTGCATCACACGGGCGCATCCTATCCCGTGGTCGCCGACCCCAGCCTCGCCTGTGACATCGCATTCTGTACAATCATGCTCAACAGAACCGAGACGAAAACCGCGTCGCAATCTACCGCAGCAGCGGCAGGATTACTGTGCGGATCAATGACGGCCGCATTCGCCCCCCTCGGAGCGGTGTGCGGCGCTTAAGGCGCCGTATTCCACGTCGCCGCAGTTCAAGCGAACAACTCTGGCCAGTGCCTCGGCGCACGCTACCTCACTATAGGTGGCTCTCTGCACCCGGTCATCCAGCGCTGTTAGAGCGCGCGAAGAACAGCGAAGGAGATTCAATGGCCTCTGATCACGATCTCAGTCGGGCGATGCGCCGAGAATTGCGCAATCCCATCCTTGGAGGATTGGCGCTTCTGCTGTTCGGCGGTACAGCGGTTCTATTGCTTCTGTTCTGGTTCACCGATGCACGCGCCGTTCTCACGCCCTTCGTCGGGCCTGGAACGGGACTGGTCCTCACTGCTTTTACCGTGGAGGTAGCTCGACGCGCTAGGAGGCGCATACGCGCGGAGGAGCGGGAGAGCTGACCTCGGAGCCTCGATCGACGGAGATTCTCGTCGCGCCATTGAGCGGCGAAAATCTCCGTCGCCGGTGGAGGACATTCCGTGTCTGACCAGCCCGGCCGGTATACGCCAACCGGAGTCGAACGATCGGACTATCCAATTTGGGATGCAACCGACATCTACGGCAAACGAAGAGTGATCGACGGAGGGGACGCAGCGCGGCCGTCCACCGTGCGGAGACGACGGGCGACCGCAGCGCCGACGGGCTCCGGGACGCACGGAGCCGACCGTGCGCCGGGAGTGTGACGCGCGGAGGCTCCCGCCGGGCGGCGGGTGGGTAGGCTGACCGGACAGCACGTGCTCCGGGGTCGGTGGGAATTCCGAACCGGCGGTCACAGTCCGCGAGCCGCAGCCCCTCGAGAGGGGCGGCGGTTGACCTGGTGGAACTCCAGGACCGACGGTGAAAGTCCGGAGGAGAGGCAGCACGAGCGTCGCGCATCACCGCGCGATGCTGAGCGACGGTGCCCGCGCACCGTCGATCGAGACCCCGGAGTTCGGCGACGAACGGAAGAACCGGGAATGACGATCGACTACGAGCACGCGATGCGCCGGGCGCTGGCGCTCGCCGAGCGCGGGCCCGCCCGCGGACCCAACCCGCGCGTGGGCTGCGTGATCCTCGCGCCCGACGGCACCGTCCTCGGCGAGGGCTGGCACCACGGAGCCGGCACCGCGCACGCCGAGGTCGACGCCCTGTCGCACGTCGCGCCGGGCGCCGCCGAGAGCGCGACGGCCGTCGTCTCGCTCGAGCCGTGCGACCACACCGGTCGCACGGGCCCCTGCAGCCGCGCCCTGATCGAGGCGGGCGTCTCCCGCGTCGTCTACGCCGTGCCGGACCCGGGCGAGCGCTCGGCCGGCGGCGGTCGCACCCTCCGCGAGGCCGGCGTCGAGGTGATCGAGGGCGTGCTCGCCGAGGAGGGAGAGCAGTTCCTCCACCCGTGGCTCACCGCGACCCGCCTGCACCGCCCCTTCGTCACGCTCAAGTGGGCCTCGACCCTCGACGGCCGCACCGCGGCGGCGGACGGCAGCAGCCGCTGGATCACCGGAGCGGCGGCCCGTCAGCGCGTGCACGAGCAGCGTGCCGCGCACGACTCTATCCTCGTCGGCACCGGGACCGTCCTCGCCGACGATCCCGCGCTCACCGCCCGCGGCGACGGAGGCGAGCTCCTCGCCCACCAGCCGGTGCCCGTCGTCGTCGGCACGCGCCCCGTGCCGCCGGGCGCCCGCCTGCACGAGCATCCCCGCGCCGTCGTGGTCGAGCGCACCCGCGACCTCGCCGCGGTCCTCGCGCACCTCTACTCCGCCGAGATCCGCAGCGTCTACGTCGAGGCCGGACCGACCCTCGCCTCCGCGCTCGTCGCCGCCGGACTGGTCGACGAGTACCTCGTGTTCCTCGCGCCCGCGCTCCTCGGCGGCCCCCGCCTCGCGCTCGGCGACCTCGGCGTGGAGAGCATCGGCGGGGCCCGGCGCCTCTCCCTCCGCTCGGTCGAGGTCCTCGGCGACGACCTCCTCGTGACCGCGCGCCCCGACGTCCTCCCCGCGGGCGGTGCCGGCACCCCGGCCCGCCTCCCCCACGCCCTGCAGATGGAGACCCACTGATGTTCACCGGAATCATCGAGGAGAAGGGCGTCGTGACCGCCGTCGAGGCGGGCGCCGACGCGATCCGCCTCAGCATCCGCGGGCCCCTCGCCGTCGAGGGCGTGCGGCACGGCGACTCGATCGCGGTCTCGGGCGTCTGCCTCACCGTGGTCGAGCACACCGACCAGGGCTTCACCGCCGACGTCATGGCGCAGACCCTGCGGATGTCGACCCTCGACACCGTGGGCGTCGGCGACCCCGTGAACCTCGAGCGCGCCGCGCTGGTCGGCGACCGGCTCGGCGGCCACATCGTCCAGGGCCACATCGACGGCACGGCGACGCTGCTCGCCATCGCACCGGGCGAGGCCTGGCGGGTGCTGCGGTTCTCGCTGCCGACCGGCATCGCTCCGCTCGTCGTCGACAAGGGCTCGATCGCGGTGGACGGCGTCTCGCTGACCGTCTCGGCGATCAGCCCCGCCGCCGAGCCGGAGCAGTGGTTCGAGGTCTCGCTGATCCCCGAGACGCTCGCCGTCACCACGCTGGGCGCGCGCGCGATCGGCGATCAGGTCAACATCGAGACCGACGTCCTGGCCCGCCACGTCGAGCGGATGCTCGCCCTGCGCTCGATCGCGGAGGCCCGCTCATGAGCCTCGCCACCATCCCCGAGGCCGTCGAGGCACTGCGCGCCGGGCGCCCGATCATCGTCGCGGACGACGAGGGCCGCGAGAACGAGGGCGACGTCATCGTCTCGGCCCAGCTCGCCAGCCAGGAGACGATCGCCTGGATGGTCCGCCACTCCTCCGGGTTCATCTGCGCGCCGATGACCAACGAGATCGCCGACCGCCTCGCCCTGCCGCTGATGGTGGTCGAGAACGAGGACCCGCGCGGCACCGCCTACACGCTCTCCGTCGACGCGGCCGACCGGCTCTCCACCGGCATCAGCGCCTCCGACCGCGCGCACACCCTCCGCGTGCTGGCCGACCCCGAGGCGACCCCCTCCCGCCTGAACCGCCCCGGCCACATCCTGCCGCTGCGCGCCGTCGACGGCGGCGTGCGCGAGCGCGACGGGCACACGGAGGCGGCCGTCGACCTGATGAAGCTCGCCGGCCTGTACCCCGTGGGCGCGATCTCCGAGATCGTCGCCGAGGACGGCGAGATGATGCGGCTGCCCGGCCTGATCGCCTTGGGCGAGCGCGAGGGCGTGCCGGTGACCACGGTCGCGGCCCTCATCGCGTACCTGCAGGAGTTCCACTGCGACGCGGAGGTGCCCGTCACGGTCGCGGTCCCGGAGAGCGCCCGGGTGAGCTTCGAGGTCGAGACCACGGTGCCGACCACCCACGGCCCGTTCCGCATCCGCGCCTACCGCGACCGGCAGACCGGAGCGGATCACGTCGCGATCCTCGCGGGAGAGGTCGCCGCGGGGCGGCCCGCCCTGGTGCGCGTGCACTCCGAGTGCCTGACCGGCGAGGCGTTCGGCTCGCTGAAGTGCGAGTGCGGGCCCCAGCTCGACGCCGCCCTCGACACGATCCAGCGGGACGGCGGCGTCGTCGTCTACCTCCGCGGTCACGAGGGCCGGGGCATCGGCCTGATCAACAAGCTGCGCGCCTACCGCCTGCAGGAGGACGGCCTCGACACCCTCGACGCGAACCTCGCCCTCGGGCTCCCCGCCGACGCGCGGGACTACGGAGCGGCGGTCGGGATCCTCGAGGACCTCGGCCTCACCGAGGTGCGCCTGCTCACCAACAACCCCGAGAAGGTCCGCCAGCTCACCGACCGCGGCATCGTCGTCGCCGAGCGCGTGCCGCTCGTCGTCGGAGTCGGCGCCTTCAACGAGGGCTACCTCGAGACCAAGCGCGACCGCATGGGCCACACCCTCGACAGCGTCCTCGACCACGACCCCCTCGACGCCGGGATCTCCGGCCTCGCCCTCGACGCCGGGATCGCCGGCGCCACCACGAAGGAGTAGCAATGGCCGGTAGCGGCGCCCCCACCACCTCCCCTCTCGACGGCTCGGGACTGCGCGTCGTCGTCATCGCGGGCACCTGGCACGAGCAGATCAGCGACGGCCTGATCGCCGGAGCGGGCCGAGCCCTCGACGAGGCCGGAGCGTCCTGGTCGCTCGTGCGCGTGCCCGGCTCGTTCGAGCTGCCCGTCGCCTCGAAAGCGGCCCTGGAGGCGGGGGCCGACGCGGTCGTCGCCCTCGGCGTGATCATCCGCGGCGGCACCCCGCACTTCGAGTACGTCTCGGACGCCGCCACCTCCGGGCTCACCACCGTCTCGATCCTGACCGGCAAGCCGGTCGGCTTCGGCGTGCTCACCCTCGACACCGAGCAGCAGGGCATCGATCGCGCGGGCCTTCCCGGCTCGAAGGAGGACAAGGGGCGCGAGGCGGCCGAGGCGGCGGTCTCGACCGCTCTGCTCCTCCGCTCGCTGCGCAGCTGAACCACTGCGGGCGGCCCCCGTCCTGGGGTCGCCTGCACACGAACCTGGGAGAACACGGAGTAAAGTGGACGGGTCGTCACGAGCGACCCCCCTCTCCTCCCCCTCTCCTCAGCGGCCCGCGACGCCCGATCGACGCCCCGCCCCGCCGGCTCGGGGGGAGCCGCCGTCCACACGGAGCCCCTCCCTCATGTCTTCTCCCGCCGTCTCCGACGCGCCAGCAGCCGCCCCGCAGAACTCCCGCGGCCGCGTCATCCTCGCCAGCCTCATCGGCACGTCGATCGAGTTCTACGACTTCTACGCCTACGCGACCGCCGCCGTCCTGGTCTTCCCGTCGCTCTTCTTCGTCAACGAGGACCCGGCCACGGCCCTCCTCGCCTCCTTCGCCGTCTTCGGCGTCGCGTTCATCGCGCGCCCGATCGGGTCGATCATCTTCGGCCACTTCGGCGACCGCGTCGGCCGCAAGGGCACCCTCGTCGCCTCGCTGCTCACCATGGGCGTCGCGACCTTCCTGATCGGCTGCCTGCCCACCGCGCTCACGCCCGGCTGGGAGTTCCTCGCTCCGTTCCTGCTCGTGGTGATGCGCTTCTGCCAGGGCCTCGGCCTCGGCGGCGAGTGGTCCGGAGCCGCGCTGCTCGCGACCGAGAACGCACCGGCCGGCAAGCGCGCGATCTACGGCACCTTCCCGCAGTTGGGCGCACCGATCGGGTTCATCGTCGCCAACGTCCTGTTCCTGGTGCTCGCGAGCACGATGAGCGACGAGACGTTCGCGGCCTGGGGCTGGCGCGTGCCGTTCCTGGCGAGCGCCGTGCTCGTGATCATCGGGCTCTACGTGCGGTTCAAGCTCGTCGAGACGCCCGCGTTCCAGAAGGTCGTCGAGAAGGGCGAGGTCGCCAAGCTGCCCCTCGCCCGCGTCTTCGTCACCAGCTGGCGCCCGCTCATCCTGGGCACCTTCATCATGCTGGCGACCTATGTGCTCTTCTACCTGATGACCACGTTCACGCTGACCTACGGCACCTCACCCGTCGACGGCGCGGTTCCGGGCCTCGGCTACACGCGCAACGACTTCCTCGTCATGCTGATCGTCGGCGTGGTGTTCTTCGGGATCTTCACGCTCGTCTCCGGCCCGCTCGCGGAGCGCTTCGGCCGCCGGCGGACGCTGCTCGTGGTGACCGCGGCGATCCTCGTGTTCGGCCTGCTCTTCGTGCCCCTGTTCAGCGCCGGCTTCGCGGGCGTCATGGCGGTCCTGATCCTCGGCTTCACGCTGATGGGCCTGACCTTCGGCCCGATGGGCGCCGTCCTCCCCGAGCTGTTCCCGACCAACGTCCGGTACACCGGCTCGGCGATGGCGTACAACCTCGCATCGATCCTCGGAGCGGCCCTCGCGCCGATCATCGCGGTCGCGCTCTGGAGGGCGGCGGGCGGCAGCACCGTGCTGGTCGGCCTCTACCTCAGCGCCGCGGCCGTGCTGACGCTGATCGCACTCCTGCTCTCCAAGGAGACGAAGAACGCGTCGTACCACGACAACGTGTCGTAGGACTCCCTGCAGAGGACGGCCCGTCGGGATCCCCCGGCGGGCCGTTCGCGTCTCCGCTGCCTCCCTGAGCACCGGGCCCGCCCTCTGGCGGCCTGCTCGCAGCGACGACGGGGCAGAATGGACGGCGATGAGCACCACCACCTCCCGGCGCGGCGGACGACGACCCTCCCGCGACGACGGACCCCGCGCCTCCTTCTCGCAGCTCGTGCCCTACCTGCTCGAGCACCGCGGCATCCTCTCGGTCGTCGTGGTCCTCAGCCTGTTCGGAGCGGCGGCGAGCCTCGGCCAGCCCCTGCTCGTCGGCCAGGTCATCACCCGGGTCCAGTCCGGTCTCGATCTCGGCCCGCTCGTGTGGGCCCTCGTCGGCCTGGTCGTGGCCTCCGGGCTCATCTCGGGCTTCGCGCACTACCTGCTCCAGCGCACCGGCGAGGGGATCGTGCTCTCGAGCCGCCGCCGCCTCGTCGCACGGCTGCTGCGCCTCCCCATCCGGGAGTTCGACGCGCGCCGCACCGGCGACCTCGTCTCCCGCGTCGGCTCCGACTCCACGCTCCTGCGCGCCGTGCTGACCCAGGGGCTCGTCGACTCGATCGCGGGCTCCCTCGTCTTCGTCGGCGCGATCATCGCGATGGCCGTCATCGACTGGGTGCTGCTGCTGATCATCGTGGCGGTGGTGGCGGTGGCCCTCGGGCTCGCGCTGACCCTCGGCCGCGGCATCCGCACCGCCAGCCGCAAGGCGCAGGAGAAGGTCGGCGATCTGGCCGCGGCCGTCGAGCGCGCCATCAGTGCCGTCCGGACGATCCGTGCCGCCGGAGCCACCGACCGTGAGATCGCGGTCGTCGACCAGCACGCGACGGAGGCGTACCGCCTCGGGATCCGCGTCGCGCACGTCTCGGCCCTCGTGGTGCCGGTGGCGGGGATCGCCATGCAGGTCGCCTTCCTCGCCGTCCTCGGCGTCGGCGGCTACCGCGTCGCGTCCGGCGCGATCGACATCGCCCAGCTGGTCTCGTTCATCCTCTTCCTCTTCATGATGGTGATGCCGCTCGGCAACTTCATCGGTGCCATCACCTCGGTGAACTCGGCGCTGGGCGCCCTCGGCCGCATCCAGGAGATCATCGACCTGCCGATCGAGGGCGACGGCGACGCCTCCGCGGGCGGCCTCGGCGCCGGCGTGGCGGAGGAGGCCATCTCCTTCGAGGACGTGGTGTTCTCCTACGAGGAGGGCGCCGTGCCCGACGCGGCGGCCGTGGCGGACGAGCGCGACCGCACCGTCCTGCGCGGCGTCTCCTTCACCGTGCCGCGCGGCAAGCGCACCGCCCTGGTCGGGCCGTCGGGAGCGGGCAAGAGCACGATCCTCGCCCTCATCGAGCGGTTCTACGACCCGGAGGCCGGCGTCGTCCGACTCGGCGGCGTCGACATCACGGCCATCGACCGCGACGCGCTCCGTGCGCAGATCGGCTACGTCGAGCAGGACGCCCCCGTCCTGGCCGGCACCATCCGCGAGAACCTCGTCCTCGGCCGCCCCGACGCCGACGACGCCGACTGCCTCCGGGTGCTCGAGGCGGTGAACCTGACCGACGTGCTCGAGCGCAACCCGCTCGGCCTGCACGCGCCGGTGGGCGAGAGCGGAGTGATGCTCTCGGGCGGCGAGCGTCAGCGCCTCGCGATCGGCCGCGCGCTCCTGGCGGCCCCGCCGATCCTGCTGCTGGACGAGTCCACGTCGAGCCTCGACGGCCTCAACGAGCAGCGCCTGCGCCTGGCGATCGACGCGGTCGCCGAGAACCGGACCCTGCTGGTGATCGCGCACCGCCTGTCGACGGTGGTCGACTCCGACCGCATCGTCGTGCTGCAGAAGGGCGAGGTCGTGGGAGTCGGCACCCACTCCGAGCTCGTCGAGTCGACGCCGCTCTACCGGGACCTCGCCAAGCACCAGCTGCTCGTCTGACGGACGCCGCAGCGGCGTCTCGCGACCGCCGCCGCCTCATGCCGGTCGACCAGCCGCGCAGCGGCGGCTCGAGACGCCCGCACGTCTCGACCGGCAGCCTGCGCCGGCTCGTCCCTCAGCGCGGCGGCAGCCGCAGGGCCCCGTCGAGCCGGATGGTCTCGCCGTTGATCATGGGGTTCTCGACGATGTGCCGCACCAGGGCCGCGAACTCCTCGGGGCGTCCGAGGCGGGCCGGATGCGGCGTCGCCGAGCCGAGCGCCTCGCGGGCCTTGTCCGGCAGCCCGGCGAGCAGGGGCGTGTCGAACGTGCCCGGTGCGATCGACACCACGCGCACGAGCCGGGCCGCGAGCTCGCGCGCGAGCGGCAGGGTCATCGCCGCCACGGCTCCCTTCGACGCGGCGTAGGCCGCCTGCCCGATCTGCCCCTCGAAGGCGGCGACGGAGGCGGTCGTGACCAGGACTCCCCGCTCCCCGTCGACCGGCTCCCGCTCGGCGATCGACGCCGCGGCGAGGCGCAGCACGTTGAGCGTCCCGGTCGTGTTGATCCGCAGCACCCGCTCGAACTGCTCGAGCGGCAGCGGCCCGTCGCGTCCGAGCAGCCGCCCGGGTGTGGCCACGCCCGCACAGCTCACGGCGACGCGCAGCTCCCCCGCCGCCTCCACGGCGCTCGAGACGGCGTCCGGATCGAGGACGTCCCCGGCGATCAGCTGCACGGAGGCGGGCAGACGCGCGGCCTCCACCGCGTGCGGCAGGTCGAGCACGACCACGTGCGCTCCTGCGGCGTCGAGCGCCGTCGCCGTCGCGGCTCCCAGTCCGGATGCTCCTCCCGCGATCAGCGCGGACGTCCCCTCGAGTCGCACGGTCAACCCGCCGGAGCGGGGGTGGAGTCGGCGTCGGGCTCGTCGGTCGGCTCGCTGCCGGGCTCCCCCGTCGGATCACTGCTCGGCTCTCCGGACGCGAGCGCCTGCGCCGAGCAGTCGGTCAGGGTGGCGTCGTAGGCGTCCCGGGCGCGCTGCGCCGCCAGGCGGACCTCCTCCTCCGCGAGCGGGCTCGCGAGCGGCGGCCGGTCGCTCAGGCCGTAGCGGGCGAGGCAGTCGCTGATCAGGCGGGTCATGCGCGCGCCGATCTCGGGATCGGCTGTGCCGGTGGGCGCCGGGGCAGCGGTCGCGACGGAGCCCGAGTCGCGCACGGACCCGTCCGGCACCTCCGCGGCGGGACCGGAGCAGGCGGTGAGGCTCAGTGCGAGCGCGACTCCGACGAGCAGCGCGACGGGCGGGCGGAGCGTCGTGCGCAGGAGCATGGACGACCTCGTTCGTGACGGCTGCGGGCAGGAGTGCGGCCACGGTAGCGCAGTCGATGCTTCCGGCGAGCGCTGGGCGCGCTCTCACGCCCCAGTGGCACCCCCAACGGGGCACAGGCGCACCTCTCAGGAGGGCTCGGCGAGCGCCCACATCGCGACCGCCGACGCCGCAGCGACGTTGAGCGAGTCGATCCCGTGCCGCATCGGGATCTGGACGGCGACATCGGCGGCGGCGAGCGCGTCGGCGGTGAGACCCTGCCCCTCGGTGCCGAGCACGAGGGCGACGCGCTCCGGAGCGCGGGCGGCGAAGTCCCGCAGGGGTACCGCCTCCGGGGTCAGAGCCATCGCCGCGATCGTGAAGCCCGCGCCGTGCAGGAGCCGCTGCGTCGACGGCCAGTCGCCGACGCGCGTCCAGGGCACCTGGAGGACCGTTCCCATGCTCACGCGGATGGCGCGGCGGTAGTACGGATCGGAGCAGCGCGGCGTCACCAGCACCGCATCGGCTCCGATGGCCCCGACGGAGCGGAAGATCGCGCCGACGTTGGTCGGGTCGACCACGTCCTCGAGCACGACGACGCGGCGTGCTCCCGCGAGCAGGCCGGCCGGGTCGGGCAGCACGGGCCGGTCCATCGCCGCGATCAGGCCGCGGTGCAGGGTGTACCCGGTGAGCTCGGCCAGGAGCTCGCCCGGGCCTGTGAAGACGGGGACGTCGAAGCGGCCGACCAGGCGCTCGGCCTCGCCGGCCGACCCGCCGAGGGCGAGCACCGAACGCGGCCGGTGCCCGGCGGCGATCGCGCGCTCGAGCACGAGCGCCGACTCCGCGATGTACAGGCCGTGCGGGCCGCGGGCGTTCTTCAGCGCGACGTCGGTCGCGTGCGCGTAGTCGCGCAGCCGCGGGTCGTCGAGCGCGGTGACCTCGATCCGCTCCACCGGATCAGGCGAAGGGGTCGGGGGTGAGCGTGTACTTGGTGCTGAGGTACTCGTGGATCCCCTCGAGTCCGCCCTCGCGGCCGAGGCCCGACTGCTTCACCCCGCCGAAGGGCGCCGCCGCGTTCGACACCACGCCGACGTTGAGGCCCATCATCCCGGTGGCGAGCCGCTCGATCATCCGCTGACCGCGGGCGAGATCGCGCGTGAAGACGTAGGACACCAGTCCGTACTCGGTGTCGTTGGCGAGCGCGACGGCGTCGTCCTCGTCGGTGAACGGCACGATCGCGAGGACCGGGCCGAAGATCTCGGTGCGCAGGATCTCGCTCTCCCGGTCGACCCCCGCGAGCACGGTCGGCCGGTAGAAGTGGCCGGCCCCCTCGATCCGATCGCCGCCGGTGAGCAGGCGCGCGCCGCGGGAGATTGCGTCCTCCACCAGCGCGGACGCCTTCTCGACCGCGCGCTCGTCGATCAGCGGGCCGATGGTCACTCCGTCCTCGGTGCCGCGGCCGACGCGCAGAGCGCGCACGCGCTCCACGATCCGCGCCGCGAACTCCTCGGCGATCGACTCGTGCACGAAGAAGCGGTTGGCGGCCGTGCAGGCCTGGCCGATGTTCCGGAACTTCGCGAGCATCGCGCCCTCGACCGCCCGGTCGAGGTCGGCGTCCTCGAACACGACGAAGGGCGCGTTGCCGCCCAGCTCCATCGAGGTCCGCAGCACGTTCTCGGAGGCCTGCTGCAGCAACGTGCGCCCGACGGGAGTGGAGCCGGTGAAGGACACCTTCCGCAGGCGGGGATCCGACAGGATCGGAGCCGACACGGCTCCCGCCGAGGACGTGGTGACCACGTTGAGCACGCCGTCGGGGAGCCCCGCCTCGGCGAGCAGTGCCGCGAAGGCGAGCGTGGTGAGCGGAGTGAGCTCGGCCGGCTTCACGACGACGGTGCAGCCCGCCGCCAGCGCCGGAGCGATCTTCCGCGTCGCCATGGCGAGCGGGAAGTTCCAGGGGGTGATGAGGTAGCAGGGGCCCACCGGGTGCTGCGAGACGATCATCCGGCCGCTGCCCTCGGGCGAGACTCCGTAGCGTCCGCTGATGCGCACCGCCTCCTCGCTGAACCAGCGGAGGAATTCGCCGCCGTACACGACCTCGCCCCTCGCCTCCGCGACCGGCTTGCCCATCTCGAGCGCCATCAGGAGCGCGAACTCCTCGGTGCGCTCCTGCAGGAGGTCGAACGCCCGCCGGAGGATCTCGCCCCGCTTCCGCGGCGCCGTCGCGGCCCACGACGGACCGGCGGCGACGGCGGCGTCGAGCGCCCGGACCCCGTCCTCCGGAGTCGCGTCGGCGATCGAGACCAGGACCGCTCCGGTGGCCGGGTCCTCGACGTCGATCTTGCCGCCGCCGGAGGCGTCCACCCACTCACCGCCGATCAGCAGCTGCGTGGGGATGCGGGCGAGCAGAGCGGTCTCGGCGGCGCGGGACGCGACGGAATCAGTCACAGGAGGAAACCACTTCTTCGGATCGGAGCGCGCAGACCGCGCCGGGAGGAGCTTCTCGTCCTCCCAGTGTAGGACGAGCGATCGCTCCGGGGGCGGGGTCGCCGGGAGCCGCGAGGACCTGCGCCTCCCTGAGCCCTGTGGAGGGACGAGCGCTCAGACGGACCGCTCGACGCGGACTCCCGCCTCCGTCAGCTCGCGCAGCGCCGCGCCACTCGCCTCCTCGGAGACGCCTGCGACCAGGTCCTGGAGCACGCGGACCTCGAGCCCCGCCCGTCGCGCGTCGAGCGCCGAGGCGCGCACGCAGTGGTCGGTCGCGAGTCCCACGACGTCGAGCGCGGTGACGCCCCGCTCCGCGAGCACGGCGCCGAGCTCCTCGCCCGCCTCCGTCGTGCCCTCGAAGGCCGAGTAGGAGGGGCGGCCCTGCCCCTTGAGGATCTGCACGTCGATCCGAGCGGTGTCCAGGGCCAGGTGGAACCGCGCGCCGTCCGTGCCGGCGACGCAGTGGACGGGCCAGCTGTCGACGAAGTCCGGCTCCACCGCGAAGTGGCCGCCGTTGTCGGAGTCGCCCTCATGCCAGTCGCGGGAGGCCAGCACCGCGGAGTAGCGGTCGGCGTGCGCCGCCAGATGCGCGGTGATTCCCTGGGCGACGGCCGCGCCGCCTGTGACGGCGAGCGCGCCGCCCTCGGTGAAGTCGTTCTGCACGTCGACGATCAGGAGTGCGGTGGTCATCGTAGGCCTTCCGGGAGGAGGTGGCGAGGAGGAGCGGGAGGTCGACCCGCCCGCGTCAGGAATCGGAGAGCGAGGATCCGCAGCGGTAGACACCCGTCACGAGAGTGTCGATCGCGGTCTTCGCCGAGTCGGAGACGTCGCCGAGAGCGTAGACCGCGAAGGTCAGCTCGGTACCGTCCGCCGCGGCGACCACGCCGGCCAGGGTGTATCCGGTGTCGATCCAGCCCGTCTTCGCCCGCACCGCGCCGTCGGCCGCGGCGTTGTCGCCGGCGAAGCGGTCGGAGTAGGAGAGCGAGCCCGTCCGTCCCGACACCGGCAGGCCGTCCAGGAGGATCCCCAGCTGCCCCTCGCGGGCCTGCACCTTCCGGAGCAGCTCGGTGAAGTACGCCGGCGCGACCGCGTTGTCGTCGCTCAGGCCGGAGCCGTCGACGATCGCGATCCCGGACGTGTCGACGCCGTAACCGGCGAGCCCCTGCAGCACACCGGCCTGCTCGGCAGCGAAGTCGCTGCCCGCGCCGGTGCGGATCGCGACGAGTCGCGCGAGCATCTCGGCGATCGCGTTGTCGGAGACGAGCAGCATCTGCTGCACGAGCGTGCCGACCGGGGCGGACTCCACCGTGCCGAGAACCGCGGCGCCCGCGGGAGCGGTCCCCGCGGAGACCACGGGCGAGCCGTCCAGCTCGTCGGCGAACGCCTCGCCGGCCCGGCCGACCGGATCCGTGCCGCGCTCGGAGGTCGAGGCCGTGGGGTCCTCGCGATCGCCGTCCACCTGGAGCGCCGTGATCTCGGGCATGTAGCCGTCGACCTGCTCCTTGCGGTTCCAGCTCGGCTGCCAGGTCTCGCCCGAGTAGAGGGAGGAGTCGAGCACCAGCGACGTGATCGGCGTCCCGTCGGTAGAGGGGTCCGCCTCCCAGGCGCTCTCGACCTGCGCCGCGAGGTCGTCGAGGTGGGCCGCTCCGGCGTAGGTCGACTCCCGGCCGGTCGGGAGCCGGGTCAGGGTGAGGTCTCCCCCGCCGACGAGGACGACGCTCCCGGGTTCGCTCCCCCGGACCACGGTGGTGGCGATCCGCGTGTCCGGGCCGAGGACCGCGAGCGCCGACGCGGCCGTCAGGATCTTGAGGGCGGAGGCGGTGCGGGACGCGGTCTTGCCTCCGCGGTCGAACAGGACCTCGCCCGTCGCGGCGTCGACCACACGCGCCTGCATCGAGCCGAGGCGCGGGTCGGCGGCGAGCCCCGCCACCGAGCAGGTGCGGAGCGCCTCGGCCGCCGCTTCGGCGGTGGGCCGCGCCGTGGCCGTCGGCGTCGGGGTGGGAGTCGCGGTGGCGGTCGGGGTCGAGGCGACGGGCAGCGCCCCGGGCTCCGCGGCGCTGCCGAGAGCCGTCCCCACGCCGAAGGCGCCGCCACCGAGCACGGCGGCCACGAGCACCGCGGCGACCACGAGAGTGCGGCGACGGCGGGGAGGAGGCGTGTCGGTCATCCGCAACAGGGTAGCGACGCGAGTTCGACGCGACCTGGACGCCGGGGATCCGGCCGGGAACTCACGGATCCGGCTTGGACGTCGAGGATGACGGGAGAGGGAGCCGCCTGTGGGAATCGAACCCACGACCTTCTCATTACGAGTGAGACGCTCTGCCGACTGAGCTAAGGCGGCGTGCACGCGGGGCCTGAGCCCCGGACACGATTACACAGCATAGCCTGCTCGCGCCCCCGGGCGTGAATCAGGACGGCGCGGTCGACCAGAGGCCCCGCGACGGCGGCCGCGACCGCTGCGCTCGGCTCAGGCGAGCGCGCCGCGGAGCTCCTCGAAGGAGCGGGCGATGCGTCCGGGCAGGGCCTCCCGGCCGTCGTGATCGACCCAGGCCGCCCAGGCGTGGCGGACGGCGGCGAGCCCGAGGAGCGTCAGCATCCGCGCCCGGCTGCGCACCCGCTCCGCGTCGTCGTCCTCCTGGCCGAGACGCTCGGCGACGAGCCCCTCGACCGCGAGCTCGAACTCGCGCATCCCCGCGATCTTCAGACCGACCAGATGCGGGTGCTCGCGGAACAGCGCGCGGCGGAGGACGTGCAGCTCCCGGTCCTCCTCGAGGGGCTCCTCCATCGCGGCGACGAAGACGCGCTGCAGGTCCTCGAGCACGGCGCCCCGGGCGGCGACGAACGCCGCCGCCGTCTCGTCGGCGATGACCGGGAGCCCGCCGACCAGCGCGTCCTCCTTCGAGGCGAAGTAGTTGAAGAAGGTGCGCGTGGAGACGTCGGCGGCGCGCGAGACGTCCTCGATGGTCACCCGCTCCGGCCCGCGCTCGCTCGCCAGGCGGAGGACGGCGATCTCGATCGCCCGCCGCGTGGCCAGGCGCTTGCGCTCGCGGAGCCCGGGCTGCTGCTCGCGGGGCCGCTCCTGCTCGGTCAGCACTGCGGATCCACCTCCGGGACGGTCCCCGCGAGCAGGTACGCGTCGACCGCGTCGTTCACGCAGGACGTCGACTTGTTGTAGGCCGTGTGGCCCTCGCCGTCGTAGGTGACCAGGTGACCGGCGGAGAGCTCGCCCGCGAGCGCCTGCGCCCACACGTAGGGCGTCGCGGGATCGTTCGTGGTGCCCACGACCAGGATGGGCGCCGAGCCCTCCGCGGTGATCGGCTCGCGGGAGCCCTCGAAGGCCGCCGGCCACTCGCTGCAGAGGATGTCGCCGTAGGCCATGTAGCGGCCGATCGTCGGCGCGGCCTGCTCGAGAGCGGCCTCGTCGGCGCGCATCGAGGCGGTGTCGGCGTCGTAGGAGTAGTCGACGCAGTTGATCGCGAGGAACGCCTCGGTGGTGTTGTCCGCGTACCGGCCATCCGCGTCGCGGCCGTTGTAGGCGTCCGCGTACTGGAACGCGACCGCGGGGTCGCCCCGGCGGACGTCGGCCAGCATCTCGCTCAGCGCTCCCCACGCCGTGGCGTCGTAGAGCGGGTAGACGATCGCGGTGAACAGCGTGCTCGCGCCGAGCTCACGGCCGTCGGCGGCCCGGATCGGCGAGGCGTCCACGTCCTCGAGCATGCGCTTCAGCTGGGCCATCCCCGCGTCGACGGTGCCGGTGAACGGGCAGTCGTCCGAGCGGAGGCAGTCGGCGAGGTAGGCGCGCAGTGCGCTCTCGAACCCCTTCGCCTGCTCGCGCACCACGTCGAACGAGGTGGCCGCCGGATCGATCGCGCCGTCGAGGACGAGGCGGCCGACCCGGTCCGGGAACAGCCCGGCGTAGGTCGCTCCGAGGAACGTGCCGTAGGAGTAGCCGAGGTAGTTCAGCGTCTCGTCGCCGAGCGCCGCGCGCAGCACGTCGAGATCACGGGCGGCGCTCGGGGTGCCGACCTCGGGCAGCAGCGGCCCGCTGCGCTCCTCGCAGGCGGCGGCGAACGCGGCAGCGGTCGTGCGCTGCGCCTGGATCCACTCGTCGCTGCCCCGCTCCCCCGGCGTGATGTCGTAGAGGTAGGAGTCGAGGCCCGCGGCGTCGAGACAGGACACCGCGGTGGAGGCGCCCACTCCGCGCGGATCGAAGCCGACGACGTCGTACCGGGCGGCGAGCGCGGAGTCGACCGCGTAGTCGGCGCTGTCGCGGATGAAGTCGACGCCCGACGCTCCCGGTCCGCCCGGGTTCACGAGCAGGGACCCGATCGCCGGGCCCTTCGTCGCGGGTCGGCGCACCAGAGCGATCGACGCGGTCTCCCCCGAGGGGTCGTCCCAGTCGAGCGGGACGGTCGCGTCGGTGCAGAGAACTCCGTCGCCGCAGTCGTCCCAGACCAGCACCTGCGAGTAGTAGCGCTCCAGGGAGTCGTCGACGGTCTGCGGATAGGGGGTGGAGGTCCGGTCGACGCTCGGGCCGGGCGCGAAGCAGCCGGTCAGGAGGGACGCGGCCGCGACGAGCGCGAGGACGACGGCCGTCCGGCGCCCCCGCCTCACGCGGCCACCGGACGGCGCGCCGCGACGACGAGCAGCGCCTCGAGAGCGAGGACCGGGGAGACGTTCGCGTCGATCCGCTGCCGGGCTGTCGCGATCGCGTCGAGGACGGCGAGCGTGCGGTCGGGCGGAGTCGCGTCGGCGAGCGCGGTCATCTCGGTCCGGACCTCCTCGTTGATGACGCCGCCGGGCGCTCCGAGCTGGAGGCGCACCACGTCGCGGTAGAGGGAGAGCAGGTCGACGAGGATCCGGTCGAGACCGTCGCGGAGGCTCCGCGTCGCGCGTCGCTTCTGGTCCTCCTCGAGCGCCCGCAGCTGCGAGCGGAGCTGCGCGGGCACGGTGCCCCCGGGCTCGACGCCGAGCGAGCGCAGCGCCTGCTGCCGCTCGGCCTCGTCGCGCTCGAGGGTGATCGCCTTGGCGTCCTCGGTCGCGACCTCGATCATCCGCGCAGCGCCGAGCACCGCGTCCGAGACGCCGCGGAGGCGCAGGGCGATGCGGAGCGTCTCCTCGCGGCGCTCGCGCGCGTTCGCGTCGGTCGCCAGGCGGTGCGCCATCCCGATGTGGCTCTGAGCCTGGCGGGCGGCGCGCTCGGCGGTCTCGGGGTCGACCCCGTCGCGGCGCTCGAGGAGACCGGCGACGTCCTCGATGCTCGGCACGCGGAGCCGCACGGAGCGGACGCGGGAGCGGATGGTGGGGAGCAGATCGGCCTCGCTCGGGGCGCACAGGATCCAGACCGTGCGCTCCGGCGGCTCCTCGAGCGCCTTCAGCAGCACGTTGGACGTGCGCTCGCTCATCCGGTCGGCGTCCTCGATGACCATGACGCGGTAGCGCGACACCGAGGGCGAGTACTGCGAGCTGCTGACCAGCCGCCGCACCTCGTCGATCGAGATGATCACGCGCTCGGTCGTCAGCACGGCGAGGTCGGGATGGGAGCGGGCGGCGACCTGGCGGCAGTCGGGGCACTCCCCGCAGCCGCCGTGGCGGCAGAGCAGTGCGGAGGCGAACGCGTAGGCGAGGTTCGAGCGGCCGGACCCGGGAGGGCCGGTGATGAGCCAGGAGTGCGTCATCGACGATGACTCCCGGCCACGGTCGTCCCGGGGCGTCGAGGCGTCCTGCAGGGCGCCGATGGCGTGCTCCTGCCCGACGAGCTGGCTCCAGACGGTCATGCCACCAGGCTAACCGCGAGCACCGACAGCCGACGCGCCGTCGAGGAGGACGGCGACCCGCTCCCGCACCGCGGCCGCGATCTCCTCGACGGGGAGAGCGGCGTCCAGGACGAGGAAGCGCTCGGCGTCCGTCTCGGCGATCGCCAGGAACGCCTCGCGCACTCGCCCGTGGAACTCCGCCTTCTCGGCCTCCAGCCGGTCGAAGCGGGTGCGGGCCGCGTCGAGCCGGCCCCGCGCGACGGCGGGGTCGAGGTCGAGCAGGACGGTGAGGTCGGGCCTCAGGTCGTGGGTGGCCCATTCCGAGAGCCGCCGGACCTCGACGGCGTCGAGGACCCGCCCGGCTCCCTGGTAGGCGACGGAGGAGTCGATGTAGCGGTCCTGCACGACGACCTCGCCGCGCTCGAGCGCCGGTCGCACGAGCGTCCCGATGTGCTGGGCGCGGTCCGCCGCGTAGAGCAGGGCCTCGGCCCGCGGGTCGATCTCGCCGCGGTGGTGCAGAACGATCTCGCGGATCTGCAGGCCCACCTCGGTGCCTCCGGGCTCGCGGGTGCGGACGACGGTCTCGCCCCGCGTGCCCAGCCACTCCTCGAGCAGCCGGGCCTGCGTGGTCTTGCCCGCGCCGTCCCCGCCCTCGAGGGTGACGAACAGCCCGGTCACGACTCCGTCGCGTCCGACGTCTCGGCGGCGGCCGCCGCGGCCGCGCGGCTCGCGGCGGTGGCGCGGGGCGCGGCGGGCTTCTTCGCTGCGGTCGTCTTCTTGGCGGCCGCCGTCGTCTTCGCCGCGGTCGTCTTGGCCGCCGTCGTCTTGGCCGCCGTCGTCTTCGCCGCCGTCGTCTTGGCCGCCGTCGTCTTCGCCGCGGGCTTCTTGGCCGGCGCGCGCTTGGCCGGAGCCTTCTTGGCCGGGCCCTTCGCACGCTTGTCGGCGAGCATCTGGACCGCCTGCTCGAAGTCGATCTCCTCGATCGTCAGGCCCTTGGAGATCGTGACGTTGGTCTCGCCGTCGGTCACGTAGGCGCCGAAGCGTCCGTCGCGGATCCGGATCGGCTTGCCGCTGACGGGGTCCGCCTCGAACTCCTTCAGGGCGCTCGACGCGCGTCGCGCCCCGTACTTCGGCTGGGCGAAGATCTCGAGCGCCGTCGGCAGGTCGACCTCGAAGATCTGGTCCTCGCTGGTGAGCGACCGGCTGTCGGTGCCCTTCTTGATGTACGGGCCGTATCGGCCGTTCTGAGCCGTGATCGGCTCGCCGCTCTCGGGGTCGTCACCGACCGTGCGCGGCAGGTCGAGCAGGCGCAGCGCCGTCGCCAGGTCGATCGACGCGACGTCCATGGACTTGAAGAGGGAGGAGGTGCGCGGCTTCACGACAGCGGGCTTCTTCGCGCCGCGCTTCGCGGGCGCGGGCTCGACGACCTCCCCGGTGGCGGGATCCGCCGTGGTCTCCGGCTCCGGATCGACCTCGGTCACGTAGGGGCCGAAGCGCCCGTCCTTGACGACGACGGTCTTGCCCGAGTCGGGGTTGCTTCCCAGCACGCGGTCGGTCTGCACCGGGGCGTCGACGAGCTCCTGCGCCTTGGCGGGCGTGAGCTCGTCGGGAGCCAGCTCGAGCGGCAGGTTGACGCGACGCGGCGTCTCCTGCCCCTCCTCCTGGGCCACCTCGAGGTAGGGGCCGTACTTGCCGATGCGCAGGGTGATGTCGTCCGTGATCCGGACGGAGTTGATGCTCTTCGCATCGATCTCGCCGAGGTTGTCCACGACGTGTCGGAGCCCGGGATGCGTGCCTCCGCCGAAGTAGAAGCGGTTGAGCCAGGCGACGCGGTCCTCCTCGCCGCCGGCGATGCGGTCGAGGTCGCCCTCCATCTCGGCGGTGAAGTCGTACTCCACCAGGTCGGAGAAGAAGTCCTCGAGCAGCCGGACCACCGAGAAGGCGATCCAGTTGGGCACGAGGGCGGTCCCGCGCGGAGTGACGTAGCCGCGGTCGACGATGGTGGAGATGATCGACGCGTAGGTCGAGGGCCGGCCGATGCCGAGCTCCTCGAGCGCCTTGACCAGGCTCGCCTCCGTGTAGCGCGGGGGCGGCGAGGTCTCGTGGCCCTTGGCCTCGACCTCGGCGACGACCAGGCTCTGGCCGACCTCGAGCACCGGCAGCTTGGCGTCCTTCTCGTCGCGGGCGCCGTGACGCTCCTCGTCGCGCCCCTCCTCGTAGGCGAGGAGGAATCCGCGGAAGGTGATGACGGTTCCGGAGGCGGTGAACTCGGCGGTCTTCGCGACGTCGCCGGCCGGCTCGGCGAGCAGCGTCACGGTGGCGGTCGAGCCCTTGGCGTCGGCCATCTGCGAGGCGACGGTGCGCTTCCAGATGAGCTCGTAGAGGCGGAGGTCGTTGCCGCGGAGGGTGCCCGAGAGCTGGTCCGGGGTGCGGAAGGTCTCGCCCGCGGGCCGGATGGCCTCGTGCGCCTCCTGCGCGTTCTTGTTCTTGCCGGAGTAGAGGCGGGGCTTGTCCGGGACGGTCTCGGCTCCGTAGAGGGACGCAGCCTGAGTGCGTGCGGCGTTCAGCGCCTGCTGCGAGAGCCCGGGCGAGTCGGTCCTCATGTAGGTGATGAAGCCGTTCTCGTAGAGCGACTGCGCGACGCTCATCGTCTGGCGCGCCGAGAAGCGGAGCTTGCGCGCCGCCTCCTGCTGGAGCGTGGACGTGGTGAACGGGGCGGCGGGGCGGCGCGAGTACGGCTTGGACTCGAGGTTCGAGACCCGGACCGTGGTGGCGGGGTCGCGCAGCGCCTCGGCGAGGGCACCGGCGGTGGACTCGTCGAGGACGGTGACGTCGCCCTTCAGCTGACCGCGGTCGTCGAAGTCGCGGCCGCTTCCGATCCGCTTGCCGTCGAGCCGCGCCAGGCGGGCGTCGAAGCCCGCCGCGGCGTCCGACTCGGGTGCGAGCACGGTGGCGAGGTCCCAGTAGCTCGCCGACACGAACGCCAGGCGCTCCCGCTCGCGGTCGACCACCAGGCGGGTCGCGGCCGACTGCACCCGACCGGCCGAGAGCCCGGGGCCGACCTTGCGCCACAGCACGGGCGAGATCTCGTAGCCGTAGAGGCGGTCGAGGATGCGACGGGTCTCCTGGGCGTCGACCAGGGAGGTGTCGATGTCCCGGGTGTTGTCGCGCGCCTTCTGGATCGCGTCCTTCGTGATCTCGTGGAAGACCATGCGGTGCACGGGGACCTTGGGCTTGAGCTCCTCGAGGAGGTGCCACGCGATGGCCTCGCCCTCGCGGTCCTCATCAGTGGCGAGGTAGAGCTCGTCGGCGTTCTTCAGCGCGCGCTTGAGGTCGGCGACCGTCTTCTTCTTCTGGTCGGACACGACGTAGTAGGGCTCGAAGCCGTTGTCGACGTCGACGGAGAACTTGCCCAGCGGGCCCTTCTTCAGCTCCGGGGGGAGGTTCTTCGGCTCGATGAGGTCGCGGATGTGCCCGACGGAGGCGAGCACCTCGTAGCCGTCGCCCAGGTACTGGGCGATGGTCTTGGCTTTCGCCGGCGACTCGACGATCACCAGCTTCTTCGTGCCGGACACAGTTCTCCTCGATTGGTGCTGTCGGGTCGGACGACCAGTGGTCCGACGTCCCCTGCTGCGGGGAGACGGTGCGCGGCGACGTGGTGCGGGGAACGGCGACGCGTCCCCATCGGCGGGGGCGCCCGACAGGCACACCATACACACTGACTCCGGACGTCCTGCCCCCTCCCGAGGACACGGGGACCTCGGGAGGACGCTGGACACGGCCTCGGAGCCGCCTGCCCGGCCTGCCGTCGGCGGGGGTGACGCGCGGCGCCGATCGGCGCATGATGAGGCATGGCAACGACGCACACCACCACGACCTCCGCCTACACGGCCAAGCTCCTCGACGGACCGCTGGAGGGCAAGACCCTCCGCCGGGGATACGGCGATGATCAGGCCCCCGCCGCACGCCTCGAGATCCCCGGGGCGAGGGCGGGCTCCCGCTACATCTACCTCCTCGCCGGCGGCCTCGAGCACGACGAGGGCGCGGGCGCCCTGCCGACCGCCGCCGCGTACCGGTACCAGCGACTCTCCTCCGACTGACGCGCTCCCGCGGCGTCGTCCGAACCTCGGTCCGGACGACGCCCGCTGCTGCCTCCGCCCTCAGGGCGGCGGGCCGGCCCTCGACCGCGCCGTGAGGGAGAGCGGACCCGCGGCGACGGCCGCCTCCGTTCTCGCGACGCCGCCGTCGACGTCGCAGAGGACGAGCTCGGCGCCGTTCGCGCGGGACACGGCGGCGGCACGTCCGCACGGATCCCCGGCCAGCAGGCCGGAGGCGACGTCGGCCGCCGCCAGGGACGAGGCGTCCGCGGCGGCGACCGCTCGCTGGTGCCCGACGACTCCTGCGCAGCCGGCGAGCACGGCGGCCGTCACCAGGATCGTGCCCGCGACGACTCCGATCGCCACGACCGCGGCCGAGCCCTCCTCCCGGTCGCGGACAGCCCCGGCGAGCCGGCGGATCATCCGCCCCCGCCCAGCGCGCAGGACCGGACCGAGACCGGGAGCGACACCGCCGGGAGCGGGCGCAGCCGGGCCGCCACGTCGACGCAGACCAGTCCGTCCTGCTCCCCCGCCGTGAGCGACGCCCCCGCCACCCGGGCGAGCGGCGCGCGGGGGTCGTCGCCCCGGGCCGCGGACCGGGCCGCGTCGGCGGCCGCGTCGACGAGCCGGACGTACTGCGCCGAGGCCGCCACCGACCCCAGGCACAGCGCCAGCACCGTGACCACCGCCGGGAGCACGAGCGCGAGCTCGGCAGTGGCCGAGCCCTCCTCCTGGACGAGCCGCCCGCGCAGCAGCGGAAGGCCTCTCATCCCGCCGCGGTGAGCGCGCGGGTCACCAGGTCGGTCAGGATGCTCCGCACCTCGTCGCCCTTGAGGATGACCACGAGCAGTCCGGCGAAGCCGACCGCGGCCATCGTCGCGATCGCGTACTCCGCCGTCGCCGATCCCTCCTCGTCGCCCAGAGCGCCGAGCCCTCCCCACCCGGGTCGACGCCACTCGACGCGCCCCGCGGAGACGTCGACGCCCGTTCCTCCGCCGGACACCGCACCTCCGCCGCTCCTCGAGCCCCGGCTCGTTCCGGCCACGTCACTTCCCGCATCCCTCCTCCTACCGAGTCCTCGACTCCGGGAGACTCCCCCGCCGCTGATCGCCGTGTCACTGCTCATGTGTCCTGCTCCGTTCCGCCCCGCTCCGTGCCCCTCCTTTGAGGATCGCGGACTCCCGATCCCGCCGATCGACCCTCCGGTGGATCCGTGGAGACGCCTCCCGATCCCGCCCCTGTGGAGGAGCGGTCGACCGAATCACGCCGTCACCGAGAACGTCGAGAGCAGCACCGAGACGACCATCGGAGCCACTCCGAGCAGCAGGAACGCCGGCAGCACGCAGACTCCGAGCGGCAGCATCAGGGTCACGCCGAGCCGAGCGGCTCGCTCCCGCGCCCCGGAGGACGCCCGTGCCCGGATCAGAGCCGCCTCACTCCGGAGCAGACGTCCGGCCGGCACACCCGCCGCCGCGGAGAGGGCGAGCACCGGGTCCGCGTCGGAGAGCACGCGCGCGCCCGAGTCGAGCCCGCACTCGGCGAGCGCCGCCACGACCCGGGCGCGCGACGACTCGATCGAGCCGCCACCGGCCAGCGCCACCGAGAGGAGGTCGAGCGCGAGCCCGGGCGCCGGATCGGCCGGGGCCGCGCTTCGGACGAGGCGCCGCGTCCACGCGTGCGCGGCCGCCATCAACCCGGCTCCCCCGACCAGGCAGACCGCACCGGGCACCGTCCCGAGGAGCACGCCGACCACGTCGAAGCCCAGCAGCGCCCCCAGACCCAGCGCCGCCAGCGGCAGCGCGCTCACGACCCTCCCGGTGGCGGAGGGACCGGCCAGAGCCACCTCGATGTCCCGGCGGGCGCGTGCCAGCTCGCGCAGGGACTCTGCCAGCTCGCCGAGAGCGGCGGCGACCGGCGCGCCGGAGTCGGCGGCCACCCGCCACGCGGCGGCCAGCGCCGCCCACGCGGTCGCCTCACCGGTGTCCGGCGCTCGCCGTCCCGCCCGCTTCCGCTCCGGGCCGCTCCGCCGCGAAGCCGGCGTCCCGCGCAGCAGCGCCTCCGTCACGTCGCCCCCGCGGCCGGCCTCCTCCGACACCGCCCGGAGCAGCCGCCGCCGCCGCGCGTCCCCGCCGTCCGCCCCCTCCGCCCCCGCGAGATGCCCGAGGGCCGACGCGGGAGCCACTCCCGCCGCGAGGAGGACGGCCAGTCGGTGCACGACGGCCGCGACCTCGTCCAGCCCGTCGCGGCCCGTCACGCGCTCGACCTCGAGGCGCTCGGGAGCGACCCGTCCTCGACCCTCAGGCGGCCGGCCGCGTCGAGCGCGAACGTCCCGAATGCCGCCAGCCGCCGCCGCCCGGCGCGGCGCTCGAGGTGGAGCACCAGGTCGATCGCGCTGACCGTCTGGCGGGCGATCGCCTCGGGCCCGAGCCCCGCGAGGACCCCGAGCGCCTCGAGACGCGCGGGCACGTCCTCGAGGGAGTTCGCGTGGAGGGTCCCCGCACCGCCGTCGTGCCCGGTGTTCAGCGCGGACAGCAGCTCGCGCAGCTCGACGCCGCGGCACTCGCCGAGGACCAGGCGGTCCGGACGCATCCGCAGCGCCTCCCGCACGAGCCGGTCCAGGCCCACGGCACCGGCGCCCTCGAGGTTGGGCTGCCGCGCCTCGAGCGAGACGACGTGCGGGTGCGCCGGCCGCAGCTCGCCGACGTCCTCGATGGCCACGATCCGCTCGGTCGGCGCCGCGCACCCGAGCAGGGCGCCGAGCAGGGTGGTCTTCCCCGATCCGCCCGCTCCCGTGATCAGCAGGTTCCACCGCTCGCGGACGGCGCGGCGCAGAAGCCGCACCCCGTCGTCGTCCAGCATCCCCGCCGCCTGCAGCTCCCCGAGCGTCCAGGAGTCCGACCGAGGCACCCGCACCGACACGAGCGCTCCCCCTGTCGCCACCGGCGGCAGCACGACGTGCACACGGACCCCGTGGCGGAGCCTGACGTCCACGCACGGGCTCGCCTCGTCGACGTGCCGTCCGCCGGCCGCGACCAGCGCGACGGCCAGCCGCCGTGCTCCGGCGGCGTCGAGCGTCCACTCCGGAACCCGCTCCGCACCACCGCCCCGGTCGATCCAGAGGCCCGCGCCGCCGTTCACGAAGAGGTCGGTCACCGCGGGATCCGCGGCGTGCGGCGCGAGCAGCCCGAGACCGGCGGCGGCGGGCCGCACCGGCAGCGGGTCGCGGCGGTGCTCGGCGGGGACGAGGGGGACGAAGTCGCGGGTCATCCCGGCACGCTACGAGCCCGTTCCGCGCGCCGGGGCGCTCCCTGCCCGATCGGAGGAGAGACGCCCGCGTCGGCGCCTGTGGAGGAACGACCCGGGCCGAACGCGCGCGCAGGGGCGGCCCGGAGCTCCCGCCAGGGAGCCGCTCCGAGGAGAGGTCCCCACGGCGCAGAGAAGCCCGGTCGACGAGGAGACGTCCCGCGACGGAGACGTCCCGGCGACGCGGAAACGCCCCCGCGAGCAGGGCTCGAGCGGGGGCGTCCGTCCGCCGGATCCGGCGGGAAGAAGGGGGCGGCACCCATTGGGGGGAACAGGTGCCGCCTCGGCGGCGCTGGATTGGGGGGAATCACTTGCGCCGCTGGGCCGAAGTTCATTCGGCCGTATGCAAC
The DNA here is from genome assembly GCF_002931775.1 of Rathayibacter sp. AY1F4. Classification (NCBI taxonomy): domain Bacteria; kingdom Bacillati; phylum Actinomycetota; class Actinomycetes; order Micrococcales; family Microbacteriaceae; genus Rathayibacter; species Rathayibacter sp. AY1F4. Next base: position 103,909 of record NZ_PSVE01000010.1, read on the forward strand.
TGTAGGGGACGGATCGCGATTCGCCAAGCCCGGATCCTGTTCTCTGCGGACTCTTATCCGACACCCGCCCCGCACCCAGCTTGCGGCGCTCGGCGATCCGCGCTGGAGGCGGGCGCTACGGTGGTGCGACGCCGACCGCGCGGGCCGGCGAACGTCTCACTCGCGAAGGAGCGAATCGCAGATGTCCACTCCCCCCGACGCCCCGGCCGCCGACCGGAACGCCATCGACAACCTCCTCCACGAGACCCGCCGGTTCCCGCCGCCGGCCGATCTCGCCGCCGGAGCGGTCGCGACCGCCGCGCTCTACGACGAGGCCGCGGCCGACCGCCTCGCCTTCTGGGCCGACCGGAGCCGCGAGCTCCTGCACTGGCACCGGCCGTTCACGCGCACGCTCGACTGGAGCGAGCCCCCGTTCGCGAAGTGGTTCGACGACGGTGCGCTGAACGTGGCCTACAACTGCCTCGACCGCCACGTCCTGGCCGGCCACGGCGACCGCGTCGCCCTGCACTGGGAGGGCGAGCCCGGCGACTCCCGCTCGATCACCTACGCCGAGCTCACCGCCGAGGTGAAGCGCGCCGCGAACCTGCTCACGAGCCTCGGCGTCCGCGCCGGCGACCGCGTCGCGATCTACCTGCCCATGATCCCGGAGGCGGTCATCGCGATGCTGGCCGTCGCCCGGCTGGGGGCGGTCCACTCCGTCGTCTTCGGCGGCTTCAGCGCCGAGAGCCTCCGCGCGCGGATCGACGACGCGGAGGCGACACTCGTCATCACCGCCGACGGCGGCTGGCGCAAGGGCGCTGTCTCGCCCCTGAAGCCGGCGGTCGACGCCGCGCTCGCCCTCGGCGGAGAGTCCAGCATCCAGCACGTCCTGGTCGTGCGCCGCGGAGGCAACGAGGTCGCCTGGCACGAGGGGCGCGACCTCTGGTGGCACGAGGAGATCGTGGCGGTCGACGCCGACCACGTCGCCAAGCCGTTCCCCGCCGAGCAGCCCCTCTTCATCCTCTACACGAGCGGCACGACCGGGAAGCCCAAGGGCATCCTGCACACCAGCGGCGGGTACCTCACCCAGGTCGCCTTCACGCACCGCGCGGTCTTCGACCTGCACCCCGAGTCGGACGTCTACTGGTCGACCGCGGACGTGGGCTGGATCACCGGACACAGCTACGTCGTCTACGGCCCGCTCGCCAACGGCGCCACCCAGGTGATGTACGAGGGCACTCCCGACAGCCCGCATCCCGGCCGCTGGTGGGAGATCGTCGAGAAGCACGGCGTGACGATCCTCTACGCGGCGCCCACGGCGATCCGCTCCTTCATGAAGCTCGGCCGGCAGATCCCGCAGCGCTTCGACCTCTCGAGCCTGCGCCTGCTCGGATCGGTCGGCGAGCCGATCAACCCGGAGGCGTGGGTCTGGTACCGCGACGTCATCGGCGGCGGCCGCACCCCCATCGTCGACACCTGGTGGCAGACCGAGACCGGCGCGATGATGGTGTCCCCCCTGCCCGGGGTGACGACTCTCAAGCCCGGGTCGGCGCAGGTCGCTCTGCCGGGGATCTCGATTGACGTGGTCGACGACTCCGGGACGCCGGTCGGCGCCGACGAGGGCGGACTGCTCGTGATCACCGAGCCCTGGCCGGCGATGCTGCGCGGCATCTGGGGCGACCCGGAGCGGTACGTCGAGACCTACTGGTCGAAGTTCGGCGACCGCTACTTCGCGGGCGACGGGGCGCGTCGCGACCAGGACGGCGACCTCTGGCTCCTGGGGCGCGTGGACGACGTGATGAACGTCTCCGGCCACCGCCTCTCGACCGCCGAGATCGAGTCGGCCCTCGTCTCGCACCCGGTCGTCGCCGAGGCGGCCGTCGTGGGAGCCGCGGACGAGACCACCGGTCAGGCCGTGGTCGCGTTCGTGATCGCGAAGGCGAGCCAGGCCGAGGCGCTGGCCCACGGGCACGACGAGCTCGAGGCCACCCTGAAGGCGCACGTCGCCGAGCACATCGGCGCGATCGCCCGCCCGAAGCGGATCTTCGTGGTGCAGGAGCTGCCCAAGACCCGCTCGGGGAAGATCATGCGCCGGCTGCTGCGCGACGTGGCGGAGGGACGTGCCGTGGGCGACACGACGACGCTCGCGGACACGCAGGTGATGGCGGTGATCTCCTCCGCGATCGCCGCGGACTGACCGGGCGCCGCCCCCTCCCGCCGCGTGGGCCGGAGGGGGCGGTGCGTCAGTCGAAGGCGACGATCAGCTCGACCTCGACGGGAGCGCCGAGGGGCAGCTCCGCCACCCCGACGGCCGAGCGCGCGTGACGGCCGGGCTCGCCGAACACGTCGCCGAGCAGCTCCGAGGCGCCGTTGATCACGCCGGGCTGCCCGGTGAAGCCGGAGGCGGACGCGACGAAGCCGGTGAGCTTCACGATCCGCGTCACCCGGTCGAGCGATCCGATCGCGTCGGCGACGGCCGCGAGCGCGTTGAGGGCGCAGGTGCGGGCCAGCTCCTTCGCCTGCTCGGGCGACACCTCGTCGCCGACCTTGCCGACCAGCGGCAGAGCGCCGTCGACGAAGGGGATCTGCCCCGACGTGTAGACGAGGCCGCCGTGCACGACGGCGGGGACGTAGGCGCCGGCGGGGACCGCCACGGCGGGCAGCTCGACGCCGAGCTCCGCGAGACGCTCGGCGATCACGCGCCGGCCTCGGCGACGGGGCGCTTGAGGTACGCGACGAGGCCGCCCTCGGGACCGGTCACGATCTGGACCAGCTCCCAGCCCTCGGATCCCCAGGTGTTCAGGATCGCCGTGGTGTTGTGGATCATCAGCGGGGTGGTGATGTACTCCCAGCGCGGGACGGACATGGCTCTCCTCGGGTGCGGCCGGTGCGGGACGACTGCTGAGCGCCGCGCGTCGGCGGGATGAGCGCCGCGGCTCGTCCGAGCGCGGCGACTACGCTGATTCTATGTCGGGGCAGGGCGGGACCAGAGTCGTGAAGACCATCGGGGGCGCCGTCGGCGGCCTGATCGGCATCGTCGCCATGAGCGTCGTCGCGGGAGTCCTGGTGGCCGCCTCGGTGACGCCGGCGATCGCGCTGAGCGGCATGGCCGCCGGCAACACGGTGGAGATGTTCGACAACCTCCCCGAGTACCTCGAGATCGGCACGCTCGCCGAGAAGAGCGACGTGTACGCGAAGGACTCCTCCGGCGGCGACGTGCTGCTCGCCTCCTTCTACGCCCAGAACCGCGTCGAAGTGGGCTGGGACGAGATCTCGCCGTTCGTGAAGGACGCCGTGGTCGCCTCCGAGGACCCCCGCTTCTACGAGCACGGCGGCATCGATCTGCTCGGCACCGTCCGCGCGGCCGCGACCACGGCCATGGGCGGGGACGTCCAGGGCGGCTCGTCCATCACGCAGCAGTACGTCAAGAACGTGCTCGTGCAGAAGGCGGAGGCGCTCAGCGATCCGATCGAGCGCGACGCGGCCTACCGCGAGGCCACGGAGACCACTCCGGAGCGCAAGGTCGCCGAGATGCGGCTCGCCATCGGGCTCGAGAAGGAGTACCCGAAGAACGACATCCTGCTGGGCTACCTCAACATCGCCCTGTTCGGCGGCACCGTCTACGGCGTCGAGGCGGCCGCCCGCTACTACTTCGGAGTGAGCGCGAAGGACCTCTCGCTCGCGCAGTCCGCCGCGCTCGTCGCGATCGTGAACAACCCCGAGAAGTTCCGCTTCGACCGGCCCGGCGACCCGGCGAACCCCGCCGCGGAGGGCTACCCGCAGACCCGGGACCGGCGCGACTACATCGTCACCCGCATGGACCTCGAGTCGAAGGTGACGTCCGAGCAGGCGCAGGCGGCCGTCGCCGAGCCCGTGACGCCGAACATCACCGAGCCGAGCACCGGCTGCCAGACCGCCGGAGTCGCGGCCTTCTTCTGCGACTACGTCACCTGGGTCATCAAGAACGACGACGCGTTCGGTGCGAGCCAGGACGAGCGCGACGCCACCTTCAAGCGCGGCGGCTACCGGATCTACACGACCCTCGACTCCGACCTGCAGCAGGCCGCCGTCTCGGCCACCGACGACTGGGTGCCCAAGTCGATGGCGAACGTGAACATCGGCAGCGCGAGCGTCTCGGTCGAGGTCGGCACCGGCCGCATCCTCGCTATGACCCAGAACAAGGACTACTCCAACGATCCCGACCTGACGGGCCCCAACTACACGAGCGTCAACTACAACACCGACTTCGGGTACGGCGGCTCCTCGGGATTCCAGGTCGGCTCGACCTACAAGGTGTTCACCCTCGCGGAGTGGCTGCAGGAGGGGCACTCGCTCGGCGAGAGCGTCGACGGCACCCGCCGCGCCTACACGACCTTCCGTGACAGCTGCGAGCCCGACGGCGTCTACTACGGCGAGTCCTGGAACCCCGGGAACGACGAGGGCGGCAACGGAGGCGTGACCACGGCTCTGCAGGCCACCACCGGCTCGATCAACACCTCGTTCGCCGCCATGGCCCAGCAGCTGGACCTCTGCGGCATCCGCAACACGGCGCTGGCGATGGGCGTGCACCGTGCCGACGGGACCGAGCTGCAGAAGCTCGCGCCGACCATCCTCGGCACCAACGAGATCGCTCCGCTCACGATGGCCACGGCCTTCGCCGGCTTCGCGAACAAGGGCACCGTCTGCACGCCCATCGCGATCGACCGGATCGTCGACCGCACGGGCGCGGACGTCGCGCCGCCCGCCTCCGAGTGCAGCCAGGGGATGTCCGAGGAGGTGGCCGCGACCGCCGGCTACGCCCTGCAGCAGGTGGTGACGGGCGGCACCGGCGCCCCCTCCAACCCCCGCACCGGAGTGCCGCACATCGGCAAGACCGGCACCACGGACGACGCGCTGCACACGTGGATGGTCGGCGCGAGCACCGAGGTCGCCACCGCCACCTGGGTCGGCAACGTGACCGGCTTCACCTCCATGCGCGGATTCAGTCTCAACCGGGTGAACGCCGGTCAGGTGCGCCACCAGATCTGGCCGCGCATCATGCGCGTCGCCGACGCGAAGTACGGTGGGACGGCTTTCCCGGCTCCCGTCCGCTCGCTCGTCGACGCTCCGCAGGAGGCCGTGCCCCAGGTCACCGGCCAGAGCCCCTCTGCGGCGGCCGCACGCCTGCGCTCCGTCGGCTTCACGGTCCGCATCGACACTTCTCCGGTCCCCTCCGACCGCCCGGCAGGGACGGTCGCGCAGACGAACCCGCCCGCCGGGTCGCGCGTCTCCCGGGGCGCGGAGATCACCCTGCAGATCAGCGCCGGACCGGGCGCCCCGCCCCGCGCGGGCTGAGCCCCCGCACCCCCGGCTGCTCCCGAGGGAGCGTCCGGCAGAATGAACGCGGCCGCGCTCGCGGCCGACGTGCGAGAGAAGGACCCATGACCGGACGCACCCGTCGCCCCCTCACCACCGCCCTCGCGACCGTCGCCGCGGCCGGAGCCGTCGCCGCGGCCTGGGGCATCGGCGTCGAGCGGACGCTGTTCACCGTCCGGCGCACGTCGTTCCCGGTGCTGCCCGCCGGTTCCGAGCCGATCCGCGTCCTGCACGTGTCGGACCTGCACATGGCCCCGTGGCAGACGAAGAAGCAGGAGTGGATCCGCTCGCTCCTCGCCCTGGCGCCCGACGTCGTGGTCGACACCGGCGACAACCTCGGCCACCGCGACGGCGTGCTCGGCATCCGCCGGGCCCTGGAGCCCTTCGCCGGGATCCCCGGCGCCTTCGTCAACGGATCCAACGACTACTTCGGCCCTCGGATCAAGAACCCGCTCCGCTACTTCGTCGGCCCCTCCAAGAACCCCAAGCAGCACGAGGCCGATCTCGACACCGACGGGCTGACCGGCTTCTTCTCGGACGGGCTCGGCTGGGTGGACCTCAACAACCGCGCCGAGAGCATCACGGTGAAGGGGACGCGCATCGAGTTCTTCGGCGTCGACGACCCGCACATCGGCCTCGACCGCATCGACCTCGTCGCCGGAGCCGTGGACGAGCTGCGCGGGGCGGAGGACGGACCGGCCGGGGTCAGCATCGGCGTGGCGCACGCGCCCTATCAGCGCATCCTCGACGACTTCGTCGCCCGCGGCGCCGAGGTGATCCTCGCCGGGCACACGCACGGCGGGCAGGTCTGCGTCCCGGGCTTCGGCGCCCTCGTCACCAACTGCGACATCCCGCGCGACAAGGTCGCCGGCTCGACGACGTGGGACAACGGACTGCGCAGCTCGTACCTCAACGTGTCCGCCGGAGTCGGCACCTCGATCTACGCCCCGGTGCGCTTCGCCTGCCGACCCGAGGTGACCCTCGTCACGCTCACTCCGGCGGCCTGACGAGGGGTGTCCGACGGCGGTCCGGAAATCGGCTACTATTGTCGAGGCTCGTGAGCGGTTCTCCGTGATGAGCACACCGGGGTGTGGCGCAGCTTGGTAGCGCGCCTCGTTCGGGACGAGGAGGTCGTGGGTTCGAATCCCGCTACCCCGACCGGTGAGAAGCCCGGCCAGGATCGATGATCCGGCCGGGCTTCGTCGTTCCCCGGGCGTTCTCGGAATTCTGCTGTGGCGGGGGTCGCCCGCAGGTGGATGCTCGCCCGGGTCGGAGCCGGGTCGTCGCCGGGTCGTCGACGGAGCCGGCCCGATCACCGCCCTGCGCTCTCCGGCTCCAGCACCCCCGTCCGCGTCCCGAGCGTCCTGCGCACGGGCGTGCCTCCAGCCCACTCCCCCGCGCCTCCCGGCCCGATCCCAGCAGCCGGGAGCGAGACTGTTCTTCCGCCGTCGTCGCCGCCTCCGCCCGACGACCGACGAGAGGAGCACCGTGACCCGGTCGCTCACCCGCCTCACCCTCGCCATCGGCGTGCCCTACGTGGTCGCGCTCGCAGCGATCGCCTTCTGGCCGACGCCCGTCGATGCGGGAGTGCGGGGAGATCTCGGCCGGGTGACCTCCTGGTTCGCCCGGCACGGCCTCCCGATGGTCGACTACGCGTTCATCGAGTCGACGGCCAACATCGCCCTGTTCGTGCCCCTGGGGCTGCTCCTGGCCCTCAACCTGCGGCTCCGGAGGGCGTGGGTCGCCGTGGCCGTCGGCGCCGTCGTGAGCTCGCTGATCGAGGCGGGCCAGCTGCTCTTCCTCTCGGCGCGCTTCGCCACCGTCGACGACGTCGTGATGAACACCTCCGGCGCCCTCCTCGGCGCGGTCGCCGGCGTCCTGCTCCGGATGGTCGTCCGCGCACGACGACGCCGGAGGGCGGCGGAGTGGGACGACGCCTTCGCGCACATCCCCCTCCGCGGCACCTCCGGCGTCGTGGCGGATCAGCCGAGCCGCGTCCGCTGAGACGACGGCTCTGCCGCGTCAGCGGCCGAGGCCGCGGTACTCCCAGCCGGCCGCACGCCAGGCGGCGGGGTCGAGGCAGTTGCGACCGTCGACGAGGAAGGTGTTGGCCACCTTCGCCGCCGTGGCCGCGGGGTCGAGGGCGCGGAACTGCTTCCACTCCGTCACGACGACCACGGCGTCGGCACCGGCCAGCGCCTCGTCGACGTCGGTCGTGTAGGTGATCTCGGGGTAGCGGCGGCGCGAGTTCTCGATCGCCTCGGGGTCGGTCGCGACCACGGTCGCACCGAGGTCGTGCAGGCGAGCGGCGACGTCGAGCGACGGCGAGTCGCGGATGTCGTCCGACTCCGGCTTGAACGCCAGACCGAGCACCGCGATGCGGCGGCCCTCGACGGAGCCGCCCAGGCCCTCGGTGACGAGGTCGACGACGCGCTGACGGCGACGCAGGTTGATCGCGTCGACCTCTTTGAGGAAGGCGACGGACTCGCCGACGCCGAGCTCGTCGGCGCGGGCCGAGAAGGCGCGGATGTCCTTCGGGAGGCAGCCGCCTCCGAAGCCGATGCCCGCGTTCAGGAAGCGGCGGCCGATCCGCACGTCGTAGCCGATCGCGTCGGCGAGCTGCGTGACGTCCGCGCCGGTGACCTCCGCGATCTCGGCGATCGCGTTGATGAACGAGATCTTGGTCGCGAGGAAGGCGTTGGCCGAGACCTTCACCAGCTCGGCGGTGGCGTAGTCGGTGACCACGAGCGGGGTCTCGGCCGCGAGCGCCGTCGCGTAGACCTCGTCGAGGGTCGCCTTCGCCGCTGCTCCGGCCTCGCCTGCGGGCACGCCGTAGACGAGGCGGTCGGGGCTGATCGTGTCCTTCACGGCGAAGCCCTCGCGGAGGAACTCGGGGTTCCAGGCGAGAGTCGCACCGGAGGAGGCGATGCGGTCGGCCAGGCGGGCGGCGGTGCCGACGGGGACGGTCGACTTGCCGACGACGAGGGAGTCCGCCTCGAGGTAGGGCAGGAGACCGTCGATCGCCGAGTCGACGTAGGTCATGTCCGCGGCGTTCTCGCCCGGCTTCTGCGGGGTGCCGACGGCGACGAAGTGCACGGCCGCACCGGCGGCGTCGGCCATGTCGGTCGAGAAGCGCAGGCGCCCGGAGGCGACGCCGGAGGACAGCAGCTCCGGGAGGCCGGGCTCGAAGAACGGCGCGGTGCCGGCGGCCAGGGCGTCGATCTTCTTCTGGTCGACGTCGATGCCGATGACGTCGTGGCCGAGCTCGGCCATGGCGGCAGCGTGGACGGCACCGAGGTAGCCGCAGCCGATGACAGAAAGCTTCACAGGGGTTCTCCGAATCGTGGCGGGTTCGTGTCGCGGTCGCGACGGTGAGGAGGAGCGATGCGATGCGGCGAGGCGTCAGCGCGCCCGCGGACGCGCGACTACCGCCGCGCCAATGCTCTCAGATCACGGGAGACGTCGGCGACAGCCGCCGCGATCTGCGCCGCCACGCGCTCGTGCACGGCCTCGCTGCGGCCGATCGGGTCCTCGATGTCGTCGCCGCCCTCGCCCCGCGGGGCGCGCCCGCGGTGGGCGGCGGCGAGCCGCACGACGGCGCGGAGCCGCGCGGCGGGGTCCTCGACCGTCGGCAGCGGCACCTCCCGCAGGACGAACGGCAGCACGCGGGCGAACTCGAGCAGCGTGAAGCCGCGGAGGAGGAGCGACGGGAAGCGCCGGGAGGCGTCGACCAGGTGGTCGCGCGTCATCGTGAGCAGGAGGTCGGCGTCGCCGACGATCGCGTCGCCGAGCACCGCGCTCGTGTGCGCGGCCGGGTCTCCCCCGTGCTGAGCCGAGAAGCGGGCCGAGACCGGGTCCATCGGCAGTCCGTCGCGCGTCCTCACTCCGGCGCTCGTGAACGCGAAGAGCGGACCTCCCGCGGGCGAGGTCGCGTCGGAGAGCGCGGCGCGCAGCAGCTGCTGCGCCATCGGCGACCGGCAGATGTTGCCGGTGCAGACCGAGAGCACGGTGAAGACGGGGGCGGCGGAGGCGGCGACCGGTTCGTCCGGTCGCCAGCTCCGGCGGGCGGGGCGGGCGGAGTCGTCTCCCGGGAAGATCATCGCGGGGCGCTCAGGCCGAGGTCGACGCGGGCTCGGGCTCGACGGCCGTGTCCGGGCGGGCGCCCGATCGCTCGGAGCCGTAGTAGCTCGTGTAGTAGTAGCCGTAGCCCCGGCCGACCTGGCCGCGCGCGGGCACGCGGTTGAGGATGACGCCGAGGGTGTGGCCGCTGACCCGCTCGAGGTTCTGGATCGCCTTGCCCAGCTCGTCGGTCGTCGTCCTGCCCGCCGAGATGACCACGAGCGCTCCGTCGGTGCGGGCGGTGAGGATGGCGCCGTCCGTGACGGGCAGGAGCGGCGGCGCATCGACGATCACGATGGCCTCGCGGGCGATCTCGTGCAGGAGGATGTCCATGCCGTTGGAGCCGAGCAGCTCGGACGGGTTCGGCGGGATCGACCCGGCTCCGAGCACCCAGAGGTTGCCGGACGGGCCCCACGGCTGCAGGACGTCCTGCAGCTCCGCCTTGCCGATCAGCAGGTCGGTCAGGCCGACGCCGGGCACGAGGCCGAACGACTTGGCGACCGTCGGCTTGCGGAGGTCGCCGTCGACGACGACGGTGCGCTGGCCGGAGGCGGCGAGCGTCACCGCGAGGTTCGCGGTCACCGTCGACTTGCCGTCCGAGGGCAGCGGGCTCGTCACGACGATGATGCGCGGCGGGCTGTCGATGTTCATGAACTGCAGGTTCGTGCGGAGCTCGCGCAGCGCCTCGGCGAGTGCGTGCTTGCCGTCGGCCTTGATGTAGTCGGTCGTGTCGGCCTCGGGGACGATGCGGTTGGTCTCGCTGAGGCGCTTGTCGACGGGGAGGGTGCCGACCACGGGGAGGTCGAACAGGCGCTCGACCATCTCGGCGGTGCGGATGCGCCGGTCCAGCGTGTTGCGGACGAACGCGTAGACGAGGCCGAGGACGAGGCCCGCGAGCGCGCCGACCGCGAGGACGAGGCGCAGGTTCGGGAACGCCGGCGAGGACGGGAGCGCCGCGGTCTGCAGGACGGTGAGGGAGACCGTGTCGCCGACGCCCGTCTCCTGGTTGACCTGCTGCACCTTGGTGGCGATGGCCGCGACCCAGGCGTCGGCGAGCTTCTGCGCGCCCTCGGGGGTGGAGGCGGTGGCGCTGACCTTCATCACCGGGGCGACCGTGTCGGCCTGCACCGCGATCGCCGAGATCAGCGTGGCGGGCGAGACGTCGAGGCCGAGGCTGTCGATCGCGATCTGCGCCACGTCGCGCGAGGTGGCGATCGGGACGTAGGTGGCGAGGCTCGACTTGGCGACGGACTGCGCGATCTGCTGTGTGTAGATCGCCTGGCTGTCGTCGGCACCGGTGGTGGCGACGGAGACGAGGCCCTGCGAGTCGGCGACGTACCGCGGCTTCTGCGTCAGCGACCAGCCGAAGGCGACGAGAGTGCCGAGGAGGATCGCCGCGACGATCGGGATCCAGTGGTCGCGCAGGAGCCGGAGGACGTCTCGAAGTTCCACAGAGTCAGATTTCCTTCGCTGGTACGGATCACGCGGCGGGCGCCGGAGACGGGTTCTTCCGAATTCTGACACAGCGCTTCCGCGCCCTCGGCGCCAGGCGCGTCAACCGTGCCACCCGTCGGGGGTGGGCTGCGGCGGAGTCCCTCTCGTGATCACTCCGAGGCCCTCGAGCTCGACCAGGGCGGACTCGACGACCGCTGCCGCATCGACGCCGGCGGGCGGCGGGCCCGCCTCCTCGAGCACCGCGGCGACGAGACCGGGCAGATCGGAGCCCCGGCCGGCGTGGCGCCAGATCGTCGGGCCGATGCCGGACAGGCGCACGAGGGTGCCGCCGCAGAACACGAGCAGCTGGCCGTCGGCGAGCTCCACCGCGTCGTCCGCAGGGGTGCGCAGGACGGTGCCGGGCAGGGCCTCGCCCACAGCGTCGAGCTGCACGGAGACCACCTCGGACCAGGCGGACGGGGCCTCGGCGCCGAGGGACGCGAAGACCTCCTCGACCAGGTGCACCACGCTCGCGGCCTCGGAGTAGACCAGTCGCCGGACGCCGCCCAGCGCCGAGAGGGTGCGGACGAGATCGGCGATCGGCCGCGGTCGGGCCGAGAGGTACGAGGTCTGCGGCACCAGATCCTCGATCGCGTCGACCGGGTCGACGTGCTCGAGGAAGGGCGTCCCGACGCCGTCGCGGCGCTCGAGCAGGAGGACGCCCGCCAGACGCAGGGGCGCCTCCGGGACCGGTCGGAGGGCGAGCGACCCGGGGGCCAGCTGCGCCTTCGGCGCCGATCCGGTCAGCGGCTTCACCGACAGCGGCTTGGGATAGGGCAGGACGCGCCCCTCCGGGGTCACGCCGACCGTCTCGTCGGTGACGTAGCCGAAGCGGGACCCGAGCGTCCGGGCGATGGTGGTCTTGCCGGTCCCGGAGGCGGCGACGAAGGCCAGCACGCGGCCGGACTCGTCGGAGATCCCGCAGGCGTGGAGCATCAGCAGGTCGGCGCGCCGGGCGCCGATCGCCTCGAGGGTCAGGGTCGAGGTCAGGGACTCCTCGAGCTGCGCGAGCGTGGCGCTCGAGACCCGGGGCGAGCCGTCGACCGGGACGGAGGGGTCGTGCCCCACCTCGGCGAGGACGTCGCGTGCTCCCGCGTCGGGCTCGGACGCGCAGGCCGCCCAGCTGTCGGCGATCCGCGCCGCGTCCTCGTCGCCGACGCCGCGTCCGAAGACCACCCGGAACGGGGTCTCGAGGACTGAGACGGACAGGGTGCGGGGTTCGGCGCCCCTCCCCCCGGCGATCAGTACGCCCCGTCGCGGGCGAGGACGGCGCGCGCGGTCTTGAAGAGGATGACGATGTCGCCGGTCATCGACCAGTTCTCGACGTAGTACAGGTCGAGGCGGACGGTGTCCTCCCACGAGAGGTTCGAGCGTCCGCTGACCTGCCAGAGCCCGGTGATGCCCGGCTTCATCAGGAAGCGGCGGTGCACGTGCTCCTCGTACTGCTCGACCTCGCGGGCCAGCGGCGGGCGGGGGCCGATCAGGGACATGTCGCCGCGGAAGACGTTCAGGAACTGGGGCAGCTCGTCGAGGCTGAAGCGCCGGAGGATCGCGCCCACCCGGGTGACGCGCGGGTCCTTCGCCATCTTGAAGAGGATCGAGTTCCCCTCCGCACGCTGCTGCGACGCGAGAGCCGCCAGTCGCGCCTCCGCGTCGACGACCATCGAGCGGAACTTCAGCATCTCGAAGGTCGCGCCGTTCAGGCCGATGCGCTCCTGCCGGAAGAGCACGGGCCCGGGGCTGGTGACCTTGACCAGCACGGCGACGACGACGAGCACCGGCGCGCTGAGGATGATCAGCATGGTCGACGCCAGGATGTCGAAGAGGCGCTTGGCGAACCGCTGGCGGCCGTCGAAGCGCGGGGTCTCGACGTGGATCAGCGGAAGGCCCGCGACGGGGCGGGTGTGGATGCGCGGACCGCCGATGTCGGTGAGGCTCGGCGCCACGACGAGGTGCTCGCGCCCGGGCTCGAGCGTCCAGCTCAGCTCGCGGATCCGCTGCGGCGCCAGCTCGTCGGAGCTCGTGACGACCACCGTGTCGGCACCGGTGGCGTCCATCACGGCGCGGACGCCGTCGATCCCGGTGAACCCGTGGACCGCGAGGCCCGAGAGCTCCTGCTCGCTCCGCAGCGCGTCCGCACCGCCGACCGAGGTCGAGACGGCGCCGACGAGCTTGTAGCCGGCCTCGGTGCCGCGACGCAGCTCGCGCGCGGTGTGCAGGACGCTCGCGCGGGAGCCGAGGAGCACGACCTGGCTCGAGAAGCGGCCCGCCCGGCGCTGCCGGGTGAGCCAGGAGCGCCAGACCAGGCGGCCGACGCAGATCAGCACGATCCCGGCGGGGAACGCCGTGATGATGTAGCCGCGCGCGAGCAGGATCTGGAGCAGGTAGGCGATGATCGCGACGATGCCGAAGAGCCAGATGGAGGCGTCGACGACGCGGCGGTACTCGACGTAGCCGGTGCCGACGATCCGGCGGTCGCGCGTGTCGAAGACTTGGAGGGCGAGGAGCCAGCCGACCGACAGGGCGACGGACACCCAGGTGTAGCTGACCGCGATGTCGGCGGGGTTCTTGAACCCCAGGTCCGAGTTCAGGTTCAGGTCGAACCAGAAGAGCTGCGTGCCGAAGACGGAGAGGACGATCGCGACGACGTCCGTGATGAGCAGCCGTCGCCGGTAGTCCTGCTCCCACGACGGCCGACGCCTCAGCGGTGCCCCTTGCGCCGTCATCGTTTCCCCCGACCTTTCCTGCTGCTTCGAAAGGCGTAATTCCGTTTCCGGTGTTGTCACGTCGTCAGGCTACCCACTTCCTCGTTTCGGAGGGGTGTCGCACCGGTGAGGAACGCTCGACCGGTCAGCCGCGGAGCCGGCCGCGGCTCTCCTGGAGGTAGCACGCGCCGCACAGCGACTCGTAGGTGACCGCCGTTCCGTCGATCGCGACCTGATCGCCGTCGAAGACGAAGCGGCCGTCCACGACGCGCCCGTTGAAGATCGCTTTGCGCCCGCACCGGCAGATCGTCTTCAGCTCCTCGAGGCTGTGGGCGATCTCCAGGAGCCGCCTGCTGCCCGGGAACGCGGCGGTGCGGAAGTCCGTGCGGATGCCGTACGCCAGGACGGGCACGTTCTCGAGGATGGCGATCCGGAGCAGATCGTCGACGTGCGACTCCGGCAGGAACTGCGCCTCGTCGACGAGCAGAGCGCTCACGTCGCGCTTCGACTCGGCCAGGACGCGGGCCCGGGCCGCGGTGAAGACGGCCACCGGGTCCCCGTCGGGCTCGAACAGGATGTCCACCGGACGGGTCACGCCGAGCCGCGACACGATCAGCTCCTCGCCCTTCGTGTCGACGGCCGGCTTGGCCAGCAGCACCCGGTGCCCGCGCTCCTCGTAGTTGTGCGCGGCCTGCAGGAGCGACGTGCTCTTCCCGCTGTTCATCGCTCCGTAGCGGAAGTACAGCTTGGCCATCAGGTCTCCTCGGGGCGGGTCCGGAGGCGGGGCCCCCGGGGTGAGCAGGGGCCGGTCACGGGAGGAACCCGTCCTCGCCGGCGCGGCGGATCAGATCGGCCCGGCGGCTCGCGGGCCTGCCGACGGCGACGTACTTGCGGCGCACGCGCTGCAGGTAGGTCTTCGCGGTCTCGAACTGCACGTTCATCTTGGCGGCGACCTCGGGGGTGCTCGATCCGGACGCGTAGAGGCGCAGCGCCTCCAGCTCGCCGGCGCTGAGCCGTGGGCGCTGCTGCGCCGCGACTCCGGACGGCAGGGGCCGCCACTGCGCGGACGAGACGTCGGCAGATCGCATCTCGAGAGCGGCGCGGGTCTGCTCCATCACCTCGGCGAGCGGGCGCGACTTCGCTAGGTGCCGCACCGCTCCGGCCTTCAGGGCGCGCTCGCGGACCTCGTCGTCCTCGCTCGCGGAGAGCGCCACGACCGCGGCTCCGGCCGCCCGGCAGGTCCGGATCCGCGCCTCGATCGAGATCGGCTCGCGCAGCTCGACGTCCATCACGACCACCTGGGTGGGGAAGACATCGCTCGTCACCAGGTCGTGCCAGGTGGAGGCGGCCACGACGACCTCGAAGTCCGGGGCGTGGGTGCGGATCCACGCGCTCGTCGCCGCGAGCAGGTCCTCGCGCGGGTCGAGCAGGCCGAGCCGGACCGCACGGGGTGCCGCGTCGCGGGCGCTCCGGGCGGAGGAGCCCGAGGGCTCACCGGAGCGGGTGACCATGCGGACGATCCTAGCCGCGGCCGGGCCCGCCCCCGGCTCAGAACAGCGTCGGCTGCCCGACGCCGGGCAGGATCGCGGCGCGCTCCGGCCCGAGCTCCCCGACCAGCAGCCCGTCGTGCTGGAGGGAGCGCCGCTCGCCGCCGAGGGTCCGCAGCGTCCCGAGCGAATTCAGGGCGGAGGACTTGACGGAGCCGGTGGCCGGGTCCTCTTCGCCGCGCTCGAGCCCGTGCGCGCGCATCAGCGGGCGGATGCGCGCGGAGAGCCAGCGCCGGTACTCGAGAGGCGCGTAGGCGTCGCGGCCCGGGTAGAGCGCTCGGTACTTGTCGACCAGCTCGGGGTGCTCCTGCCCGAGCCACTGCAGGAACCACTCCTTCACCCCGGGCTTGAGGTAGAGGGTCGAGTACATGATCGTGCTGGCGCCCGCCTCGCGGCAGGCCCGGAGCGACTCGTCGAGGTGCGCCCGTGTGTCGGTGAGGAACGGCAGGATCGGCATCAGGAACACCGAGCAGTCGAAGCCGGCCTCCCGTGCCGCGGTGACCGTCGCCAGCCTGGCCGCCGCGGTCGGCGCACCCGGCTCGACGGAGCGCTGGAGGCCCTCGTCGTAGACGGCGATCGACACTCCGAGGTCGACCGGGACGTGCTCGGCGGCCTCGCGGAGCAGCGGCAGGTCTCGCCGCAGCAGCGAGCCCTTCGTGAGGATCGAGATCGGGGTGCCCGAGGCGGCGAGCGCGGCGATGATGCCCGGCATCAGCCGGTAGCGGCCCTCGGCGCGCTGGTACGGATCGGTGTTGGTGCCGAGTGCCACGGGGTGCCGCTCCCAGCTCGGCTTCGCGAGCTCCCGGGTGAGGACCTCGGCGACGTTCACCTTCACGACGATCTGCGAGTCGAAGTCGCGGCCGCCGTCGAACTCGAGGTACTCGTGCGTGGGCCGGGCGAAGCAGTAGGTGCAGGCGTGGGTGCAGCCGCGCATCGGGTTGATGCTCCAGCCGAACGGCATCTTCGAGGAGGTGTGCACGCGGTTGAGCGCCGACTTCGCGAGCACCTCGTAGAAGGTGATGCCCTCGAACTCCGGCGTGCGCACCGTCCGCACCAGGTCGGTGAGCTTGACGAGCCCGGGCAGCGCGGCCTCGTCGGCCGTGCCGATCGACTGCCCGCTCCACCTCATGGAGCCATTAGAACATACGTTCGAACAGATCGCAGCCGATCAGACCGAGGCGGACAGCTCCAGCGTCTCGGCGGTCGCGGTGACCGTCTGCTCGGCCTTCTCGGGCGCGTCGTTCAGCGTCGAGCCGTAGCTCGGCACCATCGCGCGGATCCGCGGCTCCCAGGCCTTCATCCGGTCGGGGAAGCACTTCTGCACGATGTCGAGCATGATCGGCACGGCGGTCGAGGCTCCGGGCGAGGCGCCGAGCAGGCCGGCGATCGTGCCGTCCCCTCCGGTGATGACCTCGGTGCCGAACTGCAGCACGCCGCCCTTCTTCTCGTCCTTCTTCATCACCTGAACGCGCTGGCCGGCCGTGATCAGGTACCAGTCCTCGTCGCGGGCGGTGGGCAGGAACTCGCGCAGGGCCTTCATCTTCTTGCCACGGCCGGCGAGCACCTCGCCGATCAGGTACTTCATCAGGTCGAGGTTGTCGCGGGCGACCGCGAGCATCGGGCCGATGTTGTGCGGCCGGATCGACAGGGGCAGGTCGAGCCACGAGCCCCGCTTCAGGAACTTGGGCGTGAAGCCCGCGTAGGGGCCGAAGAGGAGGGACGACTCGCCGTCGACGACGCGCGCATCGAGGTGCGGCACCGACATCGGGGGCGCGCCGACCGCGGCCTTGCCGTAGACCTTCGCCTTGTGCCGGGCGACCAGCTCGGGGTTGTCGGTGCGGAGGAACTGCCCCGAGATCGGGAAGCCTCCGAAGCCCTTGATCTCGGGGATGCCCGACTTCTGCAGGAGGTGCAGCGCACCGCCGCCGGCGCCGACGAAGACGAAGCGGGCGGTCACCGACTGGGGCGTGCCTCCGACGACCTGCTTGAGGTCGAGGCGCCAGGTGCCGTCCTTCTGCCGGGTGATGTCGGTGACCTCGCGGCCGGTGTCGAGCGTGCCGCCGTGGGCGACGACGTGGTCGAACAGCTGGTGGGTCAGTGAGCCGAAGTCGACGTCGGTGCCGGCCGGCATGCGCGTCGCCGCGTAGGGGCCGCCGCCGGCGGGACGCTGCTCCATCAGCAGGGGCGCCCACTCGTGGATGGTCTTGACGCTTTCGGTGAACTCGATGCCGGCGAACAGCGGCTGGTCTTTGAGCGCCTCGTAGCGCTTCCGGAGGTACTCGACGTTGGCCTCGCCGTGCACGAAGGTCATGTGCGGCGCCGGGTTGATGAAGCTGGAGGGCTCGCGGATGTCGCCGGACTCCACCAGGCTCGACCAGAACTGGCGCGAGATCTGGAACTGCTCGTTGATCTGGATCGCCTTGGCCGGGTCGACGGAGCCGTCGGCCGCCTCGGGCATGTAGTTCAGCTCGCAGAGGGCCGCGTGACCGGTGCCCGCGTTGTTCCACGGGTTCGACGACTCCTGCGCCACGTCGCCGAGGCGCTCGTAGGCGGCGATCGTCCAGTCGGGCTGCAGCTGGGTGATGAGGGCGCCGAGCGTGGCGCTCATGATGCCCCCACCGATGAGGGCGACGTCGACCGGTTCCGAGGAGTTCACGAGAGTCGAGTTTACGCTCGCCCGAGCACGCCGCGGCGGGGAGGGGCCCCGCTCCCCCATCAAATTCGCGGCTTTTCCACCCGGAAGGGGCCGGAGCGCTCGGCGCCGGCCCCGTCCACGGAGGTCAGGAGACGGGCTGCTTCGCCGCGATGAGCTCGGCGATCTGCACGGCGTTCAGGGCCGCGCCCTTGCGGAGGTTGTCGTTGCTGATGAAGAGCGCGAGGCCGCGTCCCTCCGGAGCGCCCTCGTCGGCGCGGATGCGGCCGACGAAGCTCGGGTCCTTACCCGCGGCCTCCAGCGGAGTCGGCACCTCGCGCAGCACGACGCCGGGCGCGTCGGCCAGCAGCTCGCGAGCACGCTCGGGGCTGAGGGCGGAGGCGAATTCTGCGTTGACGGAGAGCGAGTGGCCGGTGAACACGGGGACGCGCACGCACGTGCCCGAGACCAGCAGCTCCGGGAGCTCGAGGATGCGGCGGCTCTCGTTGCGGAGCTTCTTCTCCTCGTCGGTCTCGTTCGAGCCGTCCTCGACCAGGCTCCCCGCGAAGGGGATGACGTCGAAGGCGATCGGGGCGACGTACTTGTCCGGCGCGGGGAAGTCGACCGCCGAGCCGTCGTGCACCAGGTCGAGCAGGTGCTCGTCGGCGACGGCGGCGCGGACCTGGCCGGCCAGTTCGTTCGCTCCGGCCAGCCCGCTGCCGGACACGGCCTGGTAGGTGCTGACGATCAGGCGCGTGAGCCCCGCCTCGCGGTCGAGGACCTTGAGGATCGGCATCGCGGCCATCGTGGTGCAGTTGGGATTGGCGATGATGCCCTTGACCGCCTGGTCGATGGCGTGGGGGTTCACCTCGCTGACGACCAGCGGGACCTCGGGGTCCATCCGCCAGGCGCTGGAGTTGTCGATCACGGTGACGCCAGCCGCGGCGAAGCGGGGCGCCTGGGCGCGCGAGCCCGTGGCTCCGGCCGAGAACAGGGCGATGTCGAGCCCCGACGGATCGGCGGTCTCCACGTCCTCGACCACGACGTCCTCGCCGCGGAACGGCAGCGTCGTGCCCGCCGAGCGGGCGGTGGCGAAGAAGCGGATGGACGCGATCGGGAAGTCGCGCTCCTCGAGGAGGCGGCGCATCACCTTCCCGACCTGGCCGGTCGCGCCGACGACGCCCACGTGGAGGGGGGTGCTGCTCATGCTGTGCTCTTTCGTCCGTGCGGCGCGCGGGCCGCTCGTGGCGGGGGGATCGAGGGAGAGGGTACCGGTCGCTCCGGCCGCTCGGGAGGAACGGCCGGATCGCGAGGGTGTCCGGCCGTCAGCGGCCGGTGCCGGCGTAGACGACGGCCTCGTCCTCGGCGTCGAGCCCGAAGGCGGTGTGCACGACGCGCAGGGCCTCGTTCACGGTGTCGGCGCGGGTGACGACCGAGATGCGGATCTCGCTCGTGGAGATCATCTCGATGTTGATCCCGGCCTCGTAGAGGGAGCGGAACAGCTTCGCGGAGACGCCGGCGTTGGTGCGCATCCCGGCGCCCACCAGCGCGAGCTTGGCGATCTGGTCGTCGTACTGCAGGGACTCGAAGCCGACCTCGTCCTTCTCGGCGTTGAGAGCCATGAGGACCGTCTGGCCGTCGGCCTTGGGCAGGGTGAACGAGATGTCGGTGCGGGCGGTCGCCGCAGCCGACACGTTCTGCACGATCATGTCGATGTTGGAGCCGGTCTTCGCCACGATCGTGAAGATCTGCGCGGCCTTGCCCGGGATGTCGGGGACTCCGACGACGGTGATCTTCGCCTCGTTCAGGTCGGCGGCGACTCCGGCGATGATGGGCTCTTCCACGGCTTGTCCGTTCTGCTCGACGCCGGAGGTCTCGGCGTTGTAGACGATGGTGCCCTCGTTGGGGCTGAAGGAGGAGCGCACGTGGAGCGTGACTCCGTGGCGGCGGGCGAACTCGACGGCGCGGATGTGCAGCACCTTCGCTCCCGCGGCGGCCAGCTCGAGCATCTCCTCGCTGGTGATGCGGTCGAGCTTGCGGGCCTTCTTGACGACCCGCGGGTCGGCGGTGAAGACGCCGTCGACGTCGGTGTAGATCTCGCAGGTGTCGGCGCCGAGTCCTGCGGCGAGCGCGACGGCGGTGGTGTCCGAGCCGCCGCGGCCGAGGGTGGTGATGTCCTTCGTGTCGCGGTTGAAGCCCTGGAAGCCCGCGACGATGACGACGGCGTTCTCGTCGAGCGCCTCGCGGAGGCGGACCGGGGTGATGTCGACGATGCGGGCGGCGCCGTGCTGTGCGTCCGTGATCATGCCGGCCTGGCTGCCGGTGAAGGAGCGGGCCTCGAAGCCCATGCTCTTGATCGCCATCGCCAGCAGCGCCATCGAGATGCGCTCGCCCGAGGAGAGCAGCATGTCGAGCTCGCGGGGGGCGGGGATGGGAGTGACCTGGTGGGCGAGCTCGAGCAGGTCGTCGGTGGTGTCGCCCATGGCCGAGACGGCGACGACCACGTCGTTGCCCGCCTGCTTGGTGGCGACGATCCGCTTCGCGACCCGCTTGATGCTCTCCGCGTCGGCGACGGAGGACCCGCCGAACTTCTGGACGATCAGGCTCACGTGCTGCTCCCGTGTCGGTGGCTGGACCGCCGTCGCGACCCGACGGGCGAGTCTACCGGTCGACCGCATGCCGGAGCGGTCATGCGACTCCGGCGGCCGCGTCAGTTCTCGACGAGCCGGCGGCCCTCGAAGGCGCGGCCGAGGGTGATCTCGTCGGCGTACTCGAGGTCTCCGCCGACGGGCAGCCCGGAGGCCAGGCGGGTGATGCGGATGCCGAGGGTGCTGAGCATGCGCGAGAGGTAGGTCGCCGTCGCCTCGCCCTCGAGGTTCGGGTCGGTCGCGATGATGACCTCCTGCACCTCGCCGTCCGCGAGCCGCTGCAGCAGCTGGCGGATGCGGAGCTGATCCGGGCCGATGCCGTCGATCGGGCTGATCGCGCCGCCGAGCACGTGGTAGAGCCCGCGGAACTCGCGGGTGCGCTCGATCGCCGGGACGTCCTTCGCCTCCTCCACGACGCAGATGACGGCGCGGCTGCGGCGCGGATCGCGGCAGATCCCGCAGGTCGCCTCCTCCGCCACGTTCCCGCAGATGTCGCAGAAGTGCACGCGGCCGCGCAGCTCGAGCAGGATCTCGGCGAGCCGGGTGACGTCGAAGGTCTCGGTCTGCAGGATGTGGAACGCGATGCGCTGGGCGGACTTCGGGCCGATGCCGGGGAGCCGGCCGAGCTCGTCGATCAGCTCCTGGACGATGCCTTCGTACATGCGGTCGCCTCCTCTCGGGTGGGGCGGACGGGGGTGGCGGTGCGGGCGGCGGAGGGGCGGCGGGGTCTCACGCGCCGGTCACGCGGGGGCCGCGCGGCGTGTGGGGCTGCTCCTCGATGAACTGGGCGCCGAGGATCTCGCGGACGACCGCCTCGCCGTAGCGCTGACGGCCGTCGGCGGTCGCCGAGCGGGTCGTGCGGGTGACCGGGCGCGCGGCGGGAGCCGGACGCCCGGCGACGGGGGCGGGCCGCGACGGGGCGGCGGGCTCGGGCGCGGCGGCGGGCTCGCCGGGAGGTGCGACGGTCGCCCAGGAGTCGGGCATCGGCGGCTCGACCGGCGGCATGTCCTCCTCCGGCGGCTCCTCGTCGAACGGGGGCTCGTCGCCGGCGGGAGCGGCTTCAGCGACGGCGACGGGAGCGGCGCGCACCGGCTCGGCGGCCGCGGCGGGGACCTCCACCGGAGCGGACGGAGCAGCCGCCTCGGCCGCAGGGGTCGGATCGGCGGGGATGGCCACCGTGGCCCAGCCGTCGGAGCCGGTCGCGGCCGGGATCGAGGCAGCCGGAGCGGGCGCGGCGGTCGCCTCGACGGCGGCGCGCTCGGCCTCGGGGGCGGCGGCGCGCGGCTCGACGCGGGCGATGTACTTCACCCGCAGGCCGAGGACCTGCTGGATCGCCTGACGCAGGTACTCGCTGACTCCGGGCTGCCCGGCGGTTCCCGGCATCTTGAACGACTCGACGTCGTTCTGGCTCGGGAACGAGAGGGTCAGCACGTCGTCCTTGAGGGCGCGCACCTGGGCGGTGTAGGCCACCAGCCAGGCGGTCATCTTCGCCTTCTGCACGACCTCGAGGATCTCGGGCCAGGTGTCCTTCATCCGCTGGAGGGTGACCGCGCCGTCGGCGGGTGCGTCGCCCGCGGCCGCAGCGGGTGCGGAGGCAGCGGGCGCCGAGGCTGGGGCCGCCTCAGGGGACGCAGCGGCCTGATCCGACGGCTCCTGCTCGTCCGGCTCCGGACGAGCCGCCGCGGCGGTCGTCGCGCGGGGGCGTCCTGACTCGGCCGGCGCGGACTCGTCCGCCTCCGGCGCGGCCGCCGTCTCGTCGGGCCCCTTCACCGGCGGCGCAGCGACCGGTTCGGACGCCGTCACCGGCGCCTCGGTGCGCGGAGCGGCCGCGATGGACTCGGGCACCGAGCCGGGAGCGGCGGCGTGCGAGGCGTGGTGGGGCTCGGGCGCACGGGACGGCTCGGACGCGCGCGACGCCTCGGACGACCGCGGAGCGGGCGCCGCGGTCTCGCGCGGCGGGGCCACGTGCCGCGGGCGCTCCTCCTGGGCAGCAGTGGGCGCGATGCCGGCGCCGGTGCCGTGCACCAGGGTGCGGGCGATCATCAGCTCGAGGTGCAGGCGCGGCGAGGTCGCACCGGTCATCTCGGTGAGGGCCTCGTTGACCACGTCGGCGATGCGGGAGAGCTCGGCCAGGCCGAGCGCGCGCGACTGGCCGGCCATGCGGTCGAGCTCGTCCTGCGAGACGCCGCGGAGGACGGCCGAGGCCGCTCCCCCGGTCGCGGCGACGACGATCAGGTCGCGGAGCTTCTCGAGCAGGTCCTCGACGAAGCGGCGCGGGTCCTGCCCCGTCTGGATGACGCGGTCGACCGCTCCGAACGCCTCGGCGGAGTCGTGCTCGGCGAGCGCGTCGACCACCTCGTCGAGCAGGGCGCCGTGGGTGTAGCCGAGGAGGGCGACGGCCCGCTCGTACTCGACGGTCTCGGCCTCGGAGCCGGCCATCAGCTGGTCGAGCAGGGAGAGCGTGTCGCGGACGGACCCGCCGCCCGCGCGGACCACGAGCGGCAGCACGCCGGCCGCCACGTGCACGCCCTCGCGCTCGCAGAGCTCCTGCGTGTAGTCGAGCATCTGCGCCGGCGGGACGAGCCGGAACGGGTAGTGGTGCGTGCGCGATCGGATCGTGCCGATGACCTTGTCCGGCTCCGTGGTCGCGAAGATGAACTTCACGTGCTCCGGCGGCTCCTCCACGATCTTGAGCAGCGCGTTGAAGCCCTGCGGCGTGACCATGTGCGCCTCGTCGAGGATGAAGATCTTGAAGCGGTCGCGCGCCGGGGCGAAGATGGCGCGCTCGCGCAGATCGCGCGCGTCGTCGACTCCGTTGTGGCTCGCCGCGTCGATCTCGACCACGTCGAGCGAGCCCTGGCCCTCGCGGCTGAGCTCGACGCAGCTGTCGCAGACGCCGCAGGGGGTGTCGGTCGGGCCCGTCGCGCAGTTGAGGCAGCGGGCGAGGATGCGCGCCGAGGTGGTCTTGCCGCAGCCGCGGGGGCCGCTGAAGAGGTAGGCGTGGTTGACGCGGTTGGTGCGGAGCGCCGTCATGAGCGGATCCGTCACCTGGGACTGGCCGATCATCTCGGCGAACGTCTCGGGCCGGTACCGGCGATACAGGGCTGCTACCACCCGACAAGAGTAGCCGCGACCTCCGACACCGGAGCCGGGACGGTGAGACCGGAGCGCGCGTAGCCTCGGTCCCGTGCTCCCGCCGCCTTCGCTCCCCCGCTTCGACGCGGTCGTGCTCGCCGGCGGACGCGCTTCCCGCCTCGGCGGCGCGGTCAAGCCGCTCCTCCGGTACCGCGAGTCGACGCTCCTCGGCACCGGCCTCGCAGCCGTGCGCGGAGCCGAGCGGAGGGTCGTGGCCGGACCGTCGTCGCTCGCACCGGCCGTCGACGGCGCGGAGCGCGTCCAGGAGGATCCGCCGTTCGGCGGCCCGGTCGCGGGCCTGGCCGCCGCGCTGCCCCTGCTCGACCGCCCGGGCGCTCCGGACTGGGTCGTCGTGCTCGCCGCCGATCTCGTCGCCCCCGCTCTCGCCGTGCACACGCTGCTCGAGGTCGCGTCGAACGCCGTCGAGGCCTCCCTCCTGGCCGTCGACGCGAGCGGCCGAGCCCAGCAGCTCCTCGGCGTGCACCGGCGAGCGGCCCTCGTCGAGGCGCTCGCTGCGCTCGGCGATCCCGACGGCGCCTCGGTGCGCGCCCTCCTCCGGGACCTTCCCCCACGGCTCGTGACGGTGCCCGGAGGGACGACCGACGACGTCGACGCGCCCGCCGACGCGCTCCGGCACGGGATCGACCTGCCGGGCCCGCGCGGCGCAGACTGAGCGGATGGACGACACGACCGGCCCCCG
This sequence comes from Rathayibacter sp. AY1F4, assembly GCF_002931775.1. Taxonomy (NCBI): domain Bacteria; kingdom Bacillati; phylum Actinomycetota; class Actinomycetes; order Micrococcales; family Microbacteriaceae; genus Rathayibacter; species Rathayibacter sp. AY1F4. Next base: position 128,223 of record NZ_PSVE01000010.1, read on the forward strand.
CCCCTCCGCCTCCGACGGCGCCCGCCCCACGGAGGAGGTGCTCGCCGGCTGGTGGGCCGAGCTGTGCTCCGCGCTCGGCCTCGGCGAGGTCCCGGTGGACCCGGACGCCCTGCTCGCCCTCGCCGGTCGCGCGGCGCACGGAGTGGTCCGGCCGGCGGCTCCGCTGACCACGTTCCTCGCGGGCTACGCGGCGGGCCTGGCCGGGGGCGGCCGGGACGCGCTCGACACGGCGCTCGCGGCCTCGCACCGGGCGGTGGACGAGCGTCCGCACGCCTCCTGAGACGCTACTCCACCGGCCTCGATCCGGCACCAGGCCGACGCCGTACGGTTCCCTCGAGTCCCGGCGCCGCGACTCGGACCGAGAGCGGCGCAGGACTCCCGCGGCCGACTGCGCCGCGGTCGTCCATCTGAAGGAGCCCCGCATGTCAGGCAACAGAGCCGTCGCCTACAAGTCCCCCGGAGTCGTCGAGGTCATCGACATCGACTACCCCACCTTCGAGCTGAAGGACGGACCCGGCGTCAATCCGGCGAACATCGGGCGGAAGCTGCCGCACGGCGCCATCCTCCGCACCGTCTCCACCAACATCTGCGGCTCGGACCAGCACATGGTCCGCGGCCGCACCACCGCTCCGTCGGACCTCGTGCTCGGTCACGAGATCACCGGCGAGGTCGTGGAGGTCGGCCCGGACGTCGAGTTCGTCAAGGTCGGCGACATCGTGTCCGTGCCGTTCAACATCGCCTGCGGCCGCTGCCGCAACTGCAAGGAGCGCAAGACCGGCATCTGCCTGAACGTGAATCCGGACCGCCCGGGCAGCGCGTACGGCTACGTCGACATGGGCGGCTGGGTCGGCGGGCAGGCCGAGTACGTGATGGTCCCCTACGCCGACTGGAACCTCCTGGTGTTCCCGGACCGCGATCAGGCGCTCGAGAAGATCCTCGATCTGACGATGCTCTCGGACATCTTCCCGACGGGCTTCCACGGCGCGGTGACCGCCGGGGTCGGCGTCGGCTCCACGGTCTACGTCGCAGGAGCGGGACCGGTCGGACTCGCCGCGGCGGTCGGAGCGCAGCTGCTCGGAGCGGCCGTCGTGATCGTCGCGGACCTCAACGAGGAGCGTCTGGCGCAGGCGCGCTCCTTCGGCTGCGAGACGGTCGACGTCTCGAAGGGCGATCCGGCCGGCCAGATCGAGCAGATCCTCGGCGTGCCCGAGGTCGACTGCGGAGTGGACGCCGTCGGCTTCGAGGCGCACGGCAACGGCGCCGACTCGGGGAAGGAGGCGCCGGCGACGGTGCTGAACTCGCTGATGTCGATCACCGCGGCGGGCGGCGCCCTCGGCATCCCGGGCCTCTACGTCACAGGCGACCCGGGCGGAGTCGACGAGGCGGCCCAGGAGGGCTCGCTGTCGATCCGGCTCGGGCTCGGCTGGGCGAAGTCGCTGTCCTTCACCACGGGCCAGTGCCCGGTCATGAAGTACAACCGGCAGCTGATGATGGCGATCCTGCACGACCGGGTCCACATCGCCGACGCGGTCCAGGCCACCGCGATCAGCCTGGACGACGCTCCCCGCGGCTACGCCGACTTCGACAAGGGCGCCGCGAAGAAGTTCGTGCTGAACCCGAACGGCTACCTGGGATGACCGACGGGGCGGGTCCTGCCCAGGGCCCGCCCCGAGCCCCGGGAGAATGGACGGGATGAGCGCGCACGGGCACGAGGCGACCGACTGGGACGAGGCCAGGCGGATCGTCGGCGAAGCGGTGGCGCGCTCCGGCGTCTCGAGCGTCCCCCTCCTCGACGCCCGCGGAGCCGTCCTCGACCGCGCCGTCGCCGCCGCCCGGCCGCTCCCTCACTACGACTCCTCGGCCATGGACGGCTGGGCCGTGCGCGGACCCGGGCCCTGGCCGCTCGAGGACGGCACCGCCGCTCCGATCGTCACCGGAGCCGCCGTCCCCGACTGGAGCGATGCGGTGCTGCCGTCCGAGCAGGGCGCGGTCCGCGACGACCTGCTCACGGCGCGGGCGCCCCTCCCGCCCGGCCGCCACGTCCGGCGCGCGGGCGACGAGGCCGCCCGCGGAGCCGTGCTGGTCGGCGCCGGGACCCGCCTCACTCCCGCGCACCTCGCCCTGCTCGCGGTCGCCGGGATCGACGCGCTCGACGTCCGCCCGCCCGCCGCGGTCGACCTGCTCCTCACGGGGGACGAGGTCGACACCGAGGGGATGCCGCCCGCGGGACGGGTGCGCGATGCGTTCACGCCGCTGCTGCCCGCGCTGGTCGAGCTCTCGGGCGGAGCCGTGGGAGAGGTCGTGCGCCGCGGCGACGACGAGGAGGCGATCGCACGGACGCTGCTGGCGGGCACGGCGCCGATCCTCCTCACGACGGGCGGGACCGGGCGCTCCCGGGTGGACGCGGTCCGTCGCGCCCTCGATGCGGTGGGCGCGCGCGTCCTCGTCGACGGCGTCGGCATGCGCCCCGGCCACCCGACCATGGCTGCGCTGCTGCCGGGAGGGACGCTGGTGATCGCGCTGCCGGGCAACCCGCTCGCCGCCCTGCTCGCGGCGGTCTCCTTCCTGCCGCCGGCCCTCGACGCGGCGTCGGGCGCCGCTGCCCGGCCCCTCGGCCGGGGCGTCCTCGCCGAGCCGCTCGGGCGCGCGGGGACCACGGTGCTCGTGCCCGTCTCCTCCGGCGAGGACGGCTGGCGGGCCTCCGCCGGCATCCGCTCGCACATGCTCACCGGTCTCGCCGCCTCGGAGGCCGTGGCCGTCGTGCCCGCACCGGGAGCGGCAGCGGGCGACTCCGTGCGCCTGCTGCCGCTGCCCTGGTGAGGCCTACGCCGCCGGTTCGAGGCGGATCACGACCGACTTCGAGGTCGGCGTGTTGCTGATCTTCGCGGTCGAGTCCAGCGGCACGAGGACGTTCGTCTCGGGGTAGTAGGCGGCCGCGCAGCCGCGGGGCGTGTCGTACGCCACGACGCGGAACGCCTCCGCCCGCCGCTCGACGCCGTCGGGCCACTCCGAGACCAGGTCGACCATCGCGCCGACCGCGAAGCCCAGCTCGGCGACGTCGTCGGCGTGGACGAACACCACCCGGCGGCCGTCGTGGATCCCGCGGTAGCGGTCGTCCTTGCCGTAGATCGTGGTGTTGAACTGGTCGTGCGAGCGCAGCGTCTGCAGCAGCAGCCTGCCCTCCGGCACCCGCGGGTACTCGAGCGGATTCGCGGTGAAGCGGGCCAGGCCGGAGGGGGTGTCGAAGCGGCGCGCGTCGCGCGGCGGGTGCGGGAGGACGAAGCCGCCGGGCACGTCGATCCGGGCCTCGAAGCCGTCGAAACCGGGGACGACGTTGGCGATGTGCGAGCGGATGCGGCGGTAGTCGTCGCGCAGTCCCGCCCAGTCGACCCGCGGGACGTTCTCGCGGCCCTCGAGCAGCCGCTCCGCGATCCCCGTGAGGATCGCCACCTCCGAGCGCAGGCCCGGGCTCGGAGGGCGCAGGCGGCCCCGGGAGGCGTGCACGGCGCTCATCGAGTCCTCGACCGTGACCCGCTGCTCGCCCGAGCGCTGCACGTCGGAGTCGGTGCGGCCGAGGGTGGGCAGGATCAGCGCGCGCTGGCCGGTGACCACGTGCGAGCGGTTGAGCTTGGTCGAGACGTGGACGGTGAGGGCGAGCGAGCGCATCGCCGCCTCCGTCACTCCGCTGTCGGGCGTCGCCCGGGCGAAGTTGCCGCCGAGCCCCATGAACACGCGGGCCTTCCCGTCGCGCATCGCCCGGATCGCGGCGACCGTGTCCGTCCCGTGCACGCGCGGGGAGGAGAAGGAGAACTCGCGGTCGAGCGCGTCGTGGAAGGAGTCCGGCATCCGCTCGAAGATGCCCATCGTGCGGTCGCCCTGCACGTTCGAGTGGCCGCGCACCGGGCAGACGCCCGCGCCGGGCTTCCCGATGTTGCCCGTGAGCAGGAGGACGTTGACGACGTCCTTGAGCGTCGCGACCGAGTGCGCGTGCTGCGTGAGGCCCATCGCCCAGCAGACGACGGTGCCCTCGGACGCCGCGATCAGCTCGGCGACGGTGCGGATGCGCGTCTCGTCGATCCCGCTCGCCCGCTCGATCTCGTGCCACTGGACCTGCCGCAGCCCGTGGAGGTACTCGGCGAGGCCGCCGGTGCTCTCGCGGATGAAGGCGTGGTCGAAGACGTCGCCGCGCGCCTCCTCCGCCTCGAGCAGCGCCTTGCCCAGACCCTGGAACAGGGCCTGGTCGCCGCCCAGCCGGACCTGGAGGAAGTGGTCGGCGAGGGCCGTGCCGTCGCCCAGGGTGCCGCGGACGGTCTGCGGGTTCTGGAAGCGGAGCAGCCCCGCCTCCGGCAGCGGATTCACGGCCACGATGGTGCCGCCGGCGCGCTTGGCGCGCTCCAGCGCGGTCAGCATCCGCGGGTGGTTCGTTCCGGGGTTCTGGCCGGCGACGATGATCAGCGGAGCCCGCTCCACGTCGCGCAGGCTCACCGAGCCTTTGCCGATCCCGATCGTCTCGGTGAGGGCGGATCCGCTGGACTCGTGGCACATGTTCGAGCAGTCGGGCAGGTTGTTCGTGCCGAAGCCGCGGACCATCAGCTGGTAGACGAAGGCCGACTCGTTCGAGGTCCGGCCGGACGTGTAGAAGATCGCCTCGTCGGGGCTCGCGCAGGCGCGCAGCTCCTCGGCCACGAGGTCGAGCGCCTCGTCCCAGCCCACGGGCCGGTAGTGCGTCGCGCCCTCCTCGAGCAGCATCGGCTCCGTGAGCCGGCCCTGCTGGCCGAGCGCGAAGTCGTCCCACTCCTCCAGCTCCGCGACGGGGTGCGCGGCGAAGAAGGCCGAGGTGACGGTGCGGAGCGTGGCCTCCTCGGCGACCGCCTTCGCTCCGTTCTCGCAGAACTCGGCGACGTGGCGCTTGTCGCCCTCCGGCCAGGCGCAGCCCGGGCAGTCGAAGCCGGTCTTCTGGTTCACCCGCAGGAGCGTCTCGGCGCTGCGCGCCGGGCCCATCTGCTTGAGCGAGATCTCGAGGGCGTGGGCGACGCCGGGGATCCCGACGGCGCGTCTCTTCGGCGATCGGACGGAGAGGCGGCTCTCGTCGATCGGACTCTCGCGGGGCTCGGCGTCATCGACCATTCCTGCATCGTACGTCCGCACCCCGGCATCGCTCCCGGTTCCCGGTGGGAGGATGACCTCCACCGCCTGAGGAGACCCATGAGCCGCAGTGTCGCCCGCACCCGCCTGACCGCCGTCCGCGCCGACGATCCGCCCCGCCGTCGCGAGGACGTCCTGGCCGTCGAGGAGCCGCTCGAGATCCGCGTCGGCGGACGTCGCTTCAGCGTGACCATGCGCACGCCCGGCGACGACTTCGACCTGGTCGCGGGATTCCTGGTGTCCGAGGGGGTGCTCACCGAGTCGGAGCAGCTGGCGGCGATGCGCTACTGCGCGAGCGGCTCCGGTCCGGGCGAGAACACGTACAACGTGGTCGACGCGAGCGTCCGCGGCGGGCGGGAGGCCGTGCTGCTCGAGCGCGAGCGGTCGGTCTACACGACGAGCTCGTGCGGAGTGTGCGGGCTCGCGTCGCTCGAAGCGGTCGCCACCGACTCGGCGTGGAGCGTCGCGGAGGACGACCTGCGGGTCGAGCGGGAGCTGCTGGTCTCGCTCCCCGATCGGCTCCGCGAGGCGCAGGCGGTGTTCGAGCGGACGGGCGGCGTCCACGCGGCCGGGCTGTTCGACACGGACGGCTCGCTGCTGGTGCTCCGGGAGGACGTCGGGCGGCACAACGCCGTGGACAAGGTGGTCGGCTGGGGGCTCCGGGAGGGGCGGCTGCCGTTGCGGGGGACGCTGCTGCAGGTGTCGGGGCGCGCCTCGTTCGAGCTGGTGCAGAAGGCCGTGATGGCCGGCATCCCCCTGCTCGCCGCTGTCGGTGCCCCGTCGTCGCTTGCGGTGGACCTGGCTCGCGACTCCGGCCTCACCCTGATCGGCTTCAGCCGCGGCTCCGGCTTCAACCTCTACGCGGGCGACGCGCGCCTGCTGCCCTGAGCCGGGCTCCTCAGCCGGCTCCTGCGGATGGAGCAGCCCGCACAGCGGCCGCATCGAGATCTCCTCCCTCGCGCTCGGTGGGACTCGATACGCCGCGTCCCGCGGCTACTCGACCAGCAGGAGGGCCCGAGTATTCGGCAGAGGGCCGCGACCCGGAATCGCGTGCGAGCGATTCAGGGCAGCCCGACGCTTCACGCTCCGCGGAACGCAATCCCTGAGGGGCCGACCGCGGTCGTGCAGCGGGTCACCGCTGCACGACGAGTGAGCACCGCCGCGTGCGAGCGATTCAGGGCAGCCCGACAGGATCCGCTCCACGGGAGCCACCACCCCCGGAAGCCGACCGCGAGTGATGTCGCGGCTCCGCCGCTACACGACCGACAAGGACTGCCGAGCGATCTCCAGCTCCTCGTTCGTGGGGATGACGAGGACGGCGACGCGGGAGTCGTCGGTGGAGATGCGGCGGGCGCCGCGGTCGGAGGACGTGTTGCGCTCGGGGGCGAGCTCGATGCCCAGGCCCTCGAGGCCGCGGAGGGCGCCGGCGCGGACGGCGGCGACGTTCTCGCCGACTCCGGCCGTGAACACCACGGCGTCGACGCGGCCCAGCTGGGCGTAGAAGGCGCCGATGTAGTGGCGGAGGCGGTGGTAGTAGACCTCGAGTCCGGCGCGGGCCCGCTCGTCGCCGGCCTCGGCCGCCTCCTGGACGTCGCGCATGTCGCCGCGACCCGTGAGGCCGAGGAGCCCGCTGCGGCGGTTGAGGAGGGTGTCGAGCTCGTCGATCGAGAGGCCCGCCTTGCGGGCGAGGTGGAAGACGACGGCCGGGTCGAGGTCGCCGGAGCGGGTGCCCATCACCAGGCCCTCGAGCGGGGTCATGCCCATCGAGGTCTCGACGGAGACGCCGCCGTCGACGGCGCAGGCGGACGCTCCATTGCCCAGGTGCAGGACGATCGTCTTCAGGTCGGAGCGGCGGCGGCCGAGGTAGGCGGCGGCGGCCTCCGAGACGAACTTGTGCGAGGTGCCGTGGAAGCCGTAGCGGCGGACGCGGTGCTTCTCGGCGAGCTCGGCGGGCAGCGCGTAGGTCGACGCCTCGGCCGGGATCGTGTGGTGGAAGGCGGTGTCGAAGACGGCGACGTGCGGGACGTCCGGGAAGGCGTTCTGCGCCGCCTCGATGCCCTCGAGGTTGGCGGGGTTGTGCAGCGGGGCGAGGTCGGCGAGGTCCTCGATGTTGATCTTGACCAGGTCGGTGACCACGGTGGGCTCGAAGAAGCGCTTGCCGCCGTGCACGACGCGGTGGCCCACGGCGACGGGAGGGAACTCGTCGAGGCTCGGGCCGTGCTCGCCGAACGCGCGGATCATCGCGTCGAAGCCGGCGGTGTGGTCGGGGATCGGCCCCTCGATCTCGAACGACTCCCCGTCGCGGGTGTGCTTCGTGCGGCCGGTGTCCTCGCCGATCCGCTCGACGAGGCCGCTGGCGAGCGTCTCCTCGGTGGTCATCTCGATGAGCTGGTACTTGAACGACGACGATCCGCTGTTGACGACGAGGACGACGGACATGAGGGGACTCCTGGGGTGATCGGGGTCGGAGGGGCGGCGGCGGGGTCGCCGCTAGCGCACCACGGGGATGGCGGAGGTGGGCGGGACGATGGCCTGGGTGGCGGCCTGGATGGCCGTGATCGCGACGGTGTTGACGATGTCCTGCACGAGCGCGCCGCGCGAGAGGTCGTTGACCGGCTTGCGCAGACCCTGGAGGACCGGTCCGATGGCGACGGCGCCGGCCGAGCGCTGCACGGCCTTGTAGGTGTTGTTGCCCGTGTTGAGGTCGGGGAAGATGAACACCGTCGCGCGCCCGGCGACCTGGGAGCCGGGCATCTTCGAGGCCGCGACCGCCGCGTCGGCCGCCGCGTCGTACTGGATCGGGCCCTCGACGAGCAGGTCGGGCCGGCGCTCGCGCACCAGAGCCGTCGCCGCGCGGACCTTCTCGACGTCGGCGCCGGCTCCGCTCTCGCCCGTGGAGTAGGAGAGCATCGCGATGCGGGGGTCGATCCCGAACTGCTGGGCGGTCTCGGCGGACGAGATCGCGATGTCGGCGAGCTGCGCCTCGGTGGGGTCGGGGTTCACCGCGCAGTCGCCGTAGACCAGCACGCGGTCGGCGAGCGCCATCAGGAACACGCTCGAGACGACGGAGACGCCCGGGCTCGTCTTGATGATCTCGAAGCCGGGGCGGATGGTGTGCGCCGTCGTGTGCGCGGCTCCCGAGACCATCCCGTCGGCCAGGCCGAGCTGCACCATCATCGTGCCGAAGTAGGAGACGTCCGTGACGGTGTCGTAGGCGTGGTCGTAGGTGATGCCCTTGTGCGCGCGGATGCGGGCGTACTCCTCGGCGAAGCGCGCGCGGTGCTCGGGGTCGAGGGTGCTCAGCACGCGCGCGCCGTCGAGGTCGAGGCCGAGGCCCGCCGCACGGGCGCGGATCTCGGCCTCCTCGCCGAGGATCGTCAGCCGGGCGATGCCGCGCTTGAGCACGGTCGCGGCGGCACGGAGGATCCGGTCGTCGCCGCCCTCGGGCAGGACGATGTGGCGGTCGGCGATGCGCGCGCGCTCGATCAGCCCGTACTCGAACATCAGCGGCGTGACCACCTCGGACCGGCCGACGTCGAGGAGGGTGAGCAGCTCGACCGCGTCGACCGCCTCCTGGAAGAGGGCGAGGGAGGTGTCGCGCTTGCGCGGGGAGTCGGCCGCCAGGCGGCCGCGGGCCGCGGTGACGCGGACGGCGGTGTCGTAGGTGCCGAGCTCGGTCATCACGATCGGCACGCGGCTGTCGACGCCCTCGATCAGCCGGACGATCGGCTCCGGCAGCTCGAAGCCGCCGTTGAGGATGATGCCGGTGACGGTGGGGAACGTGCCGGAGACGTACGCCATGATCACGGCGAGGACGACCTCGGGCCGGTCGCCGGGGACGATCACGACGCCGCCCTCGGTGAGCCGCGGCAGGACGTTCACCATCGACATGCCGGCGATCACCACGCCGAGCGCCTCGCGGCCGAGCAGCTCCGGATCGCCCGCGACGACGACGCCGTCGACCGCCTCGACCAGGCGGGACAGGCTCGGAGCGACGAGGAACGGATCCTCGCGGATCGCCCAGACCGGGACGGTGGCGGGGATGCTCTCGCGGATCGCGGCGACGGCGTCGGCGGCGGTGTCGGGATCGGCGCGGTTCGCGATCACTCCGATGAGGCTCGCGCGGGCCGTGCGCAGCTCGACCGAGGCGAGCTCCGTGATCTGGCGCATCTCCTCCGGCGTGCGCGCGGGAGCCTGGCCCAGCTGCTCGCTGCGGGACGAGTCCCGGCCGGTGAGGACGAGCAGGACCGGGGCACCGAGGTTGGCGGCGATGCGGGCGTTGTAGCCGAGCTCGGTGGGGCTGCCGACGTCCGTGTAGTCGGAGCCGAGGATGACGACGGCGTCGCACCGGGCCTCGACGCCCTTGTACCGCTCGACGATCCGCGAGAGCGCCGCCTCGCCGTCGGCGTGGACGTCCTCGTAGGTGACGCCGATGCAGTCCTCGTAGGCGAGGCCCGAGTCGGAGTGGCCGAGCAGCATCTCGAGCACGTAGTCCGGCTCGGAGGTGGAGCGGGCGATCGGGCGGAAGACGCCGACCCGCTGCACCTGGCTGCTGAGCGCATCGAGGACGCCGAGGGCGACCGTGGACTTGCCCGAATGACCTTCGGCGGACGAGATGTAGATGCTCTGAACCATCGGATCCAGCCTACCGAGGGGGTCCCTCCGCCTGGCTGAGCAGAGGCCAGGGATGGGAGGGCGTGCAGACCGCGCGGGCTGTGGAGGAGCATCCTCGAGCGGTGCGGGCCGGCAGTGCGGTGGCGCGGACGCCCGGGCGGCGGAGCGGGCGGCCCCGTCGGACCGGCGGCCCTGCGGACGAGCGGCCCGTGAAAGGAACTGCTCGTTAACGGAGGAAGACCCCCCGCGCACCCGCCAGAGCCCGGTTACCCTTGCTGCGTTTCCGCCCTGGGGGAGTTGGCCTGGATGGCGCCACGCGGGGAGCCGGGTGACAGTCTAACCGACGACGGCGGCCGAGGAGAGCGGGGCGTGTCGGTGTCGTGGTCAGCGGGAGCCTCCGACACCGGCTAGTATCGATGAGTCGCGGCTCAGGTCGTGCCAGGAGGATTCGCCTAGTGGCCTATGGCGCACGCTTGGAAAGCGTGTTGGGTGAAAGCCCTCGGGGGTTCGAATCCCCCATCCTCCGCGAACGGTGCCCGTTGCTCTCGCCAGCACGGGCACCGTTTTGTTTAACCGGTGCGGCCGATCGTCGAGGCCCGGCCGACCGGTGCAGGCATCCATCGGAGCGGCGCGCTCACGCAGCGCCGGGCTCGCGCCGCCGGCGCACACGCAGCCGTAGCCGACGACGTCGCGCCGAGCAGGCGCCGCCGATCGACGGGCGCGCGCCGGGCGCGCGGGATCAGCCGTAGAGGTGGTTCGTCCGCGCGCAGGAGTCGGAGCAGAACGCGCCTCGGCGGGCGACGAGCGGGGCCGAGCAGGCGGCGCAGACGGGGTGGAAGAAGAGTGCGGCTATGGATCGCGACATGGTCCGACCGTAGGTGCCGGTCCCGGATCGTGCCCGTCGCCATCCGTATTACGACAACGCGGACGACAGGACGGCGGTACGGACCCTCCGGCGACGCCGACCGTCAGTCGGCGATGCGCTCGAGCCATTCGTCGAGCAGGAGCCGCTCCCCCGCGCTGAGGGGCTCGATCTGCGGCAGCGCCGTCCGCAGGGCGACGGCGTGCGCGACGACCGCACGGGCGGCGGGATCGGTGGGGCCCGCCTCCGCCGTGGTGATCGCCGCGAGGACGGACTCGCGCGAGCGGGACGAGAGCTCGTCGTCGGGGTCGGCGAGGGCGGTCAGCGTGAGGGTGCAGCCGAGCGCGGCCGACTGGAGCAGGCGGGAGGCGCGCTCGACGTCGACGGTGAGGCGGCCCGCTTCGGCGACCGCGCGGACCGCGTCGAGGAGGACGCCGCGGGACAGGCGGGCCGCTTCCGACTCCTCCCCCGGCCGCGCGGTGAACATCAGCGCGTAGAGGTGCGGTTCGGCGAGTCCGAAGGCGACGTGGTGGTCCCAGGCGGCACGGAGCGCGTCGACCGGGTCGGCCGGCGCCTCGCTCCGCTCGAAGTCGGCGAGGGCCGTGGCGAATCCGGCTGCCGCGGCCGAGTCGAGCAGCCCGCGCAGGTCGCCGAACGTCCGGTAGATCGTGGGGGCCTGCACCCCCGCCGCCGCGCTGATCGCCCGCGTCGACACCGCGTCGCGCCCGCCGTCCGCCAGCAGCTCGACCGTCGCCCGGAGGATCCGCTCCCGCGTCGTCCCGCTCTCACTCATGCTACCGACGCTAACATGCTCCCGTTAGCGCCTCGTCTCCCCGAGCGGCCCGGGTCGCGTCAGCGCCGTCGGGCGGTCCCGAAGATCCCGCGGACCACCTCGCGCAGCAGCGTCCTGCCGGCGCTCGAGCCCAGCACCTCCTCGACGACCGTCTTGTCGCGGCGGGTGGTGCGGGTCCCGCGGGAGGTCGGTGCCGTGCGCCGTCGGGAGCGCTCGGCGGCCTGGTCGGCGGCGCGCTCGGCGGCGGCCCGCTCCTTCGCGCGGCGGGCGGCGTCCGCGGTCTCCTCCTTGGCGCGACGCGCGTCCTCCTTCGCGCGGCGGGCGTCGTCGGCGGCCTGCTGCTCGGCGGCGGCGCGGGCCTCCTCGGCGTCGGCGGCGGCGTCGAGCCGGCGGGTGAGGATCTCGCGGGCGGAGTCGCGGTCGAGGGGCGTGCCGTAGCGCGCGAGGAGCGGGGACCTCTGGACGCTCGCCTCGCGGTCGGCCTCGGGGGTGGGCTTCATCGAGCCGAGCGGGGCGCGGAGGCGCGTCCAGGCGACCGGAGTCGGGGCGCCGCGCTCGTTCATGACCGTCACGATCGCCTCGCCGATGGGGAGCGCCTGGAGGACCTCGCCGAGGTCGTAGTCGCTCTCGGGGTAGGTCGAGACGGTGGCGCGGAGGGCCTTCGCGTCGTCCGGCGTGTGCGCGCGGAGCTGGTGCTGCACGCGGGAGCCCAGCTGGGCGAGGACGTCGCCGGGCACGTCCTTCGGGGTCTGCGTGACGAAGACGATGCCGACGCCCTTGGATCGGATGAGGCGCACGGTCTGGGTGATCGCGGCGAGGAAGTCCTTCGACGCGTCGCGGAAGAGCAGGTGCGCCTCGTCGAAGAAGAAGACGAGCTTCGGCTTGTCGAGGTCGCCGACCTCGGGCAGGTCGTTGAAGAGGTCGGCGAGGAGCCACATCAGGAAGGTGGAGAACAGAGCCGGTCGGTCGGCGACTCCGGGGACCTCGAGGAGGCTGACGACGCCGCGCCCGTCGGCGGCGAGGCGGAGGAACTCGGCCGTGTCGATCTCGGGCTCGCCGAAGAACACGTCGGCGCCCTGGTCGGCGAACGCGATCAGCTCGCGGAGGATCACGCCGGCGGTCGCCTTCGACAGCCCGCCGAGCTCGGCGAGCTCCGCCTTGCCCTCGTCGCCGACGAGGTAGGTGAGCACGGCGCGGAGATCGGACAGGTCGACGAGCGGGAGACCGGCGCTCTCGGCGTAGTGGAAGACGAGGCCGAGGCTCGACTCCTGCGTGTGGTTGAGGCCGAGCACCTTCGCGAGCAGCAGCGCGCCGAATCCCGTCACGGTGGCGCGGACGGGGACGCCGGTGCCGATGCCGCCGAGCGCGAAGTACTCGGCGGGGGCCGCCTCCGCCCGCCAGTCCTGGCCGATGCCGCGGGTGCGGGCGAGCAGCGCGTCGGTCGCGGTGCCCGGAGTGGCGAGGCCGGAGAGGTCGCCCTTGATGTCCGCGGCGAAGACGGGGACGCCGTGGGCCGAGAGCTGCTCGGCGAGGACCTGCAGCGTCTTCGTCTTGCCGGTGCCGGTCGCGCCGACGACGAGGCCGTGCCGGTTGAGCATGCCGAGCGGGATGCGGACGGGCACGTCGATCCGCGCGTCGCCGTTGACGAGGGCGCCGAGCTCGAGGGCCGGGCCGGTGAACGCGTACCCGGCGCGCACGGCGTCGACGGCGCTCTCGGGGTAGTGGAAGACGAGGCCGAGGCTCGACTCCTGCGTGTGGTTGAGGCCGAGCACCTTCGCGAGCAGCAGCGCGCCGAATCCCGTCA